>NZ_CP013070.1:0-324000 GCF_000264945.2 Sphingobium indicum B90A
ATAACGACAAAAATATAATTATATTCCCGTCATGTTATCCATGCGCTTTTCCTGGCACCCAGCCAAAGCCGAGAGCAATCTGAGAAAGCATGGCATCAGTTTCGAGACGGCCGCCAGCGCCTTCGCAGACCCCTTTGCGCTTAGCGTGCATGATCGGATCGAAGGCGGCGAGCAACGATGGCAGACCTTGGGCCTGGTCGAAGGACATTTACTCCTGCTGGTGGCCCACACCGTCGCTGAGGATGACGACGACGGCGAATATGTGGAGATCATCCATATCATTTCGGCCCGAAAAGCCGATCGAAAGGAAAGACGACGTTATGAAGAAGAAAGACGCTGATACCGTCCGCTTCCAGCTCGATCCGGGCAATCTGCCCCCCTTGACCGAGGCACAGAAGGCCGAGCTGGATGCCCTGCAGGCGATGCCGGATAGCGGTATCGACTATAGTGATGCCCCGACGCTGACAGAGGATTTCTGGAAGACCGCCGAGCGTGGACGGTTCTATAAGCCGATCAAGCAGCAGGTAACGGCGCGGCTCGACGCCGATGTGCTTGCTTGGCTCAAATCCCAGGGCAAGGGCTATCAGGCTCGCATGAACGCAATCCTTCGGCGCGAGATGTTGGCGGCTGCGAAGGAGCGCCGACACGCTTGACGTGCAGGCCGCAGATGGATGCCGCTTTCACGGCCGGGAGTAACCCGGCCCGGCGTAGGCGCGCGAAGCCGCCAGAGTTGCGGCAATCATGTGTTTTTCGCTATGCTCTTTCTTCTAAAATAGCGACCGGTGAAAAATCCGATCCACGCAATTGCTGGAACAAGCCAAGGCCAAAAGGAAGATAAGAGTAGAATCATGTCGCCCCAGCGGCTCCGAGCAATAGCGTTAATGCAGTCGATCCCAATGTTATCGGAGTAGCGACAAATATTCCGAATTTTTGGTTTGCAAATGATACGAGCGAACAGACCAGTAAGATCACGAATATATCTGGCCAAAATTCACCCAACATACGTATCACGTTGTCTTTCTCCACGAACAGCCATCTACATGCGGCGCACTGCAACCCTAAGTCCAAGAAATCCGTCAAGTAACGAAATTTTGTTAAGAGTCTGTCTTGAATCTCATGGGTAACGAGCGATGCGTCGGATGAGGACGATGGCAGCGGCGGCATAGAGGAGCGCGGTTGCGGATTTGATGGTCCGCTCGAAGTCTTTGGCCAGACGGCGATTGCGGTTGATCCATGCGAAGGTGCGTTCGACGATCCATCGTCTGGGATGGACGACGAAGCCGGTCTGATCGGCGAATTTGCGGACGATTTCGATCGTAATGGAGGTGGCGTCCCGGACGCGATCGCTGTTGTAGGCGCTGTCGGCATAGGCGCGCGCGACGAAGGGATGCCGCTGGTGAGACTGCTGGAGCAAGGGCACCGCGCCATCGCGGTCCTGCACATCGGCAGGATGGACCAGTATGATAAGGGCGCGACCATCGGTATCGACCATTGCATGGCGTTTGCGTCCCATGGTCTTCTTGCCTGCGTCGTAACCACGAGGTCCGCCTGCTTCGGTGGTCTTCACGCTCTGGCTGTCGATGACTGCCGCGGATGGTGCTGGTTCTCGCCCTGTCCGGATGCGATCGATCCGAACGAGATGATGATTGAGGCTTTCGAATACCCCATCGTCGCGCAAGGTGCAGAACCACTGGTATACCGTGCGCCATGGCGGAAAACTGTCGGGCAAAAGCCGCCAGGGACATCCTGCCCGTAGCAGATAGAAAATGGCTTCGACGATTTCGCGCATCGGCCAGCATCGCCGTCGTCCGCGCTGGCTGGCTCAGGGTCTGGACGATTTGCTAGCCCGACGACCGGGGCAGGCCGCGACATGGCTATCCTGGCTGCGCAATGCGCCACAATCGCCGGCAGAGCGCAACATCCTGCGCCTGATCGGACGGCTCGCCTATCCGGCACGAAGCAACATACAGCGTGGGTCTGGATGTCAGCCAGCGCAGCACGAGCATCTGTGTTCTCGATCCCGACGGCAAGACCGTGGTGGAAGGGCAGGCGAAGACTAACCCGTTCGAGATCGGCCGCTATTTGCAGAAGCGCCTGGAAGGGCCGCTGAAGCTCGGTATGGATCGCATTCTGGCTCTACCATGGGCTGCGCAGGAGCGGCGTCTGGTTGAGAAGCGTCTTGAGGCGCAGGGGCGGTTAACCTGCACCGTCAGACGTAGCGCTCACTTATCGAGAAGATCGTTTGTGCCTTTGGCGCTCGGCTAAACAGCGCATGGAAAGCGTCACCTGCTGCAGCTATGCCCTGTTCTGCCAATGTCCGCGTCGGCCAATAAAGTTCGCGCACACCGATCACCGAGGGGCCGGGGAGGACGAGCTTTTCGATCGGATGGCACCGGGTATGGCGAAATGCGCCAAGACGCTCGCCAAGTGCGAAATCGTCGTCTCCGGCCCAGGCCGTGCCGCCTTCCTCGAACACCACCTGGGTAAGCTTGGCGAAGTTCGGTCGTCGGTCGATCGACCAGTTATAGGCCGCCTCGTCACCGCGCAGCGCTTCGGCGCGGCTTTTGAGAACCTCTTCGCGTGCGAAAACGGCAAAGAAGTTGTCCATGTCGACGAAATTCGGCTCATCTTTCAGCGCATAGGCCACATAATCAGGATCGGTCACGAAGGCGGCAGCGTCCGCTTCGCTGTCGAACCAGACTTCGGCGATGCCTTCGTAGCGGTTCTGATCGGCATCGAGGAAATCGACGTCGACCTGATGGCTCTGGACATAGCGCTTGATAATCCGGATGCCTTGTCCCAGCGAGCCGTGGGGATAGCGCCAGTGATCGTGAAACGCCTGAGGCGTCATTCCCACTCTCCGTGCGAAGACCGCCATCATTCGTATTGCGCTCATAGTCCGGTTCCCAACGGTTCTGGCAGTTCAGATTGCGGTGTAGCCGCCATCGGCAGCAATGGCGGCGCCGGTGACGAACGAAGAGGCATCCGACAGCAACCAGGCTGCCGTTTCGCCGATCTCCGCCGGTTCGCCATATCGACCGATCGGGTGGGCGGTTTTCAGGAATTCCGCGTGCGAAGGCTCGTTCTCGATCACCGACATCAGCATCGGAGTGCGGATAGCGCCCGGTAGAACTGCGTTCACGCGGATTCCCTGTTGCCCGTAATCGACGGCAGCGATCCGCGTCAGCCCGATAACGGCATGTTTGGCTGCGATGTACTCGCCATGTGCGGGGATCGCGACGGTGCCGCCAACCGACGCCGTGTTCACGATCGAACCGCCGCTCCCCGCTTTCAGCATCGCTGCGATCTGATGTTTCATGCAATGAAAAACGCCGAGCACGTTGATATCCAGGGATCGTTGGAAATCGGCGCTCGTCAGTTGATGAAGCGGCACGTTGACCGGCGGCAGCCCCGCATTGTTGAATGCGCCATCAAGGCGACCGAATTCGGTGATGGCGAGTTCCACGGTCGACCACGCGTTGTCCTCGATACTGACGTCGCAATGGCTGTAGACGGCGTTGCCACCTTCCGCGCGTATCAGTCTGACCGTTTCCTCGGCTGCGGCTTCGACGATATCGGCGACAACCACATTCGCGCCCCGACGGGCAAGAATAAGGGCGGCAGCGCGGCCGATACTGCCGCCTGCGCCCGTCACGATATAGCTGCGTTGCTCCAATCCGGACATTGAGGACCCCATTTTTGACTGACGGGCAAGTGAAGGGCGCTGCCTGTCAGATGCCCAGCGCTTCGCGCACGGTCCTGGCGTTCACCCAGCGATCGACGTGGTGAAGGTTGTGGCGGATCTGTACTTCGCCATCCTGCAACTGCATCGTATCGTATGCGCCGGCCTCGATGCCGCGCTGGGTGCGTTCGGTGTTCGTCACGTCCTCCAGCAGGATTTCCGCGATGCGCGTGATATAGAGTTCCTGTTGCAGCTTTTCCCGCCCGGTCAGTGGCTTGGGTACATGAAACTCGGCTTCCCACCGCGTGCGATTGACGCTGATCGGCCAGAACCTGTGCGACCAGAAACCGCCGGGCGAAAGGTTTATGTGCAGCGTGGGAAAAGCGACGGCGATGTCCAGCGCCCAGTGTTTCGATTGCTTGGGATTGATCGCGGGATGATCGAGATACTCGGTCATCCCCGCCGTTTCCGCGGCACCCAGCACGTTGCCGGTATCGCGGTTCGCATAGGCCATCTTTTCGACCATCGCATCTTCGGGCGGAGCGTAGTCCGGATTGCCGAAAGTGGAAAACTGGCGGTGTGGTCCCCAGAAGCGTGCATCGAGCGGGCGGGAATGCGGATTGACCGCGCTGGCGAAAGTCTTGCCGATCGTCGCCGGGTGGATCGAAGGGATATGGTAGGTTTCCGAAAAGGCATCGGCCAGCACTTTCCAGTTCGCATCGAGATGCGCCTCGAAATAGAGTGACGTATCCGTATTTTCCCAAGAAACCCCGGCAAACCGCGTTCCGAAGTCTCCAAGGAATTCCTGCAGGCTGACTTCGGGCTGCTTCTGGTGGTTGAGGAATATCCAGCCTTCCCACACATCGGTGGCGATGGGGGCGTTTGCGGGAGGGGGCGGAATCCTACGCCAAGCTCGCCCAGATAGCCGGCGCGAGATCTTACTTGTTGCTGCCTTCTACGGTCGCGCCAGAAAGGCGACGGCTCAGTTCTATCCGGCGATGGCTACGCATTTTGAAGGTGTCTGGCCCAACGCGCCGATACTCAATGAAGCCGAGAGAACGCCAAAATCGCTCTGCCGCTTCATTCGCTTCCAGCACGGCCAACCGAATCTCTGTGGCACCTCTCGCAGCGGCCCAGCTTTCGACCGTCGAGTAAATTGAGCGTCCGACGCCACGACCACGCTGTGCGGCATCTACGATCATGAAGCCGAGATACCATGTGCGGCTCTGTTGCAAAGATTGGCGGCAGTCAGAGGTAGGCTGTCGCTCTGCGCCGATCAGGCGGCTGCTGCGAAATGGTGGTTGAGCATGCCCATGGCCTCCGTCAGCGCCGAGGGCCCAATGCCAAAAGCTCTCTCCACAAGGCGCACCTCGCCCCTGATGCCGGGCTGCAGGCACCAGGGGCGAGCCTGTCCTTTGCGCAGGGCTCGCATGACTTCGAATCCCTTGATCGTGGCATAGGCCGTGGGGATCGATTTGAAACCGCGCACCGGCTTGATCAGTATCTTGAGCTTTCCGTGATCGGCCTCGATCACGTTATTGAGATACTTCACCTGCCGGTGGGCCGTCTCCCGGTCCAGCTTTCCTTCGCGCTTCAATTCGGTGATCGCTGCACCATAGCTCGGCGCTTTGTCGGTATTGAGCGTGGCAGGCTTTTCCCAGTGCTTCAGGCCTCGCAGGGCCTTGCCCAGGAACCGCTTCGCTGCCTTGGCGCTGCGGGTCGGCGACAGGTAGAAATCGATCGTGTCGCCCCGCTTGTCGACTGCCCGGTACAGGTAGGTCCACTTGCCCCGCACCTTGACGTAGGTTTCATCCAGGCGCCAGCTCGGATCAAAGCCACGCCGCCAGAACCAGCGCAGCCGCTTCTCCATCTCCGGGGCGTAGCACTGGACCCAGCGATAGATCGTCGTATGGTCGACCGAAATGCCGCGTTCCGCCAGCATTTCCTCAAGGTCGCGATAGCTGATCGGATAGCGACAATACCAGCGCACCGCCCACAGGATCACATCACCCTGGAAATGGCGCCACTTGAAATCCGTCATCGTTCCGTCCGTCCAATCTCCGCCAAGCATGCTCAAGCTTCACGATTTTTGCAACAGAGCCTTGCTGTCCACGGCGGCATCAATCGAGAGGGGGGGCTGCTATAGTGTGATCAATAGCGGGAGCTAGACACAGGAGACGCGTGAGGCTGTTCGGTATCACGCGAATGCGCTGAACCCAGCTTTGAGCCCGCTCATCATTGCTTGATTGCTCCAGAGGTACGCCCATTCACCGAACCGGCCAGCACATTGAATGTTCATTGTGTTGAGCCAGCGGATGATGCTGTCACGTCGTTCTTCCATGCCGAGGTCAAACACAACGTTCGCAAACGGAACGGTTCGATGATCAAGAACCAGAATATCTTCGGGACTGGCGAGTCCCATTGTACCGAGTGCGTCAACGATTCCTTGCTTCAATTGCTCGGGAGTTTGATCTTGGGGCGCTTGCGGAGACGAATAGATTTCGAACTGCAAGGAACTACAGCCTGATGGTGCGTTGTCGGGAGACTTCCAACTCGGAGAATAGGCTCGCGCTGCCTTAATGTCACGATCGTAGATGTAGAACCACAAGGCAGGCGGCACGTCGTCGCGCTTGAATCCGACTGATACTAAATCTAGGCTTGTCGCAAAAAGCGTGGCGGCGTTACGACGAACTTCGTCCGGGACGCTTTCAATGCAATTGATCAGCATCGGTAACGGTAGTGTTGACACCAGTCTATCGTATGTTGTGACCTCGCCTTGGGCAAACTCAAGCCGCCGCGAAACTGGATCTATCCTCGACAGACGATGCCCGAGTCGCACGTCGGCTGCCTCGATCAGTGGTTCTATAAAAGCACGATATCCGCCTCTCTCCGGATATCGCATTTCCTTAACATAGTAGTGATTGGGTGTCTCCGCAGTAAGCGCGCCTTGTAGAACCTCTCGAAGATCGGCCCGGCGCATCCGTTGGCCGATCCAATCGGTACCAAGTTTTTCCGCAGGTAGCGTCCAGTATTTTTCCGTGTAGACCAGCGGCCATCGTTCGGCGATCGGCAAGCCGTATTGCTGGATGAGCCAATCACGATAGTTGCGGATTTCACCATCCGTGTTTTCTGCTAGGCCAAGGATTAGCTCGACTTTTTCCTCCCAAGGCAAGGGAAACATGTTCGTTTGGGCCGGGTGCTTGAGCCAATAACCGTGGTCCCAGTTCGTCGCCTCCGGCGTATGCGTAATGAACGGGGTGCGATCAAAAACTTCGCGCACCTCAGGTTCTGTTGCGAAAGACAGATGAACCGCGGTATCAAATCGAAATCCATCGATCGTGAAATTGTCCAACAGCCCGCCTGCTCGGTCACGCGCCTCATACACAGTTGCAGGTTTACCCATATCGCGCGCAGCTTTTGCTGCGGCCAAGCCTGCGATACCAGCGCCGAGTATCGCATTAGTCGAATGGGTCACGCTCGCGCCCTCAATTGCAACCATTCCGATGATTGTTGCAGTTCGATTACGTATTGATCCACTGCGTCTTCCCATGTCGGCATGCGATCAAGCCCAAGCAACTGCAATCGTTTGTTGACGGCGACTTCGTTTGGAGAAACACGTGCCGCACGCGCGAACGGCTGGTTGCCCGGTGATACGCGGCAGTCGAGGCCAGCGCTGCGCACGATCCGACGGACGTAATCCATACGGCTCGCGCTCCCCTGTGAAACGAGATTGAGTGTTCCCCGGTACCCGGAATGCAGAACGGAAAGTGTTTGCGTCACAACGTCAGACACTGCTGTCGGATTACCGCGTTGGCTTGGGTCACTCTTGAGTTCCCGGCAATTCGCGGCTTCGACGATTCTTTTCCACACGAAATTTTTTGGCTGTCCGGGATGTCCCCCAAACAACCATCCGGTACGAATGATGAGATGCTCACATCCGCTATCTCTGACAGCGGCTTCACCAGCGGCCTTGCTACGATGGTGCACGGTAGTCGGCTGTAAGGGATCATCCTCCTCATACGCGCTCTGCTTCCAGTTCCCATAGACGCCGGTGCTGGAGAAATGGACCAGCGTTGCGCCCGCTGCGCGGCACGCCGTGCCGAGAATGCCTGGAAGTAAAGCATTGACCCGCCAAGCATCATCGATCGCCGTCTCGGCAAGATCGACATTGGTGTGTGCCGCGCAATTGATGATCCAACGTGCTTTCGACTTCGCAATTGTTTCCTGAATAGTTTCGGTCTGTCGTATGTCGAGTGACGCTCGTCCTATCGATATCGCATTGGGAAAGCGCAGCGTGAACCCGCTGCCCAACATCCCGCCAGGACCTGCGATCAGCACATCGGGCATGGCGTTAGGCAAACGTCCAGGGGAACGCGTCCAATTCGGCACGATCCACCTCGTCGGGGTCGTGCCCGATGTTGGCGACATTGAGTACGAGGTTGAGCCCATCCGCTCGTCCAGAAAAAGCCATCCAGAGTCCTGGTGGGACGGTCAACCGAGCATAATCGCCGGTCGCGCCGATGGTAAAGCTGCGGAAGCGCTCGTCTTCGGCGGCGGCCTGGGAGTCATGGATGACGAACTCGACGGCCCCAACGGGTACTACCAGGTTCAGGGTCATGCGGTTGTGGCGTTTCCAGCCTTTCACCGCCCCCTTCTCCACGGTGCTGAAGTAAGCTTCGCCAAATCCGGCGTAGCTGTCTTCCACCGCCTTAATGGCGTGCATTACCTCTCCTCCCGGAGTGGCAATACGCTTCAGCGGTGTCACGATGGGGGCCGGACTTATCATGCTGTCCACACGCGACTGCGCTGCACTGCGAGTTCTTCATAGTGGCGGATTTGCTCGGCGGTGATCGTGAATACGTCGCCCTGTTCCCGAAGAACTCTGCGATACCAATCACCAGTCAGGCTTACGCACTCGGTGTAGGTGAGGGTTGGTTGCCAGCGCATCTCAAGCAGTGCTTTGTCGCAGCTCAGCTTCAGTAGACCGGCTTCGTGGAATGGAATATCGCCGGTGATGACATAAGGTTCACAGGCCAGTGGCCCCCAACGCATCGCGAGATCGCCCAGCAGTTCAACGACTGTTCGGTTCTGTTCGGCTTGGGGACCGAAATTGAAGCTTTCGCCATGTAGGCCATCGGACTCCAGCAGCCTGGCACCAAGCGCGAGATATCCGCTCAGTGGCTCCAGCACATGCTGCCACGGACGGGTGGAGCGCGGACTGCGGATATCGACCGGGCGCTCCTTTTGCCACGCCTTGACGCAATCGACCACAATGCGGTCCGCCGCCCAATCACCTCCCCCAATCACGTTCCCCGCGCGCCCGGTCGCGAGGCGGACATTCTGCGGTACTGCAAAAAAGGAATGATGGTAAGCGTGGAAGATCAGTTCGGCCGCGCCCTTTGAGGCGCTGTAGATGTCCCGACCGCCCAATCGGTCTGTTTCCCGGTATCCCCAAGGCCACTCGACATTTTCATAGCATTTATCGCTGGTAATGATGACGCCGATGCAGGGCCAGGTAACGTCGCGCAATGCGTCTAGCACTGTTGCGGTGCCGATGACGTTGGTCGATATGGTACCAAGCGGATCCACATAGCTCGTCGAGACGATGGCCTGGGCGGCAAGATGGAAGACCACGTCGGGACGAACCTCAGCTATGAGAGTGCTGAGCGCCTCTCGGTCACGCACGTCGCCGATCCGATGATCGATACGATTGGCTAAGACGGACAGTTCAAATAGCGACGGGGAAGTGGGAACCCCATCGGAAAAGCCCACCACATCCGCGCCGAGATCAAGCAGCCAACTGACAAGCCAACTGCCCTTAAATCCGGTGTGGCCAGTCACCAGTACCTTTTTGCCGCGATAGGCATTAGAAAAATATGACATGCTTATACTCCGAGGGCAGCTGTGGGATTAGTCACTGCTATGCCCAGACCTGCCATGGCGCCTTGCCGCCGGCCCATAGCATCTCCAGATGCTGTTTGTCGCGCAAGGTATCCATCGGCTGCCAAAAACCGAGGTGTTTGAATGCATGAAGTTCGCGGTCGGCGGCCAAGCCGTCGAGCGGTTCTTTTTCCCAAGTTGTTTGTTCGCCGGCGATCCGGTCGAAAACTTTGGGTGAAAGGACGAAGAACCCGGCGTTTACCACCGCGCCATCACCGTCTGGCTTTTCCTGAAACTGCATAACCCGCGTATCATCGATGGCAACTGCGCCAAAGCGTCCCGGGGGAGCTGCAACTGTCATAGTCGCTTCTTTGCCATGCGATCGATGAAAGTCGATCGAGCCCGCTATGTCTACATTGCCAACACCATCGCCATAGGTGAAGCAAAATGCATCCTCCTCTCGCAAATGTTCACGCACCGCGAGGAGTCGGCCACCTGTCATCGCGTTTTCGCCCGTGTCGATCAGCGTGACCCTCCAAGGCTCAGCCCGGCGAGAATGAACTGTCATTTGATTGGCAGACATGTCGAATGTTACATCTGACATGTGAAGAAAGTAATTGGCGAAATATTCTTTGATTACATATCCCTTGTAGCCGCAGCAGACAATGAAATCGTTTATGCCATTTGCGGCATATATTTTCATGATATGCCATAATATTGGTCGACCGCCGATCTCGATCATCGGCTTAGGGCGTAGACTAGTTTCTTCTGCAAAGCGGGTGCCAAGGCCACCGGCAAGGAGTACTGCTTTCATACTTGCTCCGGAAACGTCAAAAGGAAAACGTGAGGGCGGCGTGAGCTTTACGTGCTCTTGTAGGCCGCGCCCAAGGCACTGTGTAAAGTATTTGATTTTCCCTAAGGTTGAACCGCTCCAGATATCTCACGCTGCATGTTCCCTTACGCCGGCTGCGATGAGCCAGCCGATGCTGTATGTCAGTAACAGGCCAATGAAAACCGTAAGCACGATCTTTTCCCGTTCCGGAAATAGTGCTTTCACAGGCATGTTGGGATTGACCACGCGAACAAGGTAGAGTTGCTGCTTCTGGGCTTCCATCCTCGCTCGTTCGAGTGCGGCTGCCGCAGCTTCATAGCGTTTTGCCGCAAAGTCTTGCCGGACCTTCAGGTCTTCGTAGCCGCCGAGATTTTGCGCGATTGTGCTTCCGCTGCCGGTCAGTGTTCCAGCCTGATTGGCAAGCTCGCGTCGCAACGCCTCGATGTGCCTGGAAAGCGCAACATATTGCGGACTGCTATGGCTGATCGCTGACCCCATCGAATCTAGCTGCGTCTGTGCTGATGCCAGATTGCCGCGCAGGCCAATCACCAGCTTAGTTTGCGCCTCGCCGGTTCCCTGCGGGTCGATATCGTGGCCGATTTGCCGATATGCTGTAATACGGTGCTGGATTTCAGCGACGCCCTGCTCCGCCTGTGCAAGCTGTCCGCGCGCCATGGCTACGGCATCATTATAGCTTCGGCGGTTCATCTCATTGACACGCGCCTCGCCCAATTGCAGCAAATTCTCGCTGATCTTGTAACTATCGTCAGGACGGAACGCGCGAACCTTAAGCGTTGTGATGCCACTGTCCCGATCATAGCGGACGCTCACTTTGCCGCGATAATATTGCAACAGCTTCTCGGGTGTGGGATTCACGGCCCAAAGCTTGTTGAAAAAATCGATTCCAGGACGACGAAACATGCCAACCAGGTCCGCCTTCTTACGCAAGGCTTCTACCGCATCGTGAGATTGCAAATAATCGGTGACGCTTAACACCTGCCCCTGCGTACCGGTGAATGCTGCCGATATACCCAACATCTGCCCCAATCCAGTCGGCGGAATGGATGCATTGTCCCGGCCTGAGCTAACTATGAAATGGGCTTCAGACTGATATTGATCTGATGCAATCAAATAAAGGTAGGACGCGAGAAGTGCGGTCGGCGCAAACACTACCAACAGGAGGTAGCGTTTGCGCACCGTCCAGTTGATGATGCGGGATTTCCATGATTCAGGCCTAGCCTCGATCATGGCTGCCGGACGAATAATACCTTGGACGTTCATAGCTGCTTGTTCACTCAAATTAGTGCAGGTGGATGCGCCGCGTTACGGCTCGCACAGAGAGGAGGCCAAAGAGGGTGAGTACTAGAAGGCATGCAACAATATATTGGAAATCGACGAATTCGAGTGTGCAGCTTTCAAATGCTCCGTAACGTATCATCTCGAACATCTGTGGGAAAGGGTTGTATAGTAGGTAGTCGCGCCAAGGCCGAGGTACCCAGCCAACACGAAAAAAGGCGCCGGATATAGGTATCATGAAGTAAGTCATTGGATGAACGAAGCGCTCAAGTAGGCGATTTTCGTATGTAATTCCTGTAATAATTAGCGATACTGCTAGTGACATCCAGAAGACGAAGATGATGCCTATAAGAATAAAGAGCGGCTGCGGTGGAAATTCTGTGTAGCCGACGACGAGGCAGAAGGAAAATAGGACCGTGAATGCCATGATCGTACCTGCTGCTTCAAGCAGCGCGCGCGCGACTGTAATATCAAACACAGTTACCATACGATGGTACAGGAGGGGGAGGTTCGATTCAAGGGCGCCTTCTGATCGGTTCACAATCCCTCGGAACATGATGAAAATTGTGTAGCCAACCACGGAAAAGGCAACAGGATTGATGTCGCCAAGGGACTTTTGGCCGCCGCTGTGCAGTAGCGCAATGACAACAGCCAGCATAAGCGGCTCACCGAGCAACCACAAATAGCCGATATTGTCGCGTCCATAGCGGGTGTGGAGCTCCCGCATAATAAGCGCGCCAATCACTCGCCCTTGCGTCGGCAGACCTTTTACGAAAGACCCTTGGTTCCAGGATACTGAATTGTTCATGCCATGAACCGCTGCATCAACAGCTAACCTCCGCCACAAGTCCTAGTGGTTTGCATATTTTCCCACGTCCTAACGTATTCGTGGCCACTTGCAAGTCGAAGAAATGCTTCGACGGGGTTTCGTGGACAAAGGTTGACATAGGCCTCCTCGATTGATTCAACGCTGACTTTTGGAGATGGCGTTGGGCGAGCGAATTGGGCTTTCGGACGAGGAATGGGCGATCATCGGCACACTTCTGCCGTCTGAGCAAGGTCGCGGCTGCCGCCCGGCGCAAGATAACCGGCTGTATTTCGAAGGCATGATGTGGATTGCTCGGACAGGATCGCAATGGCGGCACCTTCCCGATGAATATGGCAAGTGGAACAGCGTGTTCCGGCGTTATCGGCGATGGGTGACAACCGGGGTGTTCGACGCAATGCTCGAAACGCTGGCGGAAATGGTAGAGCGTGACACCGCTGCGGACATGATCGACAGCACTGTAGTCCGGGCACATCATTGTGCAGTCGGCATAAAAAGGGGTCTCAGGAAGCCCAGGCACTTGGCCGATCGCGAGGGGGCTTCAGCACCAAACTCCACGCCCGATGCGATGCCAAAGGTCGCCCGCTCGGCTTTGTCCTGACGCCAGGGCAGAGCCACGACATTCAGGGTTTTGGCCCGTTATTCCGTATGATCGCCGACAAGATCGAGGCGTTGCTGGCGGACAAGGGCTATGATGCCGATGCCATTCGCGAGGAACTCGAAAAAGCGGCAGTCGAGGCCGTCATCCCCGCCAAGAGCAATCGGCGGGAACCGATCCCACACAACCGTGAAAAATACCGCTGGCGCAATCTTATCGAGCGTTCGTTCAACAAACTGGACACCTTCTGTAATCAGTCAATGCGCTTTGGCGTGTGAACGGGCCTCATGCTTCTGTACGCGGTCCTGTTCGGCCGCTGGCTGAGAGAGGCGAAGGGTGGTGCTGGAGCCGCAAGCTCGAAACCGTGATCGCTGATCACAAGTCGTCCAACGCGGTCATCCACCTCCACACGGTCCCGTATTCCACGGTACGCAGTGTTTGGTCAGATCATGCGGGCCTCAGGGCCGAGAAGGGCGTCTGATTGATCCACATGCGATGCATGACGACGGCCAGCTTGCGGGCAAGCGCGACCCGTGCCTTGCGCATGCCCCGCCGTCGCGCGATATTGAGAGCCCAATCCCTTAGCCAGTTCTGGCTTTTGCAGCGGGTCAGAACGGAGTTGGCAGCCTCATAGAGCAGCCAGCGAACCATGCCGTCGCCGCATTTGGTAATCCGTCCTCGTTGCTCGACTTCGCCGGATGCGTATAGCCGAACGCCTTGAGCGTGCCACGAATGGTATTGAGCAAATCCCGGTTACGTCGCATCATCGATTGCCGGTGCCGCAGGAGAAGCCGCAATCGCTGGCTTGCGTCGGTCTTTACGTGCGTGGCTTTGAACAGACCTGTCCTCATCGCTTGGGCGATCAGGCGCGCATCCCGCTTGTCGGTCTTGACCGGCGACGCTTTGGCGAACGCGCGCATCTGCCGTACCTCGATACAGATCGCCGGCAGGCCCAGGTCAGCCAGACCCGCGTAGAGCCATGGCGCCAGCGGGCCAGCTTCAAGCCCTACGCGCCGGTAGGACGGCGCGCCCTCGTAGAGGGCCTGCGCGATCGCCGCTGGATCACTGGCAACAACCAGTTCCCGGACAGCAACGCCATCTTCATTAAGGATGCAGATCGCTGTCTTCTCCAGCGACACATCCAGTCCTGCATAATGGATCACGAGCGAGTCTCCTTCTTTCCTGAGACTTGCAGCCTGACGCAAATCGTCGGCGCAGGGCATTGATTAACTCAGCTCGAAAAACCGGATGATTTTGGTTTGCTGGCGTAGGAAGGGACAGGTGGCTCTGATGAAGGGCGCCGTTTCGGCGGTATTGGCGGGGTGATCATCGTATCGGCTGCGTTCTGGCCGTCCATTTCCTGTCATGCAGGCGCAGTTCGGCCTTCAAGCCATGTGAGGCGCTGGAAATTATAGACCAGGTTGGCCATGCCGATCTTGATCCTGGCGCGAACGATGCCGATGGTGCGGACGACGGGGCATGCGCAAGGCACGGGTCGCGCTTGCCCGCAAGCTGGCCGTCGTCATGCATCGCATGTGGATCAATCAGACGCCCTTCTCGGCCCTGAGGCCCGCATGATCTGACCAAACACTGCGTACCGTGGAATACGGGACCGTGTGGAGGTGGATGACCGCGTTGGACGACTTGTGATCAGCGATCACGGTTTCGAGCTTGCGGCTCCAGCACCACCCTTCGCCTCTCTCAGCCAGCGGCCGAACAGGACCGCGTACAGAAGCATGAGGCCCGTTCACACGCCAAAGCGCATTGACTGATTACAGCAGGTGTCCAACTCAAGAACGAGCGACGTATCGCCACCCGATACGATAAAGCCAAGAAATCCTATCTCGGCTTTGTCATTTTGGCGTCTGCCCCACAGTGGATACTCTTTGCCCACGAAACTTAGCCCTTGACGAACAGTCCTCGGCATGATCATGACAAAATATGATTTATCTCATTTGTCATTCTGGGTTTCTGAATTTTGGGGACGAACTTATTGCGAGTACGTGGATCAATTTCCTGACGAAAAAATATCCGGGGGAGAAAATTTACGTTGACACGTGCATGCCCGGAGTCGCGTCGCTTCTGCACAGTTCGTCGGGTAACTTGATCTTCACTGACACCGTTTGGCGGCTGGCGTCCTCCTGCTTGGGTCGCGACATGGACTTTATCTTGAGCGCAGGATTTCTTCGCGACGCTGAACCAAACGTCGAGTTCGGGATCGAGCAGCTCAAGCGCGCAGAAATCGTTCATCTCGTCGGCGGGGGTTATATAACTGATTACCACTATCCCAATTACGCGATTCTCCGTCTTCTCTCAATTTTGAAGAAAGAAGCAAATTTCAAACTGTTTGCGACCGGACTCGGGATCGAGCCTCTCAGTCGGGAAAATCGGACAATACTTCGCGCCATTTTTAAAGATTTTGACGCGATCGATTTCAGAGACAAAGAAAGTTACGCAGCCATCAGCAGCGGATCAACAAACCCCAACATAACTATGTCGGTTGATGATGCCTTCTTGGGAGTCTTTGAATCGAGCGAAGAAAGCTTGCTAGAGGGAAGTCGTGGCAAACTCGTCATTATTGCGCAGCAGGACGAGGTCCGAGATCTTGTTCTCCCATTCCTACTTAATCTTATCCAAAGCTGCCCGTTTGCTTCAAACGGGGTGATCATACCAGTTTTGGATAAAGGCGCTGACTTGGCCTTGGCGAAACAAGTGCGCAGTCTAAGCGGGGCCTCGGTGGAAATAGTTGATCACATCGATCTTTTTAGGCGCGGTCTTCCAATTGGACGCGCGGATTTCGTGTTTACTACACGGTTCCATGGCCATTTGATGGCGTCTGTATCCGGTGCTCATGGAATATGCGCGTCAGTAAGGCTACCTTACTATGATATCAAGCATCGGTCGCTCGTCGATCTTGGGTCTGGTTTCGACCTAATTGGCATGCACGACTTTCCATTTGAGGACTACGATTGGCAAAAGAAGATTTCATCCTTTGCAGATAAGCGTGAGGAGATTCTTGAAAGCAAGATGAAAATAGTCGACAAGCTCTATACTTAACGCGGTATTGCATTATGGGCATTTGCCCGACCGATCGCGGGAATAATGGAAGATCGTGGCTGGCGGCCACGACCCACCGAAAAGGTCAGCCATCGCCCACATAAGCTCATACTGGTCCATCGGTCTTAGTTTTCTTCAAAATCGTGCCGTAGTATTTGCCGCTCGGCGGCAATGAAACCCTTCCCGACCCGCTTCAGCTGAGCCTATTGATGGATTCACGCATATGATCCACGCTGACACTGGAATAGCGCTGGACCATCCGGAGCGATTTCCATCCTCCCATGTTCATGATGGTGATGAGGTCGATCCCCGCCATCATGCAGTGCGATGCCCAGTGATGCCGCCAGTCATGCACGGTGAAATCCTCGATCCCTGTGCGCTTGCAGGCGGTGGCGTGCTGGTTCTTGATCGGATTGCCGCCAGGAATCTTCGCCTTGCGCGTGTCTTGATAGGGTTTGCCGAACCGATTGAGGAAGACATGCCCCGTTGTCGGCTGGCCCCGCTTCTCCCAGATCGGGCGTAGCACGTCCATGACACGTGGATGCATCGGTACGGATCTGATGATCGCATTCTTGGTGTGATTGAGTCGGATCGAGCCCTCCTTCATATCGACGCCGTTCACGCCCCAGGGCTTTTCTGGGCGATGGGCGGTGAGCATGATGTGATCGGGCGGTTCCTGAAGAAAATCCTCTTCGTTGGCGCCTTTGCCTTCATCATCAACAGCTTCTCCTCTCTTTCCGAAATCATCTTCCGTTCCTTTGCCGCGGCCGGGCTGACGGCGGGTGGAGGCAGCATCTCGGCAGAGGATCTGCTGAAGCCCGGAAGGCTGGCTGGAGCCGGTTTCGAGGCGGCGTGGCCGCTGCTCGACCAGGCGTCCGATCTGATGGGGTTCACCGGCTTTTTCGACAATTTCCTGACGATCGCCATTTTGCTGTTCGCCTGGGTGATCGTCATTCTGGCCTTCTTCATCCTTGCCGTGCAGATGTTCGTCACCGTGATCGAGTTCAAGCTCGTGTCGCTGGCGGGTTTCATCCTCATTCCCTTCGCGCTCTGGAACCGCACGAGCTTCCTCGCTGAACGCGTGCTGGGTCATGTCGTGAGTTCCGGCATCAAGGTCATGGTGCTGGGCGTGATTGTCGGGATCGGCTCCAGCTTCTTTTCGCAGATGGTAGATGCCCTCAAGGGGCAGGAACCCGACATAGGCGCCGCTATGAGCCTGGTGCTGGCGGCGCTGGCCCTGTTCGGCCTTGGCATCTTTGCGCCTGCCATGGCGTCGGGCCTTGCCGCCGGAGCGCCGCAATTGGGAGCGGGCGCCGCCGTTGGCAGCGCGGCTGGTGCCGCCGGGGTCGCGGTTCTGGGCGGTGTCGCCGCGATCGGTGGCGGCCGAGCGCTTGCCGGTGGCGCACTATCCGCGATCCGGGCCGGCACCATGATGGGGACGGCGGCGCAGGCAGCCTACAAGCTAGGCCAGGAGACTTCCGGCTCGTCGGGCATGGCCACCGGACTGAGTGGTGTCGCCACGGCAGCCGGACATGCCGTCCGCAACAAGGCTGCAAGCAGCCTGGGTATCGCCGCCGCCGCCGAGCGTGGACGGGAGGCGGCCTGGTCGGCGCTGGGCACGGGCGGTGCAAAATCGGCCGGAGCAAAGCAGGGCGATGTACCGGACTGGGCGCAGGTGATGCAACGCCGACAGGACGGGCGCCATCACCGTCACGTTGCCGCGCAGACATTGAAGGAAGGTGATCGCGGCGGCGCGTCCGTCACCCCCGACATTCACGAAAAGGACGACTGAGATGATCTTTCGACGAGCAGTCCAGCGTTATGGCCAGACTCCCGCGCCCGAAACGCCGTACCAGCGAGCGGGCCAGCTCTGGGACGAGCGGATCGGTAGCGCGCGCGTGCAGGCGCGGAACTGGCGATTGATGGCTTTCGGTACGTTGGCCTTGTCGAGCGCGATGGCATCAGGCCTGATCTGGCAATCGCTGCAAAGCCGCGTTGTGCCCTATGTCGTAGAGGTGGATCGACTGGGTGAGGCAAGGGCGGTGTCGCAGGCCGAGGCGGATTATCGGCCGACCGATCCGCAAATCGCCTATCAGCTGGCGCGCTTCATAGAGAATGTACGCGGCGTGTCGCTCGACCCTGTGCTGATGCGCCGGAACTGGTTGCAGGCCTATGATTTTGCCAGCGAACGGGGCGCCATTTTCCTGGGGGAATATGCGCGGGCGCGGCAGCCCTTCTCCCGGATCGGCGAACAGACGGCTTCGGTGCAGGTGACGAGCGTCCTGCGCGCGTCGAACAGATCCTTTCAGGTGAAATGGACCGAGAGCGAATATGAGCGGGGAAGCCAGGCGGGCTCGTCGCGCTGGACGGCGATATTGACCATCGTCACCAAGGTTCCGCGAACCGCCGATGATCTCCGCCGTAATCCGCTCGGCATCTATGTCGATGCGATTGACTGGAGCCGGGAGATCGAGGGCGATGCCACCCAGCTACGATCGGCCCCGTCCCGGACAGCGGCGGCAACAGCCATTTCCAACCCATCGGCCGACAGGATGGAGGCGCAGCCATGATCCATAAATCAACCATTTCGTTCGCCATGCTGGCCATGATCGCATCGCCCGCCATCGCCGATCGGGGAAACAGGTCGGCGCAGGCGCAGAATCGCGGCCTGGCAAATGTCGAACTCGCCAATCGCCATGCCACCTTGGCTCCCAAAACCGATGCCTTCCTGAATGCGGTGCAGGTATATCCTTATTCGGCTGGGACGATCTACAAGCTGATCACCGCGCCAGAACGGATAACGGACATCGCGCTGGAGCAGGGGGAAATTCTCGTCTCCGTCGCGAGCGGTGATACCGTTCGCTGGGTCATAGGCGATACGTCCAGCGGTAACGGAGCGACCAAGCGGACTCATATATTGGTCAAGCCCAGCCTGACGGGACTGTCGACCAATCTGCTCATCACGACTGATCGCCGTGCCTATCATCTGGCGTTGGTCAGCACCGGACGGACTGCGCTCACGGGCATTTCGTGGAGCTATCCCGAAGATGCCCTGCTGGCACTGCGCCGCGCGAATGACGCAGCCCGTGCCGCTGAACCCATCGCCGCAGGTATTCAGGTCGAGCAGCTGCATTTCAATTATGCAATTTCAGGCGATACGCCGACGTGGCGTCCGCTCCGCGCTTTTGATGACGGTCGCCAGACCTATATCGAGTTTCCAGCATCGATCGTCGTTGGCGATGCGCCGCCACTTTTTCTGGTGGATGGCAAGGGGGAGGCGCAGCTCGTCAATTATCGGCTCAAGGATCGCTTCTATATTGCCGACAGGATCTTCGATAAGGCTGAACTCCGCTTTGGCACTAGAAAGCAGCAGGTCGTGAGGGTCGTACGGACGGGCTCAACTCGCCGACGGAGGGCGTCATGAGCGGATCGGAGGCGCTGGCAGAGATCCCGCCGAGCGACGAACGGCTGGGAGAGAGCGCTGCTCACCCATCGACGGAAGAAGTCCGGCCAAAGGAAAATCCGGCAGCGCTGCAAATGCGGGCTCAACCGGCAAAAGCGCTGAGATTCAGGCGCAATATTCTGGTGGGCGGTGTGGCCATTTTCGCCATTGGAATGGCGGCCACGATGTGGTGGGCGCTGGCGCCGTATCGACCTAAAGATATCGGCATGTCGATGAATGAGGCTGAGTCTTCGCGCCTGCCATCGGATCAGTTGGCGGGATTGCCCAAAAGCTATGACGCGGTGCACAGTTGGGACCGCCATTGCCCGGCGATCTGGGACGCCCGATCCTGAAGCGGCAACGGGAAGAGGGTGATTTGGCTGGTGTACGGCCCGATGACGCTGATGCAAGAGCTGCGGCTGCCGCCCGCGAAAAAGCCGCTGCCGATCTAGAAGCTGCCCGGCAATCTTCCTTGCTGGCGATCACCGCGCAAAAGGCTGGAGAAGCGGCCAACGCCGAACTCGCTGCAACGTCGCAGGTTGCGTCGGCGGCACACGTGCCAGAGGTGTCGGCACCTGATCAGGATCTCGATCCAAACCGGCAGGCAAGGAAGCAGCGTTTCATGATGTCGTCTCAGGCGGAGAGCGACATCAATTCGCACAGCATGGAGCCGCCCATGTCACCGAACATAGTGTCGGCCGGTAGTGTGATTGCCGCCAGCCTGATCACGGGACTTCGATCCGACCTGCCCGGCCTTGTGACCGCTCAGGTCTCGGAACGTGTTTATGACAGTCCAAGCGGTCGAACCTTGCTCATTCCGCAGGGCGCGCGGCTGATCGGCCGCTACGATAGCGGCATCAGCTATGGGCAGAACCGCGCCCTGGTCATCTGGCAGCGCATCATCATGCCCGACGGCAGTGCAATCCGGCTGGACAATGCGCCGGCGACCGACACGTCCGGTTACGCAGGGCTGGCGGACAAGGCCGATTATCATAGCCTGCGATTGCTGCAGGGTGTGGCGATATCGACCTTGTTGGGTGTTGGCGCCAATCTCTCCATTTCCGGTGAGAGCGATCTGGTGCGGGCTGTCCGCGAGGCGGCCCAGCAGAATGTGTCCCGGGCGGGCGATCAGATCACTTCGCGTAATCTGCAGGTGCAGCCGACGATCATCATTCGTCCGGGAACGCCGGTACGATTGCTGGTCCATCGAGATCTCGTCCTGCCGCCATGGAAAGAATAGGAGGAGCACATGGCTGATCTGAAACTGCCACGCATTCCTGATCGAACGCCGGTCAAGTTCACAATTTCGATTCTGCCTGACCTGCATCAGGCAATTGCCGAATATGCGGCGTTGTATAGCGAGGCTTACGGGAAGGAGGAACCCATCACGGAGTTGATACCGGCAATGCTGGAGGCTTTTCTCGAAAGTGATCGCGCGTTTTCCAAGAGACGGAATGGGCTTAAACTCGGTTGAAAACGCATAATTGCTTTGAAGTTTTCCGGTAGGTGGATCGCACGTAGGCTGGTAACCGTATGCAGCCTCGTCCGCAACTTCACCAATGGAACCAACAACCAGGGACGGGAAGATCGTTCGGCTCCCAGCTGGATGCGGCCCCGCATACAGCCTGCGATGTTCAACGCTGTGTATAGGAGCACCGACCCGATTTCCGCATTGGGTGGGGAGCTCAGCATATAGCTGTGCGAAGAATGCCATCGTGGAGGAGGGTCAGCGCACACGCAATCGTACCCTCACTTGGCGTCACACCTTCCATCTTCAGCCATGGCGTTCAAGCGCGATAATCGGCCGCGAAGCATTATCACCGCAAGCAGACAGGCGCTGGCCATACTGACAAGCAGCCCAACCGATTCCTGCCATATAGTGAAACGTTCTATTCGATAGTGGCCCGGCTGTGCCTGGAAGTGGATGACGGGCCCCTGATAAGGCACAACCTCATCGCCCCGCATGACCCGCCAGATAGGGAAAGCGGTGCGGCGCATCGTTACTTTGCCTGGCTTCTTTACCACCACCTCGTTCCCCGGCCTGACGTAGCGCCATTCGGTGAGGTCTGGCTTCCGCTCAAAGTCGGTTATGCGATTCGTGTCGAAGCCGGTAGGCAGATATTCGGCGGCATCGGGGAGATCGTGTTTGATCATGGCGTAAGGCACTGGCTTGGCCAGATATTCGGCCGCTTCGGCTGTCCATCGGACATAGGAGAAGGCCACAAGCGCCAAGCCCAATC
This sequence comes from Sphingobium indicum B90A, assembly GCF_000264945.2. Taxonomy (NCBI): domain Bacteria; kingdom Pseudomonadati; phylum Pseudomonadota; class Alphaproteobacteria; order Sphingomonadales; family Sphingobiaceae; genus Sphingobium; species Sphingobium indicum. Next base: position 21,854 of record NZ_CP013070.1, read on the forward strand.
CCAACAGGATCGGTTTTGGACGGCAGCTCAGCATAGCCGTTATGGCGGCAAATTCGATAAGGCCCAGCAGCCGCCAGGGAAATTGCGCCTGGGCGAAGGGTGGAATGTCCCAGATGAAGGGGATGAGGCCAAGGGCCGCCAGCGCGGCCAAAAGGCTTGTGAAAGTCCAGATGGAACTTGCCGAGAGCGACAGAAGCGCAAGGCCAGCAATCAGCACCGGAATAGGCAGCATTTGGAGAAGTGGGCCACCCGCCAGCAACCCCCAGGAAGATGGCTGATACCAGGGCCCCCAAAGCAGCTGGGAGGAAATATGGTCCTGCATCGTGAGGGCCGGGACCAAATAGAAGGCCGCAAGGCCGAGGGCGACGGCCCCACTGGCGGCCAGAGGCCAAAAGACGTGCCGGTCCGCCAGAATCCTGTGCACACCCAGCGGAGCGATCAGAAAGAAGCCGGTCAGCATCGCCATGGGCAAATGGGTCAGCACAAGCCCTGCATAGGCGAGCGCCAGCAGGATGACGCCCCTGCGCTCGGGAAGGCGGGTTATGGCCAGAGCGATGAGGGGATACCATATGAAGGCCGTAAATTCCGCCAGAGCGCCCCGGACATAGAAGTCCATCAGGTGATAGGGCGCGGCCATGTAAAGGATTGCCCCGGCAAGCGGATAGGTGCCGCGTGCGGAAAGCCAATGATACATGGCAATGCCTGACAGCAGCAACGTCAGGAATGCGGTCATGTTGATAGCGGCGAGAGTGGACAGGCCGCCAGCGTCGAAGGCGCCGGCTATCCAGAAGGCGATTGGCGGGTAGAAATAGAAGGCAGGACTACCCAGTCCTTCGAAACTGCCCGGCAGCCAGCGCGGATAGAGATTGCCCTTCGCGATCTCCATCCCGAACTGACTCGTCCAGACATAATTGTAGGTAACGGAATGGGAATCGCCCGGACCCAGTAGGAAGGTCGGCAGCAGGAGGAGCCCCGCCACAACCGCGAGGAGGCCAACATTACGGAGGCTGTTTTGGGTCATCATCCGCGCCATTCACCTTTTAGCAGACCGCAGCCTGATCGCCAAAAATGGTAAATATTATGTTCATCTCCGCCCTGATGCTATAGCTTGCACGCGTGCGGGTAACGGCTTGTTAACCATTTTCGCCGATAGCCGCAGGGGGCACCAGCCCGCAGGGGGCTCGAAGGAATGGCTACACCAGCGCTGCTATCGATCGTCGTTCCGGTCTTCAATGAACAGGAGAGCATTTCGCTGTTCCTGGATGCAGCGCGTCCTGCGGTCGCCCAGGCACTTCGCCTTATCGGGCCTGATGCTCGAGCAGAATTTCTGTTCATCAATGATGGCAGCACAGACCGGACCGGCGATATACTGACCATCCTCGCATACCGAAATCCTGACGTCCGCCATATCACCCTATCTCGAAACTTCGGCAAGGAAGCGGCGTTGGCCGCCGGGATAGACCGGGCGAGGGGAGACGCCGTCATCCCGATCGACGTCGACCTGCAGGATCCGCCGGAAGTCATTATCGCCATGGTCCGCCACTGGCTGGCGGGGGCGAAGGTGGTGAATGCCCGCCGCACCGACCGGTCAAGCGACGACTGGTTCAAGCGTTGGAGCGCGCAAGGATTCTATCGCCTCATCAACCGACTTTCGGATCACCCTATCCCGGAGAATGTCGGCGATTTCCGGCTGCTCGACCGGCAGGCGGTGGACGTCATCAAGCAGCTGGGCGAACAGGCACGTTTTACCAAGGGCCTTTTCTCCTGGGTCGGTTTTCGCATCGCCACGGTCGATTATGAACGTGCTCCACGCGAGGCCGGAAGTAGCAAATGGCGCGTTAGCAAGCTTTGGTCGCTCGCCGTGGATGGCATCACCGCCTCGACGACCATGCCTTTGCGGATCTGGTCCTATATCGGGGGCAGCATCGCCCTGATGGCCTTTGCCTATGCCGCCTTCCTGGTGCTGCACACGCTGCTGACCGGAGTGGATACGCCGGGCTACGCCTCGATCATGGTCGCCGTGCTGATGCTGGGCGGCCTCAACCTGATGAGCCTTGGCATCATCGGGGAATATCTGGGCCGCGTCGCGCAGGAAGTGCGCAATCGGCCGCTTTATGTCGTGGCGGAGGAAAGCGAGCCTACAGCGCCGCGTGCTATCCAGCCCCAAGCCAAGGAAGAGGAAGAATGGACCGATCAGCCTATGCGAGCATGAGCGCGCAGGAGCAGGATCATTGGTGGTTTGTCGCGCGTCGTGCGATCATCGACAGCCTGGTCCGCACCCATGTTCGGTTGCCTGCTGATGCTCATATTCTTGAAGCGGGCTGCGGCACCGGCGGCAACCTTGCGCTGCTGGCGCAATATGGCGCGCTCGATGCCATGGAATATGACGCGGACGCCCGCGCCCTGGCCGCCGCGCGAGGTCTGTGCCGGGTGGAAGCAGGCGCTTTGCCCGACGCGATCGGTTTCGGTGAAACCCGCTACGACCTGATCGCGCTGCTCGATGTGCTGGAGCATATCGATGAGGATGAAGCATCGCTTCGCGCTTTGGGCGCGCGTCTGGCGCCCAATGGGCGGCTGTTGCTCACTGTCCCGGCTGCGCCCTGGCTCTGGTCGGAGCATGACGTGCTGCACCATCACAAGCGTCGTTACACGCATGATGGCCTGCTCGAAGTCGCCCGCGCGGCGGGGTTGAAGGTTGAAACCTCAGGCCATTTCAACAGCCTGCTTTTCCCGCTCGCCGTAGCGCAGCGCTTCGCCCACCAGTTGCTACGCCGTGACACGCCCCTGGATGCGCGTCCGTCGCCGCTCGTCAATGCCGCGCTTCAGCGGGTGTTCGCGGCAGAGCGGCATCTTCTTGGTCGCCTTTCCTTCCCCCTGGGCTTGTCACTTTACGCCATTCTCTCGGTCTGACGGAGCGTTGCGCGGATCATAGGGCAACCTCCAGGTGCCGTCCCAGCAGCGGGCTGGCTCGCTTGCCGAGGCGCGGGCCGGATGGGCAGGGCGGATAAGCGCTGGAACCTTATCGACAGGCGCCAGATAGGAGCCCTTGGGAAAGGCCGCGAAGGTCTGGTCCCATGCCTTGAAGAAGGTGCAGCGCACCTCGGGTGCCGCGGGATAGAGCAAAGCGCGCCGTATCTCGGCAAGGCCGGTCAGGCTGCCGATGGCAAGCACCACCATGAACCAGCGCCACCTCTCGCCCCGTTGCACGACATGATCGCTGACCATGACCGTGACCAGTGCCAAGGCCGTGATCGAGCCGCGCATCATGAAGTCGGTCGACCAGCCTATCTGCACGAAGGGGATGAGCATCAGCCAGGCAAAGGCCAGCCACAGGCTATCGCGCCCGAACCGCGTCGATCGTCCGGCTATTGCGAGAGGAATCAGATAGGGTAGCGTTTCGAAGGATTGGAACAGCAGCCATTGGACGAAGGGGATTGGCTGAAAATGGAAGCCGACGTCATCCGATGCGGCGCCCAGATAGATGAGCGATGGTATGCAAAGGAGAAGCGATGCCGCGGGAGCCAGGACATCGCGCGCACGAAGCGAACGCGCGATCAGCGTTCTCACCCCTGCCAGCGCAACAAAGGGCATGGCTCCCATCAGCCCCAGAGGCGACCAGAGCGCCGTCAGCGGCAGCAGCGCCAGCCATGGAGCGAGAGGCGCGCGGCCCTCCCGCCACAACATATAGCCAACCGCGCCCACCCAACCGGCGATCGCGTGCTGGGGTACCCAGAAAAGCAGGGTGATGGTCGAGGAATATTGGATCTCGGCCCAGTCTTCCATGTGACCAGTCAACATTCCCTGCATGAGCAGGTCGCCAATCGCATCCATGCCGGAAAACAGAATGAATATCGCCAGGCCGATCAGGCGCGAGCGCCGCTCTGCGAACAGCTGACTGCCCAGGGCGAGCAGAAGCGCAACGAGCGTCGTATTCTGCGCCAGCAGGGCGATATCCGCTGCTCTTGGGCCAAGCAGCTTGAAGACCAGTGCGGGTAACAGGAACATACCGATCGGCGCGCGCAGCAGGTCGGGCTCGGGGCGCGCCGTGTAGACGAATGGCCAGGGGTTGATGCCCATGTCCCGCAGCACGGCAAAGCGAACCTGCCAATCCACATTGGCGTAGAAGAACCGCCCTTCGCCGCTGAGCACCAACAGGCCGAGCGCGACCAGGAAACATGTTAGCAGGGTGCCGAGGGTAATATCGCGGCTATTCTTGGTGATCTTGACGGTGAAGAAGCAGAGCCCGACAATGACCAAACCGCCAAGGATGTAGGCCCAGGCGGGCGCGGTATCGAGAAACCGCCAAAGCAGTAGCTGGCTGCTACCCAGAAGAGCTGCAAGAGATGTCCATATCCAGCCTGATGTTACGCAAATGGAGAGCGAATTTCTCGACGCTTCAGAAACAATGCCGGTGAATGGCCCGCGATGTTCAGCAGAGATGGATCCTCCCATTATTCAAGTCCTTTAAGATTGCGCGCCAGGGTCGATAGATGGGTCGGCGTTGACGCTCCCGGACGTCATTCACTCGGGCAGCAATCGGGCACCGCCAGTTTCAGGCGTCTGTCTGCGAAACTATCATTTAGATATAGGATCGTAGCCATTTCTTCGCCCCGCATCATGCACCCTAGGAGAAATCCGGGCATTTCGGGTTCAAAGGCGTCGGCTCACGTGGCGTGACGCGGCGATAGAGGTAGAGCCAAGGCATTGGTTTTTCTTCGCGATAATTATGCGCCAGATAGGAGCGAATATCCGAGCGGCGGAGGAAAAAACCTCGAACGTCGAAGCTGGGAGGCTGATAAATGTAATTGGGCCGACGTTCGAAAAGAATTAGAGCGGGCGAGGAGCAGCGGATTTCCAAGGCTGCTTCTTCTTGTATTCGCTTTGCCAGGGCGCGAAGCGGCGCAGGATTGGGGCCGCTGACCTCACCATGTGCTATCGCTGGTATCATCCAGTATGCATAGAGCCGTGATGGCCAGGAAAGTCCATGATCTCCGACCGTAGGCCATCCCCACATGGGTTCGCCGGACGCAATGAAGACGGGACTTCCCTTGGGAAGCGTTGCCAAAATTGGATCGATCTCGTCTCTGAAATAGTTGAGATAGGGACCGATCTTGACGGACATCAATATGGGTAGGCTTAGCATGAAAAGTCCTACGCTCATCGGTATCAGCCGGCGCATATCGGCCATTCCCAATCGTACACCAAGAGCCAGAGCAGCAGCGCCAGTCACAGGCACGCTGTGATAAAGCCATCCCTTACGCTGCAGAACGTATGCGGCGCCAAAGCCGATGGCGACGATCAGCAGGGTGGAGACCAATGGGTTCGCCTTCTTTCCAAACGCACCACCGTAGGTCAGGAAGAAGGCGGCTATGAAGGCCCAAACCACGGTCCAAGGCCGCAGCAGCACCATCCTCCATGATGATTCGAAGCCATGATAGGCCGTCTGGACCATTGGCAAATTATCGGTGAAAAACGCAGGGGCAAAGACGATCACTGCAGCACCATAAGCCACGGCAAGCACCGCCAGCATGGTGGTTTCCGGGCGGATGATCCGCCACTGTACTGGGTTGCGCGCGATCAGCCACAATTCCAGCATGATTGGAACGGTCACGAAATAATGCTTCAGCGCAAATCCGTAGGCGGCTGCCATGCCCACGAGCAGTGCCAATGTTTTTGGTACGCCTTCTCCTGTTGATCGGCGTGAAATCAATGCCGCGTAGGCAACAGAGCTGATCAGCGCGATATGTTCGCGCTGACCGAAATCATAAAGCGGCCCGACCACGATCAGCCAGAATGACAGGATCATCAACGCCAGTCGTGCAACCGGGGACCTAAAGGTTGATAGATGCCCGACCATCAGGGCGGACAGGGCTCCAACAGCGATGACGCCGACAACCAGCAGGCGCAGAGGCGGCATGGATAGCCATGCCGCAGCATAACGCATGGGAACGGCCGACCAGAACCAGAGTGGTGGGTTAATTTCCCAAATATCGCGATAAAGCACCGCGCCATGCATGAGCTGCCGCGCGATCCAGAACTGCCAAACGACATCGTGGGTCAAGGGAATGTCGTAGAGCGTCGTCAGCGCGGCAAGCGTGGCCATGCCAAGCAGCAACTCAGGGAGGTAACGCATTGCGACCTTGTAGGCCCGGCTTCGGTTGCTTCGTCCCTCCAGATCAGACCGGTTTAACAAGGTTCCCCGCATTGGATTTCTCAGGCGCCTTCAAGGCTTGCGATACAGCCGTCCTGTTCAACCACGATTTTTGCGGCCCTCGCCCTGAGGAGCGATGCGGTCGACGCATCGCAGGTCGCGACGATCACGCCAGGGGAGGCTGAAGCGAGTGCCTTGAGGTCGCCGGTCTGCGTGACCACTCGTCCATTTTCGCGCGCGACCATCAGATAGAAGCGTAACTCAGGCGCATAATGCGGATCGTCGGGGATGTTCCAGCCAGGTTCAATCGCCATCACCGGCGCGCGCTGGTTGGAGAGCGCATCCAGAAGGGCACCGTATCGTGCGCGCGGATAATGTTCGCGGTCGAACAACAGCGTTCGGTCGACATCGACTGCCCGCACAACTCCCACTGTGAGCAGCGATGTGGCAACAAGCGTTGCAAGCCGCAGCCTGTAGCGCGGCAGCGTCCCCAATTTCACCTGCGCACGCAGGCGAACCAGGATGGCGTGGATTGCAAGAGCGGATGCGATAGCTACGAACGGGTAAGCGGAGAGATAATAGTGGGTGAGTTTGGTGCTGGTCATCGTGACGACAACAAGCTGGGCGAAGGCGATGCACAAGGAAAAGGCCAGGGCGAGGCGCACCCGGCTCCGTGCAAGCGGAAGGATGAGCGGGGACAGCAATCCCGCTACGCCAAGGCTGAATAGCCCGGTGATGAACGTGGTTTCGATATAATACCAAGGCGGGCCATCATGATCGTCCAGCGCCTCGTTGAAGCGGCCGCTGACATCGTTGTAGATCATGGCGTGCAGATAGCCAGGATCGGCCCGCTCGCGTAGGACGAGGAATAGCAAAACCGGAGCAACGGCAAGGATTGCGCCAATCAGATAATGCACATTGCCTAAAACTCTGGACCAGCGGCGTGTGATCGTGAGGTACAGCAATAGTCCGGCGCCTGGAATTCCTCCTGCCATTCCCTTCGTCATCAGCGCACCTGCCCCCAGCGCGCCGGCGAGCAGCAGCCAGCGTAGCGGTGGATGCGACCTATGCACCGCGAAAAAAAGCAGCATCATGTAACCGGTAGTGAAGAAAGTGAGCAGCGCGTCGTAATCAGCGGTTCGCGCGCCATGCTCACCGAAAAAAGCGACGCTGGCTGCAAGGGTAATGCCGCCAAAGGCTGCGATCGCCGCCGAAGACGTGATTCGGTAGAGGAAAAGCATCACCAGCAAGACCGTACCGAGTGAACTGACGAGAGACGGAAGCCGAAGCGCGAACTCGGTGGTCCCGAACAATGACATGCTGCCTGTCATCAACCAGATGAGCAGCGGCGGTTTGGTGTTCCAAAGATCCTGATGATAGTCATAGGTCGTCACCAGCCCGATGCCGTTATGGCGCATCTCCATGGCGTTGATGACAATTCGCCCCTCATCCCAGATGATGATCGGTATGGGTTTGCCGACAAGGTATAGCAGTATTGCAAATGCCGCGATCACCGCGGCTAAAAGCCGGACATTCCAGAACCGATTATCCCCGATCCCGCTTGCGATCATTACCCTTGTTTCCCGTATAGCTGTTCAGCGGACGAAATAGATCGATAAAGTGAAGATCACGCTAACCACTTGAACCAAGCGCATGACATGGAATCAAGCAGATTGCGGGCTGAGGTTTGGAAAACTTGAGCGCGTGGGCCACCGAAGGATCGGCACACTGGTTGCGGCCCAAATCGACAACAATCCGATGGCGCATCCTGCCAAAACGTCAGAGAGATAATGTGCGCCGCTGATGAAGGTCGAGAGGATTATGGCGACGTTGATCAGCAGGCCGGGCCAGCGCAGGAATCGGATGCTTTTGCTTGCCCAAATGAACAGAACAGCAGCAGCCGAATGGAAGCTGGGAAACTGTACCAGTCCGCCCCAGACTTTTGAAATATCTTGAGTTTCACCCTTCTGAAGCTGGGTGATCCATTCTCCGAAATGCCACTGCCAGGGCCATTCCTCTCCTATGTTCGGCACAATGCCCTGCGGTATGCCGTAATAGACATATGGCCCTTCCGCCGCGGCAAACGGGAAAATCGCCGCGGTTGCCAAGAGGGCGAAAATATAGGCCGTGATGTAGGGCCACAGCATCTCGGGGCGCCAAAGACACAATGCAACGGGAAGCAATAAAAACTGAGGTTGAAATGACGAATATGCAGTCTCGGAAATCGGCACAATCCAAGGATGGGCCAGGTAGAAATCAAAAATGACCCTCCAATCAAACCCAAGCATCGCGTCGATCCTGATTAACTGGACATCGACAAATCGACCGCTGACGGAGGCGAGCATGATGATCGTAGCAGCGCTCAGCGCTGCCGCGATGGCAGGAACGGTACAAGCCTCCAGAAAAAGTGCGACCCTGTCATGCCGATAGCGCCGCGCGAGCGCACCGCAGCCCGCTATCGCGCACGCCGAACCAAATGACCAGTAAAGCGATATGTCGCTCGCGATGAAGTCGCTCAACGCAAAGATGGACAGCCACGATAAGCACCAGATGAACAAGAGCGAATAGGCGAGGCGTGATTGCGGATCGAGCGCAGCCTGCGTTTCATTGCGCTGGCACGGTTACTGAGCCGCTCCATAGCTACAATAATCAAATTGATCCCCTTTTATCTTCGCAACATCTCCGGCACATGCCTCAGAAAAATAAGGAGTTTATTAATTATGAGGATTTTAATCAAGAGGTGCGGGGTTAACCGCGCTCGTCAACGGCTGACAGCACGCCGGGGGCGATCTCCGTGCCGTTGAAGCAGTACGGGCCGATCGAACGCGCGGTGATCGAGACCGGGCGGATGACACCATCGATCGCCCTGGGCCTTCGCGAGTTGGGCGTTGCAATCGTCTGCATCGACGCGCGTCAGGCGCATCAAAGCCTGAAGCGATGAAGGCGAACAAGACAGATTCGCATGATGCGGCCGGGTTAGCCCAGTTGGCGCGAACAGGCTTTTACAAGGAGGTGCATGTCAAATCGCCGGCGGCGCATGATCCCCATCCATCCGCTCCGCGCCTCAACACGGAACCCCATCAATCAGACATCATGCCGTTTGTGAATCCTGAATGTCGATCCGGCCTAGGTGAAGCAGTCGCATCGCTGCTCCGCGCCCGCGAGGGCCTTGTCGCCGAGATCGGACAGATGGACCGTCAGTTGAAGGAGATCTGTGCCGCTTCGCCAGTCTGCCAGGCCCTGATGAGCATCCCGGGTGTAGGCGTGCAAACCTCAACCGCGTTCGCCGCAGCCGTCGATGACGCAAGCCGGTTCAAGCGGTCACGGACGGCCGGTGCCTACTTCGGGTTGGTTCCCCGGCGGCACCAATCGGGCGAATTTGACTGGACGGGCCGGATCGCCAAACAGGGCGACGGTACCGTTCGCAAGCTGCTCTATGAAGCGGCCAACTCGATCCTGACACGCATCAAGCAGAGCTTCGCGCTGAAAAGCTGGGCGCTCAAGATCGCGAAACGGCGCGGCCTCAGAAAAGCCAGGGTCGCTCTCGCCCGCCGCTTGGCTGTCATCATGCACGCCATGTTACGCGATGGCACTTTGTTCGAGGCGTGAGATAGGATAGAACCAGTTCGCCAGCGGTGATGCTCTCGAGCTGACCCTAAGGCGGTGTCCCGGGAGGGAACGCGGGGACGGACGATCTGCGAAGGTGATCAGATGGGCTCCAAGCCCGCTTCGAGTCAATTAAACGTCCGGCCTTGCGAGACCCGATACAGCACCACTGACCTCGGTCGGCGAGTGCGGACAGATCCTTGAAACCCTCAAGGCACAACCGCTGAGCAACTGCAAATTACAGAGCCTGATCCTAGCGAACCGCAGCGGCATCGAGAAAGCGAGGATCGGCCCCGAACCAGCCACCGATCACCCGGCCGCCTTCGAGGAGGCGCTTGCCTTGCGCCGTCATGTGGATGCGTCCCTGTTCAACGCGGATGTTGCCCGACAAGCTCTGCTCCTCGATGCGCCGTTCGATCTGCTGCATGTCGCCCACATATTCGCGAGTGTAGACCTGCTCCAGCGCCGCCCGGTCAAGCAGCCCGTCCTCTCGTTCGATGCGGGCGAGCAGGAACATGGTGACTGACCTGTCGAACGTCACGGGAAACACGATCAGGAAACTGATGTTGAATGCCAGTGACAGCGCCATCGCCCCGACGATGGTGGAAAGGTCGAGCCAAGCTGCGCGGCGACCGACGATCGCCAGTAACAGCGCCAGCAGTGGAGCGGTGACCGCCGCCGCCGCGATTCCTCGGTAGAAGAGGATTGGCATGCCGCTGAAGACCGGCGAAACGATGAGGGCGAGATACAGGAGGAACCCCAACAGCAGCGCGCCGGAATAGGCGAGGGCGAGGTGTGTGAGGCGGAGTGCTATCGTCATGGAGCTATATCCTTGACCGAGACGAGGCAAGCTGATGGCTGACGGTAGAGGCAGCGCAGACCTGCTGGCGGACCGCCTGAGCTTTTCCACAGCGGATCGGAAGACGCGAACATGAGATAATCCACACCAGCATTCCGGGCGCGGCGGACCATGTCCGCGGCAGGCAGGGCCTGGATGTAGATCGGTTTCAGCATCGCGATCCGCGCGGCCACGTCGGCGGCAGGCGCGCCGAACAGGTTCGCGTCCCGATCGGCGACCCCGGTGCGGTGCGTGCCGTACAAGCCAAAATCGAACATGCGCCGGTGGAGCGCCGGGTTATGTTGGATGATGGCCGACGTTGGCAAGTGAAGGGTCGCCCATTCATAGACGGCGCGCTGATCGTCATCATCTGCGCGGGCCGCGATCAGATCGCCGTCGCTGGTCGCCATATAAGGGGGACGAATGAAACGCAGTCCCACGATGTCCCAAAGCACAGCGGCAATCCCCAGGGCGAGCAGGGCCTTGACGCTCCATCGAGTGTCGCGCAGACGCTTGACAGGTCCCTGTAGCGCTGCTGCGGTCCAAAGGATGGCGGCGAATTGCACGAACCATATCGACCTCCAAGCCAGGTCGTTGTTGAGGATCGTCGACTTGAGAAAGGTCGCCACGGCCAAGGCGCACAGAGCGCTCGCCAGCAGCAGGCGCGACATGGCGGTCGGCGCCGGCCGGTCACGCATTCCCCACCAGCTGATCGTTCCCCAGGCGAAAATCCCGAATTCAATGCCATAATTGAGCGGCAGAAGAGCAGCGTTAAGCAGGTTCCACCATCCACCTTCCGGCATCAGCACAGTGAAGGCGCGCACAGTCACGCCCACCGGAAAGCCGCTGTCATGCCGGAAGTGGAGCAGGTCGCATATCTGGAGCGCCGAAGCGACCAGCGCGGCGGTGCCCGCGAGTGTGAGCCAGGGTTCGCGACGCCACAGCGAGATCGCTCCCCAGATGACCAGCACCGGCGCGATCGTGAGCATGACCCAAACCGAAGAGCCAAAGCAGGTGGCTACGGCAAGGCCGGCCATCAAGGAAAGCAGCGCGGCTCGCCTGCCCCGCAGAGCCTGCGCGCGTACCAGCAGCAGCAAGCCGACCCACGCTGCTATCATGGCGGTCAGATGATGCGGTACGCCGATCGCCGAATACACCGCGAAGCCGACCGTCGTGTTCCACCAATCACTTTGCGCATCGACCACGCCTGTCGCTGTGAACCGCAGCGCCATCATGATAAGGTCGGCGCCGGAAACGAAGCAGAACAGGGTCACAAGGCCCATGAAGACGCGCTCGCGCCCCGTGCGCACCAGTCCCGCTTCTCGCGCGACGCACCACAGCGCTGCGGGCAGTGCAAGGCCTGCCCAGAAGAGCGATGCGGTAAAGGCCATGCGGGGGCTGACGAACAGCGCGCTCGTCCATTCGATCGCGGCGGACCAGAGGTAGTAATAGTAATAATAGCCAACGCCGCCAGGTCGCGCGAAGAAGGGGTCTTGAAAGGGCAGGCCGTCGCGCACGATCGCGTGGGTTGTGGCAGCATGCTTGACCAGGTCGATATAGAGCAGCGACTGGTTCAGCTTCCCGGCGATCGGGAAATCGACCGAATCGAATATGACGATGAACAGCCATAGCAGCACGGCGCCCAAGAGCTGGCTGGCCATCGGCGGTCGCAAGGTCCTGTGGTCTGCGAGCCCATAAATCGCGAGCAGGCCATGGAAAGTGACCATGGCTGCTAGGCCCAATGCGCGAACGAGAAGCGCATCGACAGCCGGTAGTACCGCGAAGGCAAGGATCAGTCCCCATGCGATGCGAGTCCAGCCCCGCCCCGTTTCAAGGCCCGCCCGCGTCAGGATACGCGCAAACCCCAGGCCGGGGAGAAGGATCAGGCCAAAGCCAAGCACTATGCCCAGCGACAGGCTCGACAGATCGGCGAGAAGGAAAGTCATCTAGGAGAGAAAGGTGCGAGCCATGGTTCCATCGGCCTTAGACATTGATGGTTAACATGCCGCTAATCAGTTGCCGACGCACGTTGCGACTTGACCACACTCCCGCCATGTCCGCCCAGCTCGGCGTGTCCATTACAAGCGGATATGTCAGGTGCGGGCTGGCCGGGCTGACGCGTTCCCAAGCGTCGCCGAAGTCCTAGATATATTGGAAGGTCTTACGCCCCGTGTCCGCCAGGACTGGGCGAGAGTGGCCTTACGTGCTTCGAGCGGCCCGTCGAAGCCATATTCGGGATCGGGGATGCCCAAGCCGGTCTGCCCGAAGCTCATTTCCTATAGGTGAGAGTCCGTTCAGGAGAAGGCGGTCTGGAAGACGGTGTGCAGACGATCGAGCCGGATATTGAGCGGCACCTCCAGGGTCCGGCAGACGGTCGGGGTGACATCGTCCAGCGTAATCTTCATCCGCACCACGATGCCGTTGCTCACGCAGCCTTCTCCGGATCGTTGGTCATCCTTGATGCCTGCTATTTCCAGGAGAGGAAGTCATCGATCCGATTGATCGGGGTGGTTGGGCACCTAGCATCAGCGTGCTTCGGGCGGGTTCACCTTCATCCCGAAGGCCTGTCAACCGGCGCCCAGCATTGGCCCACCTTTGTTTAGAGCTGGTGGTTATCCTGGTAGTCCATAGGATGGACCCGCGGACGCCGACGCGCGTCGTCAGGAGCGCCGGCGGCGGCGTCCGCGGGAGGTACCTGTGGGCCCACCGGGATAACCGCCGGGGATGGGGTCCGGGAAAGGGGTTTTCTCGCCTCGGCTCCGGTTTTGAACCGCCATGACCATGCTGCAAGTGCCGGTCCATCCCGGCGAAATCCTGAATGAATTTTTGGAGGAAATGGGTATTAGCTCTGGAAAGCTGGCAAAGCATATCCATGTACCTCGCACGCGGATCGAGCGGCTATGTGCTTAGGAGACTTCCGTTACCATTGATACCGCAATGCGGCTGGCGCGGGCGCTGGGCACGACCGCTGAGTCCTGGCTAAACCTTCAGGCGCATCATGACCCGCTGGTGACGGACGCGGCGGAGATAAAGGAAATAGAGCCGCTGCTTGCAGCCTGACCTTTTATCCTGCCGTCCCGAGCGGTTTTTTTCTCAATGTGAAGCGAAAAAGTGGAGCCGGTTCCCGCAGCCGATTCCACCTTTTGGCCCGCTCCCTTCAGCTCAATTTGTTAATGGATTCACGCATGTGATCCACGCTGACACTGGAATAGCGCTGGACCATCCGGAGCGACTTCCAGCCGCCCATGTTCATGATGGTGATGAGGTCGATCCCCGCCATGACGCAGTGCGATGCCCAGTGGTGGCGCCAGTCATGGACGGTGAAATCCTCTACCCCTGCGCGCTTGCACGCGGTGGCGTGTTGGTTCTTGATGGGGTTGCCGCCGGGAATGGGGGCCTTGCGGGTGTCCTGATAGGGTTTGCCGAACCGATTGAGGAAGACATGCCCCGTTGTCGGCTGGCCCCGCTTCTCCCAGATCGGGCGCAGCACGTCCATGACACGTGGATGCATCGGCACGGATCGGATGATCGCATTCTTGGTGTGATTGAGTCGGATCGAGCCCTCCTTCATATCGACGCCGTTCACGCCCCAGGGCAACTGCAACGCGGTCTGGATGCGTGGGCCATGGAAGGCGAGCAGGGTGATGATCGGCTGTATGTGGGGCGAGTAGGCCGCGATCAACCGGTCGCGATCCTCCTTGCTAAGGAAGCGTACCCGTTCATTGTTGAACGGGATCGCCTTGATCCGCAGGGGCGGGAGGTCGTGCAGCTCGTGATAGACATTGATCGCGGCCTGGAACACGGAGCGATAGCGATCCTGGCCCGCCGGATCGTGCCCGGTCAGATAGGCACGGCGGAAATGTTCCCATGCCTGTTTGGGCTCGCGCAGGGAAAAGTCGCCGATCAACCCGTTGAGTTTGCCGATGCGCAGGACATCGGACGGGCAAGGCGGCTTCGCCTTGGTCAGGTAGCTATCAAAAGCGTCGGCTATTCTGCCTTGCGCCACGGTCGCGGCCGGACCGAACATCAGTTGGTGACGCAGCTTCGTCTCATGTTCAGCCATCAGATGGGCTGCGGCGTCGGGGTCGCTCGTTCCTGTGCTGAATTCCTTGACGATGATCTTTTTCTTACCGAGTCCGACTGAGCCCCGGATGTAATAGATGCCTTGCTTCCCACGAGTACGGATGGAGAGCATCTTGGTTTCCTTTCTATTTGATCGCGGCCTGTGCCGGGCAGATTTTTCTGCAGGCGTGAACAAGCAGCGCGTCATGTTTTATGAAGGTCGGGCGCATTCCGTTGCCCAAGTCGGCGTGAGCTTCATGGCGAACCAGGGCGGAGTGTCGCGAGACAGGAAGCAATTGGTCCGCGACCTTGCGGCGGTGCCCGAGCTCTCAGCGAACGGGAGGCTTTTCGCTTGGCATCGGCGCGCTGGCCGCTGACCGGTGTGCCCCGTCGGCTCAGCTTTGGCGGCTTCAGCGAAGCTTTCCTTTTGGCTTTGTTCGCCGCCGCCGAATGATTGTCGACCGCCTTCGTCTGAGGGGCGTTGAGCCGTGTCCGCGACTCGGGAATTGGCTGCGCTGGCCCAGCATCCGCACGCCCAGAATTTGCCAAAAGAAGCGGGTGATTTGCCCAAAATTTGCCGAAAAGGGCGGTGGCCGGGTTCGACCTGCGCCGGCCGGCAGGCAAACAAAAACCCCGCCAAACCGTTGATTTGACGGGGTTTTCGATGGTGGGCGTGGCAAGGATTGAACTTGCGACCCCTGCGATGTCAACACAGTGCTCTACCACTGAGCTACACGCCCACGGTGGAGTGGGCCAATAGCGGGGGGGGGAGGCAGCGCAAGCGGGAAATTGAGCCGTGCCGCTATTCTTCTGGACAGCAGCCCGCCAAGCCATATGTTGCGGCGCGAAAAGGGGACGCCAAACACCATGCTGCCATCGCCAACGCCGTCTGACCAGCCCATCGCGCGCCTGCCATTCTATCGCCAGCTCTATGTCCAGGTGCTGATCGCCATCGCCGCGGGCGTGGCGATCGGGCATTTTTTTCCCGAAACCGGCGTCGCGCTCCAGCCCTTGGGGGAAGCCTTCATCAAGCTGGTCAAGATGATCATCGCGCCGGTCATCTTCCTCACCATCGTGACCGGCGTGGCGGGGATGAAGGAGCTGGGCGCGATCGGCCGGGTCGCGGCCAAGGCCTTCGCCTATTTCCTGACATTTTCCACCCTGGCGCTGATCGTCGGGTTGATCGTCGCCAATGTCGTCCATCCGGGCGCGGGGCTGAATATCGATCCCGCCACGCTGGATGTGGGCAAGGTCGCCCAATATCAGCAGCAGGCGCATGACCGGACGCTGACGGGATTCCTGCTGGACATCATTCCCGGCACGCTGGTTTCGGCCGTGGCGGACGGGCACAATATCCTGCAGGTGCTGTTCGTCGCGATCCTGTTCGGCATCGCCCTCACCATGATCGGCGAAAGGGCCGATCCGCTGATGACGGTGCTCGAATCGGCCAGCCATGCGATCTTCAAGCTGGTGTCCTTCCTGATGAAGGCGGCGCCGCTGGGCGCTTTCGGCGCCATGGCCTTCACCATCGGCAAATATGGGGTGGGGGCGCTGGCCAATCTGGCCGGCCTGGTGGCGACATTCTACCTGACGTCGATATTGTTCGTGCTGGTGGTGCTGGGGCTGGTCGCGCGGCTGGCCGGGTTCAACATCCTGCACCTGATCCGCTATCTGAGGGCGGAACTGTTGCTGGTGCTCGGCACCTCTTCCTCCGAAGCGGCGCTGCCGAGCCTGATCGAGAAGATGGAGCGGGCCGGATGCCGCAAATCGGTGGTCGGGCTGGTGGTGCCGACGGGCTACAGCTTCAACCTGGACGGCACCAATATCTATATGACGCTGGCGGCGCTGTTCATCGCGCAGGCGACCAATGTGCACCTTAGCCTGGAGGAGCAGATGTTGCTGCTGCTGGTCGCCATGCTCTCCAGCAAGGGGGCGGCGGGCGTGACGGGGGCGGGGTTCATCACGCTTGCGGCAACGCTTTCCATCGTGCCTTCGGTGCCGGTGGCGGGCATGACGCTGATCCTGGGCGTCGACCGCTTCATGAGCGAATGCCGCAGCCTCACCAATTTCATCGGCAACGCGGTCGCGACGGTCGTGGTGTCGGCATGGGAGAAGGGGCTGGACCGGGAGCGGTTCGCCGCCGCCATGGCCGGGCAGCCTCTGCCGCCGACGCCCGATATGGAAGAGGTCGTCGCCGGCTGACGCCTAGTTCAGCCCGGTCAGGCTCTCCGTACCGAACATGCGCTCCACCTCCAGCACCAGTTCGCGCAGGTGGAAGGGCTTGGACAGGACTTTCGCCTGCGGCACGGCCTTGCCCGCCTTCAGCGTGACCGCGGCAAAGCCGGTGATGAACATGATTCGCATGTCGGGCGCGACCGCGGCGGCATGCTGGGCCAGTTCGATCCCGTCCATTTCCGGCATGACGATGTCCGTCAGCAGCAGGTCGAAACGGTCGCTGTCGATATGCGGCACCGCCTGCGCGCCGGTGGCGACGGACACGACCTCATAGCCTGAGCGCTCCAGGGCGCGGGCCAGATAGGCGCGCATGCTTTCATCATCTTCCGCCAGCAGAATTCGAATCATTGCCCCGTACGTCTCGTCCCTGGCCTGTGACGGCCGCCCCCCTGATCGCCCCCTTCGCGGATGGCGTGAAGCGACTATATATGCGACAAGGTGTAAATATTATCCAGCCGAGTAACCATTTTTGGGCGGCCGCTGTGAAAGGATCTTGTTTGGGACATAGCGCGCCGCCGGTTCCGACCGAAACCACGCCCGCCTACGATCTTTACGAGCCCGCTGTCCCCGCCGGGCCGGTGGTCGTTTCCGTGCCGCATGCGGGCCGTGATTATGACGCGGCGTTGCTGGCGCAGGCGCGGGTGCGGCGGGATGTTCTGCAAAGGCTGGAGGATCGCTGGGCGGACATGCTGGCCTATCCGCTGGTGGATCAGGGCGTTCCAGTGCTGGTGGCGCGGGTGCCGCGGGCGGCGATCGACCTCAACCGGCATGAGCGGGAGATCGATGCGGCCATGGTCGGCGGCATTCCCCGCGACGTCCCCCTGCAAAGCAGCGCCAAGTTGCGCGGCGGGCTGGGCCTGATCCCGCGCCGCTTGCCGGGCGCGCATGAACTCTGGCAGCGCTCGCTTGGCTGGGCGGAGGTGGTGCGCCGGATCGAACTGTTCCACAGGCCCTATCATGCGACGCTGGCGCGGCTGATGCGGGCGGCGCGGGATGCCTATGGCCATGCGATCCTGATCGACCTGCATTCCATGCCGCCGCTGCCCCCGCCCACGGCCGGCCAGGCTGCCGCCGGGCTGGTGCTGGGGGATCGATTCGGCCGCAGCGCTTCGGCCCGGCTGATGACGCTGGCGGCGGACGTGGCGGCCGCCCACGGCATCGCGGTCGCGCAGAATCATCCTTATGCGGGCGATCACATGGTGGAGCGCCATGGCAGGCCGATGCATGGGCTTTATGCCATCCAGGTGGAATGCGACCGAAGCCTTTATCTGGACGACGCCATGGACCAGCCGGGGCCTGGCCTTGCCGCCATGCAGAAGGTGGTGGCGGCCATCGTGAACGCCCTGGCGCATGAACTGCCGCGTTCGGACTATGCGATGGCGGCGGAGTGATTGGGAAGAACAGGGCGTCAGGGCCGATCGGCATTCAACCCATGACGGCCTGCAAAATGGGCGAAGCGAGCCACGTGCCTCGCTTCAATTTCCGCGCTTCCGGCGCATCGTCGCCCAAAAACGGCGCCTACGGAAAAAGGGCGGCGCACAAGGCGCCGCCCCCATTTCCTCCGGCCGCGGCCGGAAAGCAGTTCCGCTTGCGCGGGGCTTGACCGAACTTACTTGAGTTCGACGGTCGCGCCGGCTTCTTCCAGCTGCTTCTTGATCTTCTCGGCTTCGTCCTTGCCGACGCCTTCCTTGACGGCCTTCGGCGCGCCTTCGACCAGCGCCTTGGCTTCGGTGAGGCCCAGGCCGGTGATGGCGCGGACTTCCTTGATGACGTTGATCTTCTTGCCGCCGTCGCCGGTCAGGACGACGTCGAATTCGTCCTTGGCTTCTTCAGCGGGAGCAGCGCCGGCGGCGCCACCGGCCGGAGCGGCAACGGCGACGGCAGCGGCGGCCGAAACGCCCCACTTTTCTTCCAGAGCCTTGGAAAGCTCGGCGGCTTCGAGGACGGTCAGGGCCGAGAGCTGGTCGACCAGAGCATTGATGTCTGCCATGTTACTTTACCTATTCCCTTCTGGGCGGGGCGTTGGAAGGCCCCTTAAACGAGAGTTGAAAACAGTCTTTTCGGGAAATCCCGCGGCGATCAGGCCGCGTTCTTTTCCGCATAGGCGTTGAAGACCCGCGCGAGCTGGGCAGCCGGCGCCTGGGTGACGGTCGCGAGCTTGGTCGCGGGCGCAACGAGCAACCCGACGATCTTGGCGCGCAGTTCATCCAGCGACGGCATCGAGGCGAGCGCCTTGACGCCCTCCGCGTTCAGCAGCACTTCGCCCATCGCGCCGCCAACGATCTCTAGCTTGTCGTTGGTCTTGGCGAATTCGACCGCAACCTTCGCGGCTGCGACCGGATCGGCCGAGGAGGCGAGGCCGACCGGGCCGGTCAGCAGATCGCTGATGCCGGTATAGTCGGTGCCTTCAAGGGCGATCTTGGCGAGGCGGTTCTTCGTAACCTTGTAGGTGCCGCCGGCTTCGCGCATCTTCTGGCGGAGCTGGGTCGACTGGGCGACCGTCAGCCCGAGGTTGCGGGTCACGACGACCACGCCGACCTCTGCCAGATGTGCGTTCAGCGCGGAAACGACCTCAGCTTTCTGATTACGATCCATGCCATTACTCCACTTCATGTCCACCGGACGGCCCGATGAACGGCAAAACCCACGGGCGAACCCGCGGGGCATTGGTCCGAAGGGGAGAGATCGACTGGCCCGTATCCCTCAAGGAGAACAGGCAGACCCGGACAGGCGCTTGCGCCCGGCCGGCAAAGAACTTTTCCCCGTCTAGGCCGGAAATTAAGAAGGGCAGATTCCCTTCACCGACTGTCTCGGACGGAAGGCCACCGGCACTGCTGCCAGGGGCCTGCTGCGGGCGCCCCTACAGATTTACAGGAGGCATGTCACGCGGATTCTGACGAAGGGTCGGATCGGAGCGCGGAAAAGCGCGGTTTTCCGTCGAAGTTCACAGTGTATGCGCGCGCGGGCGTGAGCGCGCGTAGGCGTGGTGGGAAGCGGATCGACATTTCAAAGACGGGGGCGGGATAGGCAGGCCGGAGGATGTAGGACAGGAGAAAGGGGAGCAGGCTGCGGGAAATAGGATGGTTTTTGCGCAAGCTGTGGCCTGTGGGTGACAGGCGGCAGAGCAGCGCAGTTTGCGGCCAAGGAGCGGGATCCCGGCTCAAGGCCGGGATGACGGAAGGAGGCTGTCTGGAAGCGACCAATTTTCGCCTTTGACATGTGATTGCGCTGTTCTCGATTGCGGACGTTCGTTTCTAACGTCAGAGTCAAAGGAAATTTCTGAGGCTAGCATGTGGCGAAGGTATATTGCTTGGATCGATAGAGACCTTGGCGACGGATGGCCGCGCATGAACGGTCCTTCCAGCTTAGTGCCCATCATGCCGCTGATGATCGCGGCAATTTTGAGCCTGATATTCCATCGGATGGGTGAAACACCGTCAGCGCTCGAAGGCGTCGCTGTAGGCAGCATCACGTTCGCTCTTTTCGCCATATGGATTTGGCGCGTATACAAAGGTGCGAGACGCCAGCTGGCACGCTCACGCCCGGACGAAATGGATGGTTAGCCAATAGGCTGAGAAAGCTATTCCGTTCCAAAAAAGCGAGACGACTGCATGTCCGCTAACTTGATGGATGCCGCTCACAGCAGACAGTCCCCTATCCACCCAACCCCGTCACCCCGGCCTTGAGCCGGGGTCTCGCTGCCTGTCAGGCGAGCAGGTTGAACATGTCCTGCCAGTCAGGGTTGCTGCGTTCGATCAGGTCGAATTTCCATGCGCGTCGCCAACGCTTGAGACGTTTTTCCTGTTTGACGCAAGTTGCGATGTCCTCGCCATGTTCGGCCCAGACCAGGCGGGACAGGCCTTAGCGGGCGCAGAAATCGGAGCCGGTGCCGGAACGGTGCTGACTGATCCGGGAGGCGAGGTCGGAAGTCACCCCAATATACAGCGTTCCGCGATAGCGGTTGCTCATGATGTAGACCCAGCCGCCCTTGTTCGTCCGTTGCACAGGCGACAGCTTTAAGAAGCGGGACCCCGGGGCAAGCCCGGGGTGACGGGAATGAGGCGGCCGATCTCACGCGATGGCATGCTTATACCCGGTCCGCCTGCACCACCGTGTCGAGGCCCCGCAGCGCCGACAATATGCGGTTCAAGTGCTGCGCGTCGGCCACTTCCAGGTCGATGATGTCGGTGTGGAAGGGGCCTTCGCGGTTCACCAGTTGCAGGTTCAGAATGTTCGCCTTGGTCGCGCCGAACACGTTGGTGACGGCGGCCAGCGCGCCCGGCTGGTTCTTGACGATCACCTGGAGCCGCGCCGTGCCGCCCTTGGACTTGCTGTCCCAGCTCAAATCCACCCAATCGTCGTCCTGATCCACCTCCAGCGAGCGGCAGTCGATGGTGTGGACCTCGATCGGCTCGCCGGTGCGGCGGACGCCGACGATGCGGTCGCCGGGGACGGGGTGGCAGCAATCGCCCAGATTATAGGCGATGCCCGGCGTCAGGCCGCGGATCGACACCGGGGCATGCTGGCGCGGATGGGCTTCCTCCACCCCCTCCGCGCTGGTGGAGCCGGGGATCAGCGCCTCCATCACCTCCGAATCGAGCAATCTGTGCGTGGCGATGGCGACCATCAGCGAGGCGCGATCGTCCAGCTTGAGCCGTTTGAGCGCCGCCTTCAGCGCCTTGTCGCCCAGTTCGCTCGCCAGTTCGGGGGAGAAGCGGCCGATAATCTCCTCATAGAGCTTCTCGCCCAGCGCCACTTCCTCGCCGCGCTGCTTCTGGCGGATATAGCGGCGGATGGCGGCGCGGGCCTTGCCGGTGATGGCGAAGGTCAGCCAGCCGGGCTGCGGTTCCTGCCCCTCGGATTTCAGGATTTCGACCTGGTCGCCATTTTCCAGCATGGTGCGCAGCGGCACGACCCGGCCGTTGACCTTCGCCCCGACCGTCTGGTTGCCGAGCGACGTGTGCACGGCATAGGCGAAATCGACCGGCGTCGACCCCTTGGGCAACTGGTGCAGCTCGCCCTTGGGGGAGAAGGCGAAGATGCGGTCCTGATACATCGCCATGCGCGTATGTTCGAGCAGTTCGTCCGCGTCCTGGCTCTGCTCCAGGATTTCGACCAGGTCGCGCAGCCATGCCGCCTGATGGTCGCTGGCGTCGCCCTTCTGCTTGTAGGCCCAGTGCGCGGCCAGGCCGAGTTCGGCATCATGATGCATGTCGCGGCTGCGGATCTGCACCTCTATCCGGGCATTGTCCTGATGGATGACCGTGGTGTGCAGCGAGCGATAGCCGTTGCGCTTGGGCGTGGAGATGTAATCCTTGAACCGGCCCGGCACCATCTTGAAGGTCTGGTGGATGACGCCCAGCGCGCGGTAGCAATCCTCCGCCGTCTCGGTGATCACGCGGAAGGCCATGACGTCGGTCAGTTGCTCGAAGCTGATATGGCGTTCCTGCATCTTCTTCCAGATGGAATAGGGATGCTTCTCCCGCCCCGACACCGTGACCGGCAGCCCCTTGCCGCCCAGCAGCAGTTGCAGTTCCGCGCCGATCCGGTCGACCTTGTCATGGCCGCCTTCCTTCAGTTGCTCCAGCCGCTTGGTGATGCTGTCATAGGCCTCCGGCTCCAGTTCGCGGAAAGCCAGAAGCTGCATCTCGCGCATGAAGTCGTACATGCCGATCCGCTCCGCCAGCGGGGCGTAGATGTCCATCGTCTCGCGGGCGATGCGGCGGCGCTTCTGCTCATTCTTGATGAAGTGCAGCGTGCGCATATTGTGCAGCCGGTCGGCCAGCTTCACCAGCAGCACCCGGATGTCGTCCGACATGGCGAGCAGGAATTTGCGCAGATTTTCCGCCGCCCGCTCATTTTCGGACATGGCCTCGATCTTGCTGAGCTTGGTGACGCCGTCGACCATCTTGGCGACGTCCTTGCCGAAGGCCTGCTCTATCTCCTCATAGGTGACCAGCGTATCCTCTATCGTGTCGTGAAGCAGCGCGGTCACGATGGTCTGGTCGTCCAGGTTGAAGTCGGTCAAAATGCCTGCGACTTCAATGGGATGGCTGAAATAAGGGTCGCCGCTGGCGCGCTTCTGGCTGCCGTGCTTCTGGACCGAAAACACATAGGCGCGGTTGATCATCGCTTCGTCCGCTTCCGGATCGTAGCGCTTTACCCGTTCAACAAGTTCGTACTGGCGTAGCATCCTGTTGCGATTGTCCGCGATGTCCCTTGCTGTGCAACAAAAAAATCCCATCTTGGGTGAATAGCGATGCGCTTTTGCAACGCGGGTGGCTTTGAGCTATCAAGTGAGACGATGACACATATTCTGGCGCAGGATCTGGAGCAATGCGCGCTGCCCGGCGCATTGGAAGCGATGGGAGAACGCTGGTCGTTCCTCATATTGCGGGGCGCTCTTTCGGGAATCCGGCATTTCGAGGAGTTTCAATCGACCCTCGGCATTGCCCGCAACATCCTGGCGAATCGGCTCGCCCGGCTGGTGGAAAACGGCATCATGGTGCGTCAGCCCATGCAGTGCGACCGGCGCAAGGTCGAATATCGCCTGACCCAGAAGGGGGAGGATCTGGCCCCCGCGATGATCGCGCTGCGCCAATGGGGCGAAAAATGGGGCTGCGGCCCCGCATCCTGCCAGGTGCTGGCCGACGGCCGCGACCGGCAGCCGATCCGCAAGATGACCATCCAGGCCCATGACGGCCGGGTGCTGGAGCCGGGCGACCTGATCTGGCTTTGCGTCGATGAGGAAACGCCGGTCCGGCAGGAAGCCGCCGTCGCCTGACGCAATGGGCGCGCGCCCTGCATCGGTCGGTCATGCTGAAACAAGTTCAGCATGACGGTTGTTCTGACAGCCTATGATGCTTTAGGCTGACGCCAATGTCAGTGCATCGTTTCCAGCCCCAGCCCTTTTTCGCGGACAAGAATCGCGCCTTCTGGAACCTCCAGTCCGTGGGATGGGCCGGCGCGTTCCTGTTGCGCGGGTCGTCCACCATCGCCAACGGGCAGCCGCTTTCCAGCCTGATCCCGGTGATGATCTCGACCGTGTCGGGCTATTCGGTGACGCTGCTGATCGCGGTGGTGTTCCGCTTCCTCCAGCGGCAGCGGCCCATCGTCACCTGGGGCGCGTCCATCGTCACGGTGGTGGTCGCGGCGGGGCTGGTGGCGTTCATCGACGCCTGGGTGTTCTCGACCCAGAATAGGGGCAGCGACACGGCGGGGCTGCAACTGTTCCTGGGCGCCTTCTACCTCAGCATGACCCTGCTGGGCGCATGGTCGGCGCTTTATTATGCGATCAATTTCTACCTGACGGTGGAGGAGCAGGCGGACCAGTTGCTGCGGCTGGAAAATCAGGCGTCCAGCGCGCAACTCGCCATGCTGCGTTATCAGCTCAATCCGCATTTCCTGTTCAATACGTTGAACAGCATCTCCACGCTGGTGCTGCTGAAGCAGACGGACCGGGCCAATGCCATGCTGTCGCGCCTGTCCTCCTTCCTGCGCTATACCCTGATCAACGAACCGACCGCGCAGGTGACGATAGAGCAGGAGATCGAGACGCTGAAACTCTATCTGGAGATCGAGAAGATGCGGTTCGAGGACCGTCTGCGGCCGGTCTTCAACATCGATCCGGCGGTGGCGCAATCGCGCCTGCCCTCCCTGCTGCTCCAGCCGCTGGTTGAAAACGCCATCAAATATGCGGTCACGCCCAAGGAAGAAGGCGCGGAAATCTCCGTCACGGCGCAGCCTGCCGGTGAAAACGTCCGGATCATCGTATCCGATACGGGTCCGGGATTGAATGAGGGGTTCACCCGCCCGAACAATCCCGTCAGCGAAGGAACGGGCGTCGGGCTGGCGAACATCCGCGACAGGCTGATTCAGGCCTTCGGGGAACGACAGAGCTTCGAAACGCGTTCCACGCCTGGCGGCTTTTCGGTCCTGATCGAAATGCCGCTTAACCTGGATGAACCATCGAGAGTGGCCGCATGACCATCAGAACAATCCTCGTCGACGACGAAAGCCTGGCTATACAAGGCCTCAAGCTGCGTCTGGAAGCGCATGAGGATGTCGAAATCGTAGAAACCTGCTCCAACGGCCGCGAAGCGATCCGCGCCATAAAGACGCACAAGCCCGACCTTGTGTTCCTCGACATCCAAATGCCCGGCTTCGACGGATTTTCCGTCGTGCAGGGGCTGATGGAGGTGGAACCGCCGCTCTTCATCTTCTGCACCGCCTATAGCGACCATGCGATCCGCGCTTTCGAGGCGCAGGCGGTCGATTATCTGATGAAGCCGGTGGAGGAGGGACGGCTTGCCGACGCGCTGGACCGGGTGCGCCAGCGCCTGTCCGAAAAACGCCAGGTGCAGGAAGTGGAAAAGCTGCGCGAAGTGCTGGCGGAGGTCGCGCCGGACGCGATGAACGACTTTGCGGGCGATGGCGACGCGCCCGCCGCCAACCGCTTCGAAAAGCTCATCAACATCAAGGATCGCGGGCAGATATTCCGCGTGGACGTCGATTCCATCGAGCGGATCGACGCCGCGGGCGACTATATGTGCATCTATACCGCCGACAATTCGCTGATCCTGCGCGAGACGATGAAGGATCTGGAAAAGCGGCTGGACCCGCGCAATTTCCAGCGGGTGCATCGTTCGACCATCGTGAACCTCAGCCAGGTGCGACAGGTGAAGCCGCACACCAACGGCGAATGCTTCCTGGTGCTGGAATCCGGCGCGCAGGTGAAGGTCAGCCGCTCCTATCGCGACGTGGTGGCGCGGTTCGTGCATTGATCGGAGTGTAAGAGTGACGTGCTCCTGCGAAGGCAGGAGCCTAGTTCAGACGGTGCGGTTGCAGGTCGAAGGCAGAGCTGGGTTCCTGCCTTCGCAGGAACACGGTAGAGAAAGCCGGTGAGCAAGCCCGGTTACGTCTACATCATGGCCAGCCGCCGCAACGGCACGCTTTACCTGGGCGTAACCAGCGATCTCGTCAAACGCGCCTGGCAGCATCGCAACGGCTTGGGCAGCGAATTCAGCGCCGAATATCGCTGCCATTTCCTGGTCTGGTACGAGGCCTATGACGATCTTCAGGAGGCCCGCCTCCGCGAACTTCGCATGAAGAAATGGAAACGCGACTGGAAGCTGCGCCTGATCGAGACAGCCAACCCCGGCTGGCGC
This sequence comes from Sphingobium indicum B90A, assembly GCF_000264945.2. Classification (NCBI taxonomy): domain Bacteria; kingdom Pseudomonadati; phylum Pseudomonadota; class Alphaproteobacteria; order Sphingomonadales; family Sphingobiaceae; genus Sphingobium; species Sphingobium indicum. Next base: position 47,913 of record NZ_CP013070.1, read on the forward strand.
GATCTGTTCGAAGAGGTCGCCCAATAAGCATCCGTGCTCCTGCGAAGGCACTCGAACGAGACAAGTGGCTCGTGAGAGCCCAGTTCCAACGTCCGACCGGGTTCCCGCCGGCGCTAGAACATGGTTCAACTCACTCTAACGAAACACCCACTGCCTATTCAGCCCGAACACCAGCGCGGGCGTCACGAACAGCATGGCCGGGATGGGCGACCATTCCGGCCATTGCATATGGGTCACGCACAACCACACCCATAGCGCGTTCAGCGCATAGCTCACCAGCGACACCGCGACGAAGCGGACCCCCCGCGCCGCCTGGTTGTCGCGCCCGCCATGTCCACGAAAGGTGAAGCTGCTGTGCGTGACATAGCCGACCGCCACCGCCGCCAGATAGCCGATGCCGTTGGCGACCTGCGGATGCAGCCCGACCGGCGCGGCCAGCGTCCAGTAGATCGTCGCCTGACAGGCGGTCACGAACAGCCCGGTCAGGCCGTAACGGACGATCTGCCAGAACAGCGCCTGCTTTTCCGGTGTGAAGATATGAAGGATTTTCATGCCGCCCCGTTGCGCTTTGATGCGGACCCTCTAATCGAGCCACCATGAAACTGCAAAGCTGGCCTGCCCTGCGCGCGCGCATCCTTCCCCTGGCGGCGAAAATGTCGCTCTACGCGGAACGGAACTGGAAGTGGCTGACCGTCCTGCTGTGGATCGGCGCCATGGCCTATATGGTTTCCACCCGCTGGCCGCAGATACAGTGGCTGACGCTGAACGATACCGACGACAATATCCGCTATCTGCAGGTGAAGGACTGGCTGGCCGGGCAGGGGTGGTACGACCTGCGGCAATATCGGCTGGATCCGCCCGCCGGGTTCGACATCCACTGGTCGCGGCTGGTGGACCTGCCGCTGGCGGGGCTGATGCTGTTCTTCCGCGCCTTCCTGGACCAGGGGCTGGCCGACCGGCTGGCCTGCGGCATCGCGCCGATGCTGCCGCTGTTGCCGCTGATGCTGGGGCTGGGCTTCATCGCCCGGCGGCTGGCGGGGGGGAACAGCTGGTTCCTGGCGGCGCTGGCGCCCTTCGCCGCGCAGATGGGCATCAGCATGTTCTTGCCGATGCGGATCGACCATCATGGCTGGCAACTGGCCTTCACCGTGCTGATGCTGGCGGGCGTGGTCGACCGCAACTGGCTGCGCGGCGGCATCGTCGCGGGGGTCAGCAGCGCGCTGTCCATCGCCATCGGCATGGAGATGATCGTCTATCTGGCGGCGGGCGGCGCGCTCATCGCGCTGCGCTGGGTGTTCAAGGACGGCGCGGCGCGGCGGATGCTGCCCTATGCGATCAGCCTTGGCGGCGCGACGTCGGTGCTGTTCGTGCTGTTCGCCAGCTACGCGAACCGGGAAATGCTGTGCGACGCCATCTCGCCCATCTGGGTCGCGATCTTCGCGGCGGCGTCGGCGGGGATGGCGCTGCTGGCGCTGCTGCCGCTCAAAAACTGGCCTGCGCGGCTTGGCGCGGGGCTGGCGGTCGGCGCGGCGGTGGCGGCCTTCGCCTGGACGAACTGGCCGCAATGCCTGTCGGGCGCCTATCAGATCTCGCCCGAATTGCAGAAGCTGTGGCTGGCCAACATCCGCGAGGCCAAGCCGATCACGGTGCAGGCGCGCAGCCTGGTGGTGCCGTTGATGGCCATTCCGGCGGCGGGCCTGATCGGCCTGCTCTGGGCGCTGTGGGACGCGCGCAGGGACGCCGACCGGCTCTGGGCCTGGGCCACGGTGGGCCTGATGATGCTCTTTTCCACGGCGCTGCTGTTCTGGCAGCTTCGGGCCGGTCCGGCGGCGCAACTGCTGGCCATACCGCCCGCCGCCTGGGCCGCCTATCGGCTGCTGTGCCTGATCGCGACGGGAAGGCCCGCCGTTCGACTGGTCGCGGCGCTGGGCGCGGCGGCGCTGGCCGGCGCGGCCTTCGCGACGCCGCTTTATCCGCAGATCAACCGGCTCTGGGTCATGGCGACGGGCGAGCAGCCCAAGCCGCAAAAGCCCAAGGCGCAGGCGCGGCGGAAGGCCATCGCCAACGCCAATGGCCGTTGCCGCACCCTGCCGGCGCTGGAGGTGCTCAATCAGGTGCCGCCCGCCACCATCTTCACCATGGTCGACCTGGGGCCGCGCCTGATCGTCGCGACGCATCACAGCGCCGTTGCTGGCCCCTATCACCGCAACGGCGCGACGATCCTGGACATGCACCATGCCTATGACGGCCCTGCCGACGCGTTCCGGCCGATCGCGGCGAAGCACCATGCCGCCTATCTGCTGGTGTGCCCCGGCTTTCCCGAAGGCACCATCTATCAGGCGCGCAGCCCCAGGGGCTTTTATGCCGGGCTGATGCGGGGCGACGTGCCCGGCTGGCTAAGGCCGGTGCCGCTGAGGACAGGGATGACGCTGCCCTACACGCTCTATCGCATCGATTATTCAGCGCCGGGCGAGAAAAAAATCCCGCAGCAGCGTTGATGCCTCGGCCTGCGCCAGGCCGCCATAGACTTCCGGCCGGTGCAGGCATTGCGGTTGGGTGAAGAAACGCGGTCCCTGTTCGATCGCGCCGCCCTTGGGGTCCGCCGCGGCATAATAGAGGCGGGCGATGCGGGCGTGGGAGATCGCGCCGGCGCACATGGCGCACGGTTCCAGCGTCACCCACAGGTCGCATCCGGCGAGGCGGAAGTCGCCCAGATGGGCCGCCGCGGCGCGGATCGCGACCATTTCGGCATGGGCCGTGGGGTCATTGTCGCGCCGGTTGCGATTTTCCCCCTCCCCGATGATCCGGCCGTCCAGGGTGACGACCGCGCCGATCGGCACTTCGCCCGCGTCGGCGGCGGCGCGGGCCAGGTCCAGCGCGCGCCGCATCGGTTCGGGCAGGGGAAAGGGGGAAGGCATGGCTTCGCCCATAGAGGATAAGCGCGCGCGAGGGGAGGGGGGCGGTTCCGCGGAAAGCAACCTGTTCCTGCCTTCGCAGGAACATGGAGGGTCTTTTCACGGCTTCTGCACATCCACCGTCGGCACCTCGACCGTTTCCTTGCGCTTGCCGACCTCGACCTTGGCCACGCTGGCCTCATATTTGGGCAGGGAGCCGCCCTTGACCGCGATTTCCGGCAGGCGCCCTTCCCGCGTCTTTTGCAGGTCGATGAAGCCGGTGGCGATGCCGCCGGCCAGGACCAGCAGCAGGATCAGCAACAGGCCACCAATGAATCGCATTTCCGCCTCCTTTGGCTTATGGGCCTTCAACGCTCATGAGTCGGAAAGGGTTGCGGCCCGGAAAGGCGCTGGGCGGGTTGACGCGCGCGGGGAATCCCGTTATCCGCGCCGCTTTCCGAACGAACCCGAATTACAAGGTTGATTGACTATGTCGCGCATTTGCGAGCTGACCGGCAAGGGTCGCCAGGTGGGTCACAATGTTTCCCACGCCAATAACAAGACCAAGCGCGTGTTCCTGCCCAACCTGCAGAACGTGTCGCTGATCTCCGAAGCGCTGGAAACGACCGTGAAGCTGCGCGTGTCAACCCATGGCCTGCGTTCGGTCGAGCATAATGGCGGCCTGGACAACTGGCTGCTGAAGACCAGCGACGACAAGCTGTCGCTGAAGGCCCGCCGCCTGAAGCGCGACATCGCGAAGAAGAAGGCTGCCGTCGCGGCCTGATTCGGTTCGATTCGTTCGCTTGAAGAAGCGGCCCGGCGACGGGCCGCTTTTTTGCGTTGGCCGATGTTAATCCTCCCTGCGCGCAGCGTGGGGAGGGTCGAAGAGAGGCGCGTGACTCTCTTCGCCGCCGCTGAAAGCGGTGGTGGAGGGGAGCGCCCGCAGGGCGCCGGAGGTCGTGCCCATTCCCCTCCACCAGCCTTCGGCTGGTCCCCCTCCCCATCTACCGATGGGGAGGAATAGGGTAGGTCAACTCCCAAGAGGCCTTATTCCCAATCCAACCCGAATTTCAGCAGCAAAGTCCGCTGGAAGAATTCATGATTGTCATCGGACGCGATCCAGACGATCCGGCGCCCGCCCTCCCGCGTCACGGCCAGCCCTTCGAAATTGTCGGCCAGCAGCGGCGGCGCCAGCCGGGCCAGCGCCCGCGCCTTCAGTCGGTCGCCGGGGCGCGGCCGTTCCGGCAGTTCGACCATCGCCAGCGTCGCGGTGAACAAGGATTGCAGGGTCAGCCGCCGGTTGAGCACCAGCACATGCCGCTTGTCCAGCGCCACCGCGTCGGTCGGGCGATAGCCCCGCGGCGGCACATAGCGCAGGTGCATGGGGTGCGCGGTCGCGGCCTCCGCCGGGTCGCCCGCGAACAGCAGCGCGTCGTGGCTGCCGTCGGCGGTCATGCCCATTTCCGCCAGCACCAGGAAACGCCCATCGGGCAGCCGCGCCAGCGATTCGATCGATCCGGTTTCGGGCCAGGCCTCCATCTCCGGCCAGGTGCGGCAGGCCTCCACGCGGGCGAAGCCGGGCGAATAGCGGCAGACCATCTGCTGCAATTCGAAACCCACCCAATAGCGCCCGGTGGCGGGGTCGCGGGCCATCGCTTCTGAATCCCAGGCCCACCAGGGGCGGTCGCGGTCCTGCGGCCGGATGGGGAGGGGGGCGATGAACGGCCGCCGCTCCCCCCTGCCGGAACCGACGTGGAACCCCATCAGCGTGCCGGAATCGCTCAGCGCCAAAATCTGCCCGTCCGGTTCCGCCAGCAGGGACGATATGCCGCCAAACCCATGATGCGCGCTGCTCAATTGCCATCCGCCCAGATAATGAAGCGGCCCCAGGTCGCGCTGGCCGGGATCGGCGGCGTTCAGCGGCAGGGGGCGCGCCCTCACCAGCAGTGGGCCGGGGCCGAAGGGTTCGGGCTTGTTCTTGTGCGGCGCGGGAAGCAGCAGGATCGCGAGCAGCAGGACGATCAGGATTCGGCGCATCGCCCCTGCCATAGGGGATAATCGGCCGCCGTGCAGGGTTTTTCGCGGCGCTGGCCTCGGCACGCGAAAAGCGCGATAAGCTGTCGGGCGGTCGCTCCGATGCTGAACGGCGGCTGACATCGCCATTCAGGCTTGGCTCAATGCGAATCGGGCAGAAAGGGCTTCAATCGATGGCGAGTCCCCGCTTGGGAAGACCCTGCCGGGATCGAGGGCTAATGAGGAGCAACGCCATGAAGACGAAGTTTCTGATCAATCTGGGGGCGGCGCTGGCGATGGGCGCTGCCTCTCTTGCCGTCACCGCAACGCCGGCCATGGCCCGCGACGGTTGGGGCCGCCATTATGAACGCGGCGACTATTATCGCGGCGACCGGGGTTATCGCGGCTATCGCGACGGCTATTACCGGGGCGGCGGCTATTATCGCGGCGATCGCTATTATCGGGGCTATCGCGGCTATCGCGGCGGCTATCGCTGCCGGGACAACGGCACGGGCGGCACCATCATCGGCGCGATCGCCGGCGGGCTGCTGGGCAACGAAGTGGGCAAGGGCAGCGGCCGCTATGGCCGTCGCGGCGACGGCACCACGGGCGCCATCATCGGCGCGGGCGTGGGCGCGTTGGCCGGGCGGGCGATCGACCGGGATTGCTGATCCATCGCCGAAAGATGAACGAAAAAAAAGGGCCGCTCCACCGGGGCGGCCCTTTTTTGTTCGGGCAAGGCAAAGAAAAGGGCCGCCCCGTTTCCGGCGCGGCCCGTTCCAGACAATTCCCGGGTAGGGAATTACATCGCGTTCGCGGCAGCGTTGCCGGCCGTGTTGGCAACGTTCGAAGCGGCGTTCGAAGCGTTGTCGGCGGCGTTCATCGCGGCGTTCATGGCGTTGTCGGCAGCGTTCGACGCGTTCTCGGCAGCATTGGCCGACGCGTTGGCGGCATTTTCCGCACCGCCCGAGCAGGCGGCCAGGCCGAGCGACGCGGCGAGAACGAGCGAAAGAGCAATCGACTTGGTCATGGGTTAACCCCTCTCTGAGAATAATAACGGCGCAGACCACTCTCGGAGAAAAGTTCACCCCCCATTGCGTCTGCGCCGCGATTCGTAATGAATCCGGCGACTCATGGCAATCCCAATCATGCGCCAAGCCCGTGATTTGGGGCTGCAAGGGGTCGAACGGCGCCGTTCCGAACGGCCATTGACGTATATAAAGATTTCTTTATATGATCCTGTCATGAGCGCGGCACTCGACATTTTCCGGGCATTGGGCGATCCCACGCGGCTGCGCATCATCCATCTGTTGCGCGCCATGGAACTGGCCGTGGGCGAGATCGCGCAGGTCGTCGGGCAAAGCCAGCCCCGCGTGTCGCGCCATGTCCGCATCCTGGCCGAAGCCGATCTGGTCGAACGGCGCAAGGAAGGCAATTGGGTTTTCCTGCGCCTGGGCAAAAAGGCGGAAATCGCGCCTTTCCTGACGCTTTTCGACCAGCTTGTCCCGTCGGAGGGCGAATTGCTGTGGCAGAAGGCGGACCTGGCCCGGCTGGCCGCGGTGCGGGCGGACCGCGCCCAGGCGGCGGAAAGCTATTTCGCCGAACATGCCGAGGAATGGGACGCGATCCGGTCGCTCCACGTGCCGGAGGGGGATGTGGAGGCGGCGATGACCGCGTTGCTGGCGGCGGAACCCATCGGCCATCTGCTCGACATCGGCACCGGCACCGGGCGCATGATCGAATTGTTCGGCCCGTCGGCGGACCAGGTGACGGCGCTGGACCGCAGCCCCGACATGTTGCGGCTGGCCCGCGCCAAGCTGCCGGAGGATGCGGGCGACAAATATGCGCTGGTGCTGGGCGATTTCGGCGCGCTGCCGCTGGAGCCGGGCAGCGCCGACACGGTGGTGCTGCATCAGGTGCTGCACTATGCGCAGGCGCCCGAAGCGGTGATCGAGGAAGCGGCGCGGGTGACGGCGGCGGGCGGCCGCGTCCTGATCGCCGATTTCGCGGCGCATGAACGGGAGGAACTGCGGCTGCGCGACCAGCATGCGCGCCTGGGCTTTTCCGACGATCAGATCGAAAGCTGGTTCGCGGACGCGGGCCTGGAACTGGAGCGGGTGGAGGTGCTGCCCGGCCAGGAACTGACGGTGCAATTATGGCTGGGGCGGCGCCGCGGCGCGCGCGTCCTGCCTATCGAAGGACGACTTTCCGCATGACCCTTGGTTTCCCCTCCGTCGAAGCGGCCCAGGCCTGGCAGGCGCCGCTCTACGCCGATCTGGCGGGCGACGTGAATGTGAGCTTCGAATTCTTCCCCCCCAAGTCGGAGAAGATGGAGGAGCAGCTATGGTCCGCCATCCAGACGCTGACGCCGCTCGGCCCGAAATTCGTGTCCGTCACCTATGGCGCGGGCGGGTCGACGCGGGAGCGGACGCACAACACGGTGGCCCGGATCGCGAAGGAAACGCCCCTGTCGGCGGCGGCGCACCTGACCTGCGTGGCGGCGAGCCGAGCTGAAATCGACGAGGTGGCCGACGCCTATTGGGAAGCGGGCGTGCGGCATATCGTGGCCCTGCGCGGCGATCCGCCGGAAATGGGCGCGAAGTTCGAACCGCATCCGGAAGGCTACAAGGGCGCGGCCGAACTGGTCGAGGGATTGCGCAAGCGTCACCTGTTCGAGATTTCCGTGGCCGCCTATCCCGAAACCCATCCCGACGCGCAGAGCGCGCAGAGCGACATCGACAATTTGAAGCGCAAGCTGGACGCGGGCGCGACGCGGGCGATCACCCAATTCTTCTTCGAGCCGGACACCTTCTTCCGCTTCCGCGACGCGGTTGCGGCGGCGGGGATCGACGCGGACATCATCCCCGGCATCATGCCGGTCAGCAATTTCGCGGCGGTCCAGCGCATGTCGGCCATGTGCAACACCGACGTGCCGGGCTGGATGGGCAAGCTGTTCGAGGGGCTGGACGACCATGCGGCGGCCCGGCAACTCGTGTCCGCGACGCTGGCGGCGGAACTGTGCCGCAAACTCTATGCGGGCGGGGTGCGCGACTTTCATTTCTACACGCTCAACCGGGCGGAACTGAGCTATGCGATCTGCCATCTGCTGGGGTTGCGGCCGGTGGCGACAAATGCGGTTTGAAATTTTCCGTTCGTCCTGAGTAGCCATTGAGCCCGTCGAAATGGCGTATCGAAGGACCGCCCTTCGATACGGGTCTTCGACAAGCTCAGCCCCTACTCAGGACGAACGGTGGTTATTCAGGAAGCGAGTTTGGTGGAATGACGCCCGAACAACAATTCCGCGCCGTGGCGGCGGAAAAGATCATGATCTTCGACGGCGGCTACGGCACGTCGATCCAGAAGCACGGCCTGACAGAGGCGGATTATCGCGGGTCGCTCGACCTGGCGAAGGACCAGAAGGGCAATAACGACCTCCTGTGCCTGACCCGCCCGGACATCGTGGAGGGCATCCACGCCGCCTATCTGGATGCCGGCGCGGACATGATCGAAACCAACACCTTCTCCTCCACCAAGATCGCCATGGCCGATTATGGCTGCGAGCATCTGGTGCGGGACATCAACGTCGCCGCCGCGCAAATCGCCCGCAAGGCATGCGAAGCCGCGAGCGCGAAGGACGGCCGCCCGCGCTTCGTGGCCGGGTCCATCGGCCCGACGAACAAGACCCTGTCGATTTCGCCCGACGTCAACGACCCCGCCTATCGGGAGGTCGACTATGACACGCTGAAGGCCGACTATCGCGAACAATGCGACGCGCTGATCGAGGGCGGGGTGGATTTCCTGCTGGTGGAAACCTGCTTCGACACGCTGAACGCCAAGGCGGCGGGCATGGCGGCGCGGGAGGCGGAGGCGGGGGCCGGACGGCCCGTGCCGCTGATGCTGAGCTTCACCATCACCGACATGTCGGGCCGCAACCTGTCCGGCCATACGATCAACGCCTTCTGGTATTCGCTGCGGCATTTGAAGCCGCTGACCATCGGCGTGAACTGCGCCTTCGGGGCGGACCTGCTGCGGCCTTATCTCAGCGAACTGGCGAAGAATGCCGACACGCTGATCCTGGCCTATCCCAATGCGGGCCTGCCCAACGAACTGGGGCAATATGACGAACTGCCCGAAACGACGGCGAAGCTGATCCGCCAGTGGGTGGATGAGGGGCTGGTCAACATGGTCGGCGGCTGCTGCGGCACCACGCCCGCGCATATCGGCGCGGTGGCGAAGGCGCTGGCGGGGCAGAAGCCGCGCCAGGTGCCGGAACTGCCGGTGGTGACGCGGCTCGCGGGCCTGGAACCCATGCATATCGCGGCGTAAAATAATGTTCCCCCTCCCGCAGGCGGGAGGGGGTTAGGGGGGTGGGCCGATCCAGGCGCTGTCCCCGGAAAAGCCCACCCCCAGCCTCTCCCGCTTGCGGGAGGGGAGCAGGTAGTAAAATGACTGAGACCTCCCCCGATCTTTCCCGCGCCAATTTCGTCAACATCGGCGAACGCACCAACGTCACCGGATCGGCCAAGTTCAAGAAGCTGATCATGGCGGGCGACTATGCCGCGGCCATCGACATCGCCCGCGATCAGGTGGAGAACGGCGCGCAGATCGTCGACGTCAACATGGACGAGGGCCTGCTCGACGCGGTCGAGGCGATGACGACCTTCCTCAAGCTCATGACGTCGGAACCGGACATCAGCCGGGTTCCGGTGATGATCGACTCCTCCAAATGGGAAGTGATCGAGGCGGGCCTGAAATGCGTCAGCGGCAAGCCGGTCGTGAACTCCATCAGCATGAAGGAGGGCGAAGAGGCCTTCCTGCATCACGCCCGCCTCTGCATGGCCTATGGCGCGGCGGTGGTCGTCATGGCGTTCGACGAGACCGGCCAGGCCGACACCAAGGACCGCAAGGTCGAGATTTGCGAACGCGCCTACAAGCTGCTGCTGTCCATCGACTTCCCGCCGGAGGACATCATCTTCGACCCCAATATCTTCGCCGTGGCGACCGGGATCGAGGAGCACAATAATTACGGCGTAGACTTCATCGAGGCCTGTCGGGAGATCAAGAAGCGCTGCCCGCACGTCCATATTTCGGGCGGCCTGTCGAACTTCTCCTTCTCCTTCCGCGGCAATGAGCCGGTGCGGCGGGCGATGCATTCGGTCTTCCTCTACCACGCCATTCCCGCCGGCCTCGACATGGCCATCGTCAACGCCGGCCAGCTAGACGTCTATGACGCCATCGACCCGGCGCTGCGCAAGGCGTGCGAGGATGTGCTGCTGAACAGCGATCCCGAAGCGGGCGAGCGGCTGGTGGCGCTGGCCGAAAGCTACAAGGGCAAGGACGCCGCCGCCGAAAAGGCTTCGCAGGAATGGCGCGGCTGGCCGGTCGCCAAGCGGCTGGAACATGCGCTGGTCAAGGGCATCGACATGTATGTGGTCGAGGATACGGAGGAAGCCCGCCTCGCCGCCGAAAAGCCCATCCAGGTGATCGAAGGCCCGCTGATGGACGGCATGAACGTGGTCGGCGACCTGTTCGGCGCGGGCAAGATGTTCCTGCCGCAGGTCGTCAAGTCCGCCCGCGTCATGAAGAAGGCGGTCGCGCACCTCCTCCCCTTCATCGAGGCGGCGAAGGAACCGGGCGCGAAGGGGAAGGGCAAGATCGTGATGGCGACGGTCAAGGGCGACGTCCACGACATCGGCAAGAATATCGTCGGCGTCGTGCTCCAGTGCAACGGCTTCGAGGTGATCGACCTGGGCGTCATGGTGCCGTGGCAGGACATCATCAGGGCCGCGAACGAGAATGACGCCGACATGATCGGCCTGTCGGGCCTCATCACCCCCTCGCTGGACGAGATGGTGACGGTCGCGGCGGAAATGCAGCGGGCGGAAATGACCATGCCGCTGCTGATCGGCGGCGCGACGACATCGCGGGTGCATACCGCGCTGCGCATCGATCCCGCGTTCAAGGGGCCGGTGGTCCATGTGCTGGACGCCAGCCGGGCGGTGGGCGTGGCGACGGCGCTGGTGTCCGAAACGCAGAAGGATGATTTCGTCGCCAGGACCAAGGACGATTACGACCATGTCCGCAAGGCGCGCGAGGGCAAGGGGCAGAGCAAGCTGCTCGACATCGAGGAAGCGCGGGCCAACGCCTTCGAGATCGATGAGAGCCTGAAACCCGGCAAGCCCCGCCTGCCCGGCGTCCACCGCTTCCCGGACTGGGACTTGAAGGATCTGCGCAACTATATCGACTGGACGCCCTTCTTCCGCGCCTGGGAACTGGCGGGCAATTATCCCGCGATCCTGGACGACGAGGTGGTCGGCGAAAGCGCGACCAGCCTGTTCAACGACGCGCAGGCGATGCTGGACCGCATCGTCAACGAGAAGTGGCTGACGGCGCGGGGCGTGGCGGGCCTGTGGCCGTGCCGCCGGGAGGGCGACGACATCATCGTCCATGTCGAGGATGAGAAACATGTCACCCTGCCGATGCTGCGCCAGCAGATCGCCAAGCGTGAGGGCAGGGCCAATATGTGCCTCGCCGACTTCATCAGCCATGACGGCGACTGGATGGGCGGTTTCGCCGTGTCGATCCACGGCATCGAGCCGCATCTGGCCCGCTTCAAGAACGCCATCGACGATTATTCGGACATATTGCTCAAGGCGCTGGCCGACCGTCTGGCCGAAGCCTTCGCCGAGCGGCTGCACCATTATGTCCGCACCGCGCTCTGGGGCTATGCGGAGGGCGAGCAGCTCACCAACGAGGCGCTGATCAAGGAACAATATCGCGGCATCCGCCCCGCGCCGGGCTATCCCGCCTGTCCGGAACATAGCCTGAAACCGCTGCTGTTCGACATGCTGGACGCGCATCACGCGACCGGGATTTCGTTGACGGAGAGCTTCGCGATGCTGCCGACGGCGGCGGTCAGCGGCTTCTATTTCGGGCACCCGCAGGCCGAATATTTCGGCGTGGCGCGGATCGGGCGCGACCAGTTGGAGGATTACGCCCGGCGGCGCGGGGTGGACCTGGAAACGGCGGAACGCTGGCTGCGGCCCAATCTGGACTGAACCCTGGCCTTATGAACACCGTGCTCCTGCGGAGGCAGGAGCCCAGTTCAGACGGTTCGATGATAGACGGACGCCGGAACTGGGTTCCTGCCTTCGCAGGAACGCGATGTGCATTCTTCACCGCGCCTCGTGGTTCGCCGCGACCGCCTTCGCCACCGCCTGCATCAACTGCCAGCGCGTGGGGATCGGCTCGGTGGTGCTGCCGATCATCACCGCCACCGCATAGCTGGTGCCGTCCGGCGCGGTCATGATGCCGATGTCGTTGAACCCGGTCGACCGCGCGCCCAGTTCCTGCCCCGTGCCGGTCTTGTGCAGATAATGCCAGCCCGCCGGCACGCCGCCCTTTATCCGTTGCGGCCCGGTCTTCGCCTCGCTCATGATCGACATCAGCAGTTGCGACGACGCGGGCGAGAGCATGTCGTTCTGCTTCAACTTCGCCAGAGCCTGCACGATGGAGGAGGGCGCGGCCCCGTCCGGCGGGCTGGCGAGATAATTGTCCAGCGCCTTCTGCCGCACCGCCATGGGCAGCCTGGCCCGCGCCGCGTAGAAATTGCGGCCGATGGAATAATCCTGCCGCCATTCCAGCCCCGCCGTCGTGGATTGCAGCAGCCGCTCGCCGGGGCCGAAGCGGATGTCCTTGATGTAGCGACGCGCCAGATAGCCGCGCACCGCGTCCGGCCCGCCGACGGCGCGCAGCAGCGCGTCGTTGGCGGTATTGTCGCTCTGCGTCATGGCGCGGCGCATCAGGTCGGAATAGGTGGTCGTCCAGCCCGAATTGCCCACCAGCGCGGCGGTCGGCTGGTGGAAGAGGGTCAGATCCTTCTTCGTTATGGTGGTGCTGTCGCTCAGGCGGATCTTGCCCCGGTCCACCGCGTCGAGGAAGGTCATCGACACCCACAGTTTCGACACGCTCTGCTGCGGGAAGAGCAGATTGCCGTTCCACGCGACCGTCCAGTCGCTGCCGATGCGGCGCACGGCGATGCCGACCTTGCCGTTGAAGCTTTGCCCCAGATTGCGGACCACGCTGACCAGTCCGGGCGGCGGGGTTTCCCGCTGGTCGACCTTCAGCGCCTCGAAGGGCTTGGGCGGATTGGCGACCGGCTTGATCGGGAAGGTCGCGGTGGAGGGCTGCGGCCGCTGCTGGACCGCCGCATAGGGTTGCTGCGGCGCGCTGACGCAGGCCGAAAGCGCCGCCATCAACAGCACGGGACGGCCCCAGCCGCCCCTGCCGCCATTCGGGCCGCCGCCATTTGGACGCCCGCCGCGCCCTTCCTTGGAAATGATCATCGAAATCCCCGCACTCTCCTTGTCCATTAGGGTTCAGACCCGCGACGGGTGACAAGAATCATGCGACGAACGATTCCACAAATGCGATGTAAGGAGGCTGAACGGGACATGCCTTAACTCAGTTGAGGTTCAGGCGAAGGCCTGCAAGAAAGCGTCCATGATGAACCGGCGAACCATGATGCGGGGCGCGGCGGCGCTGATCGCTGGCGGCATGCTGCCCGCGAAGGCCTGGGCGGCGCCCTTCGTCTCCCGCCGGATCGCGGTGACGGTGCGGGGGGCCGGGCGCGACGTCGTGCTGATCGCCGGGCTGGCGAGCGGGCCGGGGCTGTGGAACGGAGTGGTCGGCGCGCTGCCCGGCTATCGCTGGCATCTGGTCCATGTGCGGGGTTTCGCGGGCCTGCCCGCCGACGCCAACGCCAGCGGCCCGCTGGTCCAGCCGCTGGCGGACGAGATCGCCCGCTATATCGCGGCGGCGGGGCTGGACCGGCCCGCCATCGTCGGCCACAGCATGGGCGGCACGCTGGCGATGATGCTGGGTTTGAAGGGGCTGGCCGGGCGGCTGATGGTGGTCGACATGCTGCCCGAAGGGGCGGCGATGGTCGGCGGCACGGCGCAGGGGCTGGGCTTCCTGGCCGACCAGCTAGGCCAATATTTCACGGGGACAAAGGCGGGACGCGCCTATCTGGCGCAGATGCTGGCGGAAATGCCGGGGGCCAGGGGCAGCGATCCGGACGTGATCGCCAATGCGCTGCGCGACCTCGCCAACGTCGACCTTGGCCCGCAACTGGCGCGGCTGACCGCGCCGATGGAGGTGGTCTATGCCGTGGGCGGCGACGCGAAGCAGGCGGGCGAGATCGGCCGCACCTTCCGCACGGCCTATGCCGCCAAGCGCGGCGTTCGGCTGGTGCCCATCGGTCCCAGCGGCCATGTCGTCATGGCGGACCAGCCTGCGCGCTTCAACGCGGTGCTGGGCGATTTTCTGAAGACGGTTTGACGCCGATCAAAGCGGGGGAGGCATGGCCGGCGCATAAGGGGCGCGGCGCTTGCAGCGTCACTCCTCTTCCTCATGGCGCAGCGCGATGGACCGCTGCGCCACCTTTTTTCGTGCATTAGGTTGATACAGCCTAAGGCGCCAGCACGGTATCCACCGCCTGCGGCAGCATGTTCGGATAGTCGAGCGTATAGTGGAGCCCCCGGCTCTCCTTGCGATGCAACGCCGAACGCACGACCAGCCGCGCCACCTCCAGCAGGTTGCGCAATTCGATCAGGTCGGGCGTCACGCGGAAATGGCCGTAATATTCGTCCACTTCCTTCGCCAGCAGGTCGATGCGGTGCTGGGCGCGCTCCAGCCGCTTGGTGGTGCGGACGATGCCGACATAGTCCCACATGAAGCGGCGGATTTCCTTCCAATTATGCTGGACGATGACCTCTTCGTCGGAATTGGTGACGCGGCTTTCGTCCCACGGGCGGACCGGCGGGGGCGCGGGCAGTTCATCCCAATGGGCGCGGATATGCCGGGCGGCGGCCTCCCCGAAGACGAAACATTCCAGCAGCGAATTGGACGCGAGGCGGTTGGCCCCGTGCAGCCCGCTCTCGGTCACTTCCCCCGCCGCATAGAGGCCCGGCAGGTCGGTGCGCCCGTCCAGATCGATCACCACCCCGCCGCAGGTATAATGCTGCGCCGGGACGACCGGGATCGGCTCCTTCGTGATGTCGATGTCCAGGTCCAGCAGGCGCGCATAGATGGTCGGAAAATGGGTGCGCACGAATTCCGGCGGCTTGTGGCTGATGTCCAGATGGACATAGTCCAGGCCCAGCCGCTTGATCTCATGGTCGATGGCGCGGGCCACCACGTCGCGGGGCGCCAGTTCGGCGCGCTTGTCGAAGCGGGGCATGAACCGCTCCCCGCCGCCGGGCACGCCGGGGGGCAGCTTCAGATGCCCGCCCTCGCCGCGCACGGCCTCGGTGATCAGGAAATTCTTGACCTCCAGATTGTAGAGGCAGGTCGGGTGAAACTGGTTCATCTCCATGTTGGAGACGCGGCATCCCGCGCGCCAGGCCATGGCGATGCCGTCCCCGGTCGCGCCCCTGGGCGCGGTGGAGAAGAGATAGGTCCGCCCCGCGCCCCCGGTGCAGAGGATGGTCGCGCGGCCCAAAATGGCGTCGACATGCCCGCTCTGCTTGTTGAAGGCGTAGACGCCCCAGACATGGCCGTCGCCCGAATAGCGCTCCCCATGGCGGCTGGTGATCAGATCGACGGCGACCCGGTCCTCCAGCAGGGTGATGTTGGGATTGGCGCGGGCCGCCTTCAACAGGGCGACCTGCACGGCATGGCCGGTGGCGTCGTCGACATGGACGATGCGCCGGTGGCTGTGGCCGCCTTCGCGGGTCAGGTGCCAGCGCTCCCCGAATTCCTCGCCCCCGTTAAAGGGCACGCCCAGTTCCGCCAGCCGCTCGATGGCGGCGGGGGCTTCGGAAACGACGAATTCGACGGTGCTGCGGTCGTTCAACCCCGCGCCGGCGACCATCGTATCCTCGATATGCGCCTCGAAACTGTCCCCGGCGTCGAGCACGGCGGCGATCCCCCCCTGCGCCCAGTTGGTGGACCCGCCGTCCAGCGCCCCCTTGGCCAGCACCACGACCTTGCGGTCCTGCGCCAGGTTGATGGCGGCCGTCAGCCCCGCCGCGCCGGAACCGATGATGACGACGTCATAGGTGGTGATGGGCATAGGGTCTTCTTACTCCCCTCCCGCGGGCGGGAGGGGTTGGGGGTGGGCTTGCACGAGGGCTGCCATGATATGCGACAGCACGCCTTCGATATTCCCTATCACTTCCGCATTCTGAAAGCGCAAGACGGTAAAGCCCAGTTCGCGACAGCAGGCGTCGCGGCGGGCGTCATATTCCGCACTGTCGTCGTGGGTGGAGCCGTCCAGTTCGATGATGAGCTTCGCTTCGCGACAGAGGAAGTCGCAGAAATAGGGACCGAGCGGCATCTGGCGGCTGAATTTATGGCCATTGAGTTGGCGGTTGCGCAGGCGCTGCCAAAGGAACCGCTCAGGCGGAGAGGCCTCGTTCCTCAGGGATTTTGCGCGAGGCGTATTCCTGCTTCTGAAGGGTCGCGCCTGCCCACCCCCTAACCCCCTCCCGCCTGCGGGAGGGGGAGAGGCATCGCTCTCCCTCACGCCGCCGCGGTCAGGTTCAGGAACACATCCTCCAGGTCCGGATCGCGCGTCACCACGTCGACGATGGAAAGCCCGCTCGCCTGCACGGCGCTCAGCACCTGCCCGGCATTGGCGCGGTTCTTCATATAGGTGATGGTCAGCGTGCGCTCGTCCGACAGTTCGACCTTCTCGAAACAGGGGTCGGCGGGCGGCGTCGCGATGTCGCGGTCCACCGTCACCTGCACCACCTTCTCCTGCGCCATGGCGATCAGTTCGCGGGTCGGCTTGTCGGTGATCACCTTGCCATGGTTGATGATGCCGATGCGGTCGCACAGCTCCTCGGCTTCCTCCAGATAGTGGGTCGTCAGCACGATGGTCACGCCCTGCCGGTTCAATTCCCGCACATAGGCCCAGAGCTGTTGCCGAAGCTGCACGTCGACGCCGGCGGTCGGTTCGTCCAGCACCAGGATCGGCGGCGAATGCACCATCGCCTTCGCCACCAGCAACCGGCGCTTCATGCCCCCCGACAGGGTGCGGGCATAGGCGTCCGCCTTGTCCTCCAGATGCACGGCGCGCAGCAATTCCATCGACCGGCGGCGGTCCTTGGGCACGCCATAATAGCCCGCCTGATTCTCCAGCGTCTCGAACGGCGTGAAGAAGGGATCGAAGACGATCTCCTGCGGCACGATGCCGATGCTGTTCTTGGCGTTGCGGGGATTCTGGTCGATGTCGAAGCCCCATATCCTGGCGCTGCCGCCGGTCTTGTTGACCAGCCCTGCGAGAATGTTGATCGTGGTTGATTTCCCCGCGCCGTTCGGCCCCAGCAGGCCGTAAATCTGCCCTCGCGGGATCGAGAGGCTGATATTGTCGAGCGCGCGCTTGCCGCCCTTATAGACCTTGGAAAGGTTTGTGATCTCGATGGCGGCTTGCGGGGCGGGGGAGGGGAAAGTGTCGGTCATGGCTGCCTATCTGGTGCGAAACAGCAGAAAATCAAAGCTGCGTGCTCCTGCGAAGGCAGGAGCCTAGATCAAACATCGGAACTGGGCTCCTGCCTTCGCAGGAGCACGGCAGGCTGTAAAGCCAAGGCGTCCTCTAAAATTCGTCGGCGGCGTCCAGCAGGGCGGTGAGCTTCCTCGGCGCCACCTCCCGCCAGCTACGATGCAGCCGCTCGCCGATCTGGTCCCAGTCCGTATCCCCCAGGTCGAGCCGGATGCCCACCCAGCCGTCCCCGAAATAGGCGGGCCGGTAATAGCGCGCCGGATCGCTTTCGATCAGCATCGCCTGCTCCTCGGGCGCGGTGGTCTTGACGAGGATGGCGATCACGCCGTCGCCATGACGGTCCTGCGTGAAATAGGCGAATTTCTTGCCCTTCTCGATCCCGAAGCAGGGCATGCCGTGCGACGTCACCTCATCCGCCTGCGGCAGGGCCAGGGCGCGCTCCCGCACCTTGTTCAGCAGCCATTCGGGCTGCCGCTCGCGAGTCACGAAATCGGCCAGCGTGCGGGAATAAAGCTGATGCTCGGCGATCAGGATGCGCGCCGCCAGGCTCTCGGCGGTGTCGCCGGGCAGGATCGCGACTTCGGTCTGGCCCAGCACCGGCCCGTCGTCCAGTTCGGCGGTGACGATATGGACGGAGCAGCCCGCATGGGTATCGCCCGCGTCCAGCGCCTTCTGGTGGGTGTCCAGACCCTTATATTTGGGCAGCAGGCTGGGATGGATATTGAGCATCCGCCCCTCCCACCCCGCGACGAACTCCGGCGAGAGCAGGCGCATATAGCCCGCCAGCGCCACATATTCCGCCCCCGCCTTGCGCAGTTCCGCGTCGATGACGGCGTCGAACTCGGCGCGCTTCATCCCCTTGTGGCTCTGCCCGAAGGTGGCGACGCCCTCGGCGGCCGCCAGCGCCAGGCCGGGCGCTTCGGGATCGTTGGCCGCGACCAGCACGATCTCATAGGGGCAGGACGGATGTTTGGCGGCATAAAGCAAGGCCGCCATGTTCGAACCGCGCCCGGAAATCAGAACGCCGACTTTGGCTTTGGTCATTTCTTGCGACCTCCGTTCGTCCTGAGTAGCCGCTGAGCCCTTCGACAGGCTCAGGACAGGCTTGTCGAAGCGGCGTATCGAAGGATGTTTTGCGCCCAGAGCCATGCTTCGATACGGGCCTTCGACTTCGCTCAGTCCCTACTCAGCACGAACGGGGGAAATTTACCCCAGATGCGTCGCGGTCCAGTCCGCCTTGGCGCTCCATGTTTCCTGCGATCCCTTGACCGTGCAGCCCTTCTCGCCCGCTTCCACGGTGCCGACGCGAACCACCGTCTCGCCCGCCGCTTCCAGTTCAGCCGCCACGGCGTCCGCGCCATCCGCATCCACCGCCAGCACCATGCCGACGCCGCAGTTGAAGGTGCGCGCCATCTCTTCCGGCTCGATATTCCCCTGCGCCTGCAGGAAGGCCATCAGGCGCGGCTGTTCCCAGCCATCGGCATCGACCACCGCATGGGTTCCTTCGGGCAGCACGCGCGGAATATTCTCCAGCAGGCCGCCGCCGGTGATATGGGCCAGCGCATGGATCTTCCCCGCCCGCACCAGCGGCAGCAGCGACTTCACGTAAATCCGCGTCGGCGCCATCAGCGCGTCGATCAGCAGCACTTCATTGTCGAAGATCGCCGGACGGTTGAGCTTCCAGCCCTTGTCGGCGGCCAGGCGGCGCACCAGCGAAAAACCGTTGCTGTGCACGCCCGATGAAGCAAGGCCCAGCAGCACGTCGCCCGCTTTCACCCGGTTGCCGGTCAGCGCCTGGGACCGCTCCACCGCGCCCACGCAGAAACCGGCCAGATCATAGTCGCCCGGCCCATACATGCCCGGCATCTCGGCGGTCTCGCCGCCGATCAGCGCGCAACCCGCCTGCCTGCACCCTTCGGCGATGCCCGCGATCACCCGTTCGGCGACGCCGCTCTCCAGCTTGCCGGTGGCGTAATAGTCCAGGAAAAAGAGCGGCTCGGCCCCCTGCACGATCAGGTCGTTGGCGCACATGGCGACCAGGTCGATGCCCACGCCGTCATGGGCGTCATGATCGATGGCCAGCTTCAGCTTGGTGCCCACGCCGTCATTGGCCGCGACCAGCAGCGGATCGTCGTAACCGGCCGCCTTCAGGTCGAAGAAACCGCCAAAGCCGCCCAGTTCCGCGTCGGCGCCGGGGCGTCGGGTGGCCTTGGCCAGCGGGGCGATGGCGCGGACCAGCGCATTGCCCGCGGCGATGTCGACGCCAGCCTTGGCGTAGCTGTAGGATTCGGTGTCGCTCATGCTGAGCGCCACTAGAGCAATGTACAGGAAAACGGAACGGGAAATGGGTTGCCGCTTGGCAGGGCAGGCAAATCCCGCCAAAAGGACGCGCGTGAGCCTGCCCATTGTCCTTCGCGGCCTTCGATTTCGGCCTCTGAACCTGATTCGCGCCCCAATGCGGATGCTGTCGCGACCGCTCCAGATTCTGGGCGCCGTCGCGCTCGGCCTCGCGGCGGCGGCCCTGTTCGCGCAGATGGAGGGGGAACGCGGCGTTCCGCCCATCGCCAGCGGCGGCGATTTTCAGGTCAGCCATGTGAAGGTCGACGTCTTCGCCAGGGATGCGTTCAGCGCCCGGCAGGCGGGCTGGCGGCTGGCGCAGCGGCGGGCGTGGCAGATGCTCTGGACTCGCACCCATGGCGGAACCGGCGCGCCGGGCCTGTCCGATTCGCAGCTTGAAGGCATGATCTCCGGCATAGAGATCGAATATGAGCAGGCCGGTCCCAACCGCTATGTCGCGACGCTGGGCGTCATGTTCGACCGGGCGCGCACCGGGCAGGTGCTGGGCGTCACCGGCAGCAATGTCGTGCATTCGCCGCCGCTGCTGGTGATCCCGGTGCTGTGGGACGGCGGTTCGGCCGTGTCCTATGAACGGATCAATGAGTGGCAGAAGGCCTGGGCGCGCTTCCGCACCGGGGACAGCGCCATCGACTATGTGCGCGTGGCCGGGTCGATCGCCGATCCGATCCTGCTGAACGCCGGACAGACCGGACGGCGCGGGCGGCTGTGGTGGCGCGTGCTGCTCGACCAATATGGCGCGGCGGACGTGGTGATCCCCATCGCCCGGCTCGACCGCCAATATCCCGGCGGCCCCGTGACCGGCACCTTCACCGCCCGCTATGGCCCCGACAATTTCCTGATCGGCAGCTTTTCCCTGCGCGCCTCCAGCGACAGCGCGATCCCGCAGATGATGGATCAGGCGGCGCAGCGGATCGACCAGCTCTACACCCAGGCGCTGAACGACGGCCGCCTGCGCCCCGATCCGTCGCTGATCATCGAGGAGCCGGTCGATCCCGACGCGCTGGCCATCGAAAACGCCGCCGACCTGCCCGTGGAGATGCTGGACGCGCCGACGCCCGCCGCCGCGACCGGCAGCTTCGCGATCCAGTTCGACACGCCCGACGTTGGATCGGTGGCGCAGGGGGAGGCGGCGCTGCGCTCCATCCCCGGCGTCCGCTCCGCCGCGACCAGCAGCCTGGCGCTGGGCGGCACGTCGGTCATGCAGGTCAGCTTCGACGGCACGGTCGACGCGCTGCGCGCCGCGCTGACGGCCAGGGGCTATGGCGTGGCGGTGTCCGGCAACACGCTGCGCATCCGCCGCGCCGCCGCCGGAACCGCCCCGGCGCAATGAGACAGATCAGCCTGCCGTTCGACCGGCCAATACACGCAGGCTCTCAGGCGAAGGCCGACGAATTCCTGGTCAGCGAAGCCAACCGCATCGCCGTCCGCCATCTGGAGAACTGGCGCGGCTGGCCGCTGGCGGTCAGCGTGCTGAGCGGCCCGCCCTTGTCCGGCCGTTCGACGCTGGGCCGCCATTTCGCCGCGCAGAGCGGCGGCGCGGTGATCGACGATGCGCAGCGGCAGGACGAGCGGACCCTGTTCAATGCCTGGAACGACGCGCAGACGGCGCAGCGCCCCCTGCTGCTGATCGCCGACGCGCCGCCCGCGATCTGGCAGGTGGCCTTGCCCGACCTGCGTTCCCGCCTGGCCGCCGCGCCGCACGTCGCGCTGGAGGAACCGGACGAGGCGCTGGCCCGCGCCCTGATCGAACGTTCCCTGTCCTCGGCGGGGGCCAGCTATGCCGCCGACCTGCCCGAATGGCTGCTGCGCCGCATCGAACGCAGCTATGCCGCCATCGCGGCGGCGACGCGCCTGCTGGACGAGGCTGCATTGTCATCAGGACGCAAGATTTCTACCGCTATGGCGAAACATGTCCTGCAAGGCGCGGGATTTTTGCCTATAGTCCCGGACTGACCCGGTTCTGAAACGATGAGAGACATGTGGCCGAAGCCGACCCCTCCGCCAGCCTGACGCTGCCCGGCGATCGCTATTTCAACCGGGAACTGTCCTGGCTGGCGTTCAACCAGCGCGTGCTGGAGGAGGCGATGAACCGCGCCCATCCGCTGCTGGAACGGCTGCGCTTCCTGTCCATCTCCGGCGCCAATCTGGACGAATTCTTCTCCGTCCGCGTGGCGGGCCTGAAGGGGCAGCAGTTGCAGGATGTCGACATGCGCTCCGCCGACGGGCTGACCCCCGCGCAGCAGCTTGCCGCCATCACGGAGGAGACGGCCCGGCTGATGGGCGCGCAGCAGAAGGTGTGGGGCGCGCTGCACGGCGAACTGGGGCGGGTGGGGATAGAGGTGATCGGCCCTTCGACCCCGCTGGACGCAAGCTGCGAAAACTGGCTGCGCGACCATTTCCTGACCCAGATCTTCCCCATCCTGACGCCCCAGGCGCTGGACCCGGCGCATCCCTTCCCCTTCATCCCCAATCAGGGCCTGTCCATCGTCTTCGACCTGGAACGGCTGTCGGACAAGGAATCGATCCGCGAACTGGTGATGATCCCCTCCTCGCTCGCCCGCTTCGTGCGCATGCCGGGCGACATAGCGCGCTACATGGCGCTGGAGGCGGTGATCCGGCGCTTCTCCGCCGATCTCTTCCCCGGCTACCGCGTCCGCAACAGCGGCGTGTTCCGCATCATCCGCGACAGCGACATCGAAATAGAGGAAGAGGCGGAGGATCTCGTCCGCTATTTCCGCAGCGCCATCAAGCGCCGGCGCCGGGGCCGCGTGATCCGCATGGAGATAGAGGAGCGCATCCCCGAACCCGTCGAGGAGATGCTCCAGGACATGCTCCAGGGCCATGAGGCGATCATCGCGGAGGTGGAGGGCTTCGTCGGCATCGGCGACCTCAGCGGCATCGTCGAGGAGGATCGGCCCGACCTCAAGTTCGAACCCTATGCCCCCCGCTTCCCCGAACGCATCCGCGAATATGGCGGCGATTGCTTCGCCGCGATCCGGGCGAAGGACATCGTCGTCCACCATCCCTATGAGGCGTTCGACGTGGTGGTCTCCTTCCTGAAGCAGGCGGCCAGCGACCCCGATGTCGTCGCGATC
The DNA here is from genome assembly GCF_000264945.2 of Sphingobium indicum B90A. Lineage (NCBI taxonomy): Bacteria > Pseudomonadati > Pseudomonadota > Alphaproteobacteria > Sphingomonadales > Sphingobiaceae > Sphingobium > Sphingobium indicum. Next base: position 70,778 of record NZ_CP013070.1, read on the forward strand.
AAGCAGACGCTCTACCGCGCCGGCAAGCAGTCCGCGATCATCCGCGCCCTGATCGACGCGGCGGAGGCGGGCAAGTCCGTGACCGCCGTGGTCGAACTCAAGGCCCGCTTCGACGAGGAGCAGAACCTGATGTGGGCCGACGCGCTGGAACGCGCGGGCGTGCAGGTGGTCTACGGCTTCATCGACTGGAAGACCCATGCCAAGGTGTCGATGGTCGTCCGGCGGGAGGGGGAGCAGTTCCGCACCTACTGCCATTTCGGCACCGGCAACTATCATCCGGTGACGGCGCGCATCTATACCGACCTCAGCTTCTTCACCGCCGACCCCGCCTATGGCCGCGACGCGGCGGCGCTGTTCAACTACATCACCGGCTATGTCGAGCCGCAGCGGCTGGAAAAGCTGGTCATGTCGCCCCGCGACCTGCGCGACCGGCTGTGCAATCTGATCGATGCGGAGATCGAGCATGTCCGCGCCGGGCGGCCGGGCACCATCTGGGCGAAGATGAATTCGCTGGTCGATCCGGCGATCATCGAAAAACTCTATGCGGCCAGCAATGCGGGGGTTCAGATCGACCTCATCGTGCGCGGCATATGCTGCCTGCGGCCGGGCGTGCCGGGCATGTCGGACAATATCCGGGTGAAGTCGGTCGTCGGCCGCTTCCTGGAACATAGCCGCATCACCGTGTTCGGCAATGGCAAGGCGCTGCCCAACAACGGCGCGAAAGTCTATATCAGTTCGGCCGACTGGATGCCGCGCAATTTCGACCGGCGCGTCGAGTTCCTGGCCCCGGTCGAAAACCCCACTGTGCACGACCAGATACTGGACCAGGTGATGGTCGCCAACCTGATCGACACCGAACAAAGCTGGGTGCTGGACAGCGAGGGCCATTACAGCCGGGTGGAGGCGACCGACCGCCCCTTCAACCTGCACCGCTATTTCATGACCAACCCGTCGCTTTCGGGCCGCGGCGCGTCGCTGGACAGCGTGGCGGTGCCGACGCTGCGCCTGCGCGGGCGGGCCTGACGCGCATGAATTCCATGCTGAGCCAGGTCCGGGCGATCGCGCCGGGCATGGCGACCTCGCCCCAACAGGCGAAGGCGCGCACGGCGATCATCGACATCGGCTCCAACAGCGTGCGCCTGGTCGTCTATGACGGGCCGCGCCGCATTCCCTTCATCCTCTTCAACGAAAAGGTGATGGCCGGGCTGGGCGCGTCGCTGGGCAGGACCGGCCGGATCGAGCCGGAGGCGATGGAGCGCGGCCTGCGCGCCGCCGGCCGATTCGCCCATCTCTGCCGGGAGATGGAGGTGCAGGAGGTGCGCTGCGTCGCCACCGCCGCCGTCCGCGACGCGGAAAATGGCGACGAATTCATCCGCCGCGCCAGGGAGATGGGGCTGGAGGTCGAACTGCTGACCGGCGGGCAGGAAGCGGTTGCGGCGGCCCATGGCGTGCTGTCGGGCATTCCCGGCGCGGACGGCATCGTCGGCGACCTGGGCGGCGGCAGCCTGGAACTGGCCCGCATCCGCGACGGCGCGGTGCATGAGACGATATCGCTGCCGCTGGGCGTGCTGCGCCTGCCGCAGATCCGCGCCAAGGGTCCGGCGGTGCTGGAACGGATGGTGCGGAAGATGCTGGCGAAGGCGGGCTGGGACGCGCCTGCGGACTTGCCCTTCTACCTGGTCGGCGGGTCGTGGCGCGCATTGGCCCGGTTCGACATGGAACTGACCCGGTTCCCGCTGCCGGTCGTCCACCAATATGAAATGCCCGCCACCCGCGCCGAACAGTTGACGCGCATCGTGTCCCATGTCGGCAAGGCGCGGTTCAAGGATATTCCCCAGATCACCGGATCGCGCGTGCCCACCCTGCCGGACGCGGCGGCGCTGCTGTCGGTGATCGTCCGCCAGTTGAAGTCGAGCAGGCTGGTGGTTTCGGCCTATGGCCTGCGCGAAGGCCTGCTGTTCGGCGACCTGCCGCCGGACATCCGGGCGCACGACCCGCTGCTGGTCGCGGCGGAGGCGGAGGGGGAGGCGCAGGCCCGCTTCACCGGCCATGGCGACATGATCGAACGCTGGATCGCGCCGCTGTTCCTGGATGACGGCGACGCCTGGCGGCGCATCCGCCGCGCCGCCTGTCTGCTGGCCGATGTCGGTTGGCGCGCCAATCCCGATTTCCGGTCCGAACGGGGCGTGGAGATCGCGCTGCACAGCAATTGGGTGGGCATCAACGCCGCAGAGCGCGCCATGCTGGCGCAGGCGCTGCACAGCAATTTCGGCGGCGGCCTGTCCACCCCGCCCGGCATCGAACGGCTCGCCCCGCCCGAAGCGCTGCGCCGCGCGACCCTATGGGGTCTGGCGATCAGGCTGGGGCAAAGGCTGTCCGGCGGGGTGGAGGGGCCTTTGCTGGCGTCCCGGCTGGGGATGGAGGGCAATGTGCTCGAACTGCGGTTGCGGAGCGTGGACGCCGACCTTTTCGGGGAAGCGGTCGAGCGGCGGCAGCGGCAATTGGCCCAGGCCATGGGCGTGAAGCACCGGCTGGCCTGGTAGGCCGATGCCCCGGCTGAAACGGGGCATCGGCTGCTGGCGCCTCAGCTCCGGACGTCCTGCTCCGTCACGGGAGCGATCTTGATTTCGACGCGGCGGTTGGACGCCTTGCCCTCCGCCGTGGCGTTGGATGCGATCGGCTGGGTCTCGCCGAAGCCGCGGGTGGCGATGCGCGCCGACTGGACGCCGTGGGTCGTCAGATAATCGCCCACCGCCTGGGCGCGCCGTTCCGACAGCGCCTGGTTATAGGTGTCGGTGCCGTCGCTGTCGGTGTGGCCGTACACGTCGATATAGGTCTTGGGATATTGCGCCAGCACCGAAGCGACGTCGTTCAGCGTCGGCTGGAATTGCGGCTGCACGGCGGAACTGTCGGTGGCGAAGGTGATGCCCGACGGCATGCGCAGCACCAGATTGTCGCCGTCGCGGATCACGTCCACGCCGCTGCCGGCGGTTTCCTCCCGCAATTTGCGTTCCTGCGCGTCCATATAGGCGCCGATGCCCGCGCCCGCGACCGCGCCGATGCCCGCGCCCAATATCTTTTCGGTGCGGTCATGCCGGCCGCCGACCAGGTCGCCCAGCAGATAGCCGCCCAGCGCGCCGCCGATGCCGCCGATCGCGGCCTTCGAAATGGTGCGGTTGCCGGTGTTGGGATCGGTGGTGCAGGCCGTGGTCGCCAGCATGGCGGCCAGGCCGGTCGCGCCGACGATGCGATGAAAATTCCGCATGGATATGTTTCCCTTTCTCGTGCGCCCGAACGGATCGGATGCACCCCCAATGGTTGAGACGGGGCCTTTGTTCCACAAGCGAACTGAACTGCACATGATGCGACGGTTGTGAAATTGACAGAATCAAGGCTATAGGTGGCCGCCGACCGCCATGGCCAATATCCCCCCGCACGCTCCGACGCCCTTTCCCTGGGTCGACCTCGTCATCATCCTGGCGCTGGTCGCGCTGAACGGCCTGTTCGCCATGTCGGAACTGGCCATCGTCTCCGCCCGCAGGCCGCGCCTTCAGGCGATGGAGAAGGCCGGGCGGCGCGGGGCGCGCTCCGCGCTGGCGGCGGCGAGCGATCCCGGCAAGTTCCTTTCCACCGTGCAGATCGGCATCACCCTGATCGGCATCGTCGCGGGCGCCTATTCCGGGGCCAGCCTGGGCGGGCCGACCGGCGAACGATTGCAGATGCTGGGCCTGTCGCCCAACGCCGCGCAAAATGCCGGTTTCGCGCTGGTGATCGGCCTTACCACCTATGCCTCGCTGATCGTCGGCGAACTGGTGCCCAAGCAGTTCGCCCTGCGCGCTCCGGAACCGATCGCGGTGCTGGTCGCCGGGCCGATGCTGTGGCTGGCGAAGCTGACCGCGCCCATCGTCTGGCTGCTGGACGGGTCCAGCGCCCTCATCTTCCGCCTGCTGGGAATGACCCGCGAATCGGAACAGCATGTGACGGCGGAGGAACTGCACCTGATCGTCGCCGAAGCCAGCAGGTCCGGCGTGATCGAGGAGAGCGAGCGGGCCATCATCTCCGGCGTGGTGCGGCTGGTCGACCGGCCGGTGCGCGAGGTGATGACCCAGCGCATGGACGTGGACTGGATCGACATCCACGCCGATGAGGATGCGATTCGCGCCAAGCTGCTCGACACGCCGCACACCCGCCTGCCGGTGGGCCGGGGCACGGTGGAGGACATCATAGGCGTCGTGCAGGCGCGCGACATCATGACGGCGCTGTTCCGGGGCGAGGGGCTGAACCTCGAAACCCTGATGCGCAAGGTGGAGGTGGTGCCCGACCAGGTCGACGCCATGGACGCGCTGGAGGTGCTGCGCCGGGCCGAGGTGCCGATGGTCATGGTGCATGACGAATATGGGCATTTCGAAGGGATCGCGACGCCCGCCGACCTGCTGTCGGCCATTGCCGGCCATTTCGTGTCCGACCTGGACAGCGCGGACGAGCCTGAACTGGTCGAGCGGGAGGATGGCAGCCTGCTGGTGTCGGGGCAGATGCCGGTCGACCTGCTGGCGGACCGGATCGGCATCGACCTGCCGGAGGATCGCGACTATGCGACGGTCGCCGGCCATGCGCTGTGGCTGCTCAAGCGCTTGCCGGAGGTGGGCGATTTCATCGACGATCAGGGCTGGCGGTTCGAGATCGTGGACATGGACGGACGCAAGATCGACAAGCTGCTGATCGCGGAACGATAGCATGGACGGCGCTGCGCTGGACGCGGTGGAGGGATTGGCGCGGCGGGCGCTGGCGGGGTCGGGCGATCGGCTGCTGGCGATCGGGCTGTGCGGGGCGCAGGGCAGCGGCAAGTCGACGCTGGCGGCGGGATTGCGGCAAAGGCTGGAAAGCGGCGGGGTTCCCGTCGCTGTCCTTTCCATCGACGATCTGTATCTGACGCGGGCGGAGCGGGAGGCGATGGCGCGGTCGATCCATCCGCTGCTGCGCACCCGCGGCGTGCCGGGGACGCATGACGTGGCGCTGGGGCTGCGGGTGATCGACGCGCTGGAACGGGGAGAGGCGGCCTTGCTGCCGCGCTTCGACAAGGCGTCCGACGACCGCTTGCCGGAGGCGCGCTGGGAAAGGGCGGCTGCGGGGACGCGGCTGCTGCTGCTGGAGGGCTGGTGCGTCGGGGCGCTGCCGCAGGCGCCGGCGGCGCTGGCGGAGCCGGTCAATGCGCTGGAGCGGGAGGAGGATGCGGACGGCGTCTGGCGCGCTTTCGTGAATCGCGCGCTGGCGGAGGATTATCGGCCGCTGTTCGGGCGGCTGGACCGGCTGGTGCTGCTGGCCGCGCCCGGCTTCGGGATCGTCCGGCGCTGGCGGACGCAGCAGGAGCATGAACTGCGCAAGGAAAGGGGAGGCGGCATGTCGGATGCCGGGGTGGCGCGCTTCATCCAGCATTATGAGAGGCTGACCCGGCATATCCTGACGGAGATGCCGGGCCGGGCCGAACTGACGATCGCGCTGGACGAGATGCGCCGGGCGGTCGCGATTCGCGGCGGCTGACGGGCTGTTTCCGGGCAGTGCATGCCCGTCGCGCCGGACCCGATCCAGGCGACGGGATGGAGGAGGGCGCGGCCGGCAGGGACCGCGCCGTCAGTCCTTATTCGGCGGCGTTGGCGGCGGGCGCCTCTGCCGCGTTGGCGGAGGCATTGCCGCCCTCGGCAGCGGCATTGTCGCCGCCGGCTGCCGGGGCCGCATCGGCGGCGGGCAGCGGCAGGTTCGAACCCTGGGTGTTCAGCCAGGCGATCAGATTGGCGCGGTCGGCAGGGTTGCCCAGGCCCGCGAAGGTCATCTTGGTGCCGGGCGCGAATTCACGCGGGCTGGTCAGCCAGTGATCGAGATTCTCGAACGTCCAGTTGCCGCCCTTGCTCTTGAGCGCGTCGGAGAAGGCGAAGCCGCCCTTGCCCTGGCCGATCGGCTCGCCAACCGTGCCGTAGAGGTTGGGGCCGATGCCGTTGGCGCCGCCCTGGTTGACGGTGTGGCAGGCCGCGCACTTGGCGAAGACCTTTTCGCCCGCCGCGACGTCCGCGCTGGCGAGCAGGGTGTTAAGGCCGGGGCCGCTGGCCGCTCCGCCTTCGCCTTCCGCTTCGACGCCTTCGATGGCGTAGCCCATTTTCTCGGGCCGTTCCTCATGGAAGAATTTGGAACTGACGATGGCACCGCCCAGCGCGATGATACCCGCGAACAACGCCCAACCGGCAGCGGTGTTGAAACGATCGCCCATTCGCTCGAATTCCCCTGGATTTCTGTTCTGGCCGCTAGTGTCGCGTCCCCTCTAGCGCGCTGCCATAATGGCGCAAGCGCGAACGCGCAAGCGGGCTTGAACGGGATCGCGCACGCTTTTCATGGCTTTGCGGCCGGAGAGGATGCTTGCGCGGGCGCGATGAAGTGAATAAGCGCGCAGGCGCCCATGGAAAACTATCCCGCCCCCGCCCGCGACCTGGTCGCGGACCTCGCCGCGAAGGCCGCCGTCGATCCCGCTCGCGCCGTCGCCTTCCAGGGCGCGCCGGGCGCCAATTCGCACCTGGCCGCGCTGGATTATGCGCCCGATTGCGTGCCGCTGCCCTGCTTCGCGTTCGAGGATGCGATAGACGCCGTGCGGGAAGGGCGCGCGGCGCGGGCGATCATCCCGATCGAGAACAGCCTGCATGGCCGCGTGGCCGACATGCATTTCCTGCTGCCCGAATCCGGGCTGCACATCGTCGACGAATATTTCCTGCGCATCCGGCACTGCCTGATGGCCGCCGACACCGCGCCGGTGACGAGCGCGGTCAGCCACCCGCAGGCGCTGGGCCAGTGCCGCCATTATCTGCGCGAGCGCGGCATCCAGCCGGTCAGCTATGCCGACACGGCGGGCGCGGCGGCGCTGGTCGCGGAAACGAAGGTTCCCGGCGAAGCGGCCATCGCCCCGTATCTGGCGGCGGAACTCTATGGCCTGCGGCTGGTGGCGGAGAATATCGAGGACAGCGACGACAATATGACGCGCTTCCTGGTGCTCTCGCGAGAGCCGAAGATGCCGGCCGCGGGCGTCGGCCCGGTGATGACCACCTTCCTGTTCGAGGTGAAGAACATCCCGGCCGCCCTCTACAAGGCGATGGGCGGCTTCGCCACCAACGGCGTCAACATGACGAAGCTGGAAAGCTACCAGCGCGGGGCCAGCTTCGCGGCGACCGAATTCTACTGCGACATAGAGGGAATGCCGGGCGATCCCGCGATAGACCGGGCGCTGGCGGAACTGGAATTCCACACCAAATGGGTGCGCATCCTCGGCAGCTATCGCCAGGCGCGTCCCCGCACTTAAAATCCGCGTCCCCGCACCTGAACGGCGCGTGACGGCGGGCGCGGGACTGCCTATGGTCGGCCCATGTTCGCCGCGATCCTTCTGTCCGCCCTCGCCATGAGCCTGATCGTGGGCGCGCGCTACCTGCTGGCGAGCGGGGCCTTCGCGCTGGCCACGCGCCATCGCAGGCCGGGCCTCTATACCGGGCTGGACCGCCAGATCCGGCGCGAAATCGCCTGGTCGCTGGCGTCCGCGCTGATCTATGGCGCGCCCGCGGGCATCGTCGCCTGGGGCTGGCAGGCGCATGGCTGGACGCTGGTCTATACCGACCTCCACGCCCGGCCGCTCTGGTATCTGCCGCTCTCGGTGCTGCTCTACCTCGCCGCGCACGACACATGGTTCTACTGGACGCATCGGTGGATGCACCGGCCCCGGCCCTTCCGCATCGCCCATGCCGTGCATCATGCCAGCCGCCCGCCCACGGCCTGGGCCGCGATGAGCTTCCACCCCTGGGAGGCCGTTACCGGCGCTGTGGTGATCCCCGCGCTGGTCTTCCTGATCCCCATCCATGTCGGCACGCTGGGCGTGGTGCTGACGATCATGACGGTGATGGGCGTCAGCAACCATATGGGGTGGGAGATGTTTCCGCGCCGGATGGTGCGGGGGCCTGCGGGCCGCTGGCTGATCACCGCGAGCCATCACCAGCGGCACCATGAACGATATGCGTGCAATTACGGCCTCTATTTCCGATTCTGGGATCGGCTGTGCGGCACCGACGCGGGATTGGGCAGCTTCAGGGAGGCGGCGTGAGAATCGGAACGGTCTTGTTGGTCGCGGCGGCGGCGATGGCGGTGGCCGCCGCCCCGCCGGACATGGGCCAGCCGCTCAGCATGGACGTGCAGGGCCTGCGCTCGGCCAGAGGCAATTTCCTGATCTGCGTCACGCGGCAGGCGGCCCATTTCCCCGATTGCAGCAAAGATCCGGAGGGACGGCATTTCACCCTGCCCGTAACCTCCGGCGCCGTCGCGCTTGGCCGGATGGAGCCGGGCACCTATGCCATCGCGATCATCCACGACGAGAACGGCAACGGAAAACTGGACACGTTCGCAGGCATCCCGCGGGAGGGCGTGGGCTTTTCCCGCAACCCCGCGATCCGCTTCGGCGCGCCCAGCTTCCGCTCGGCGCAGTTCGCCGTGACGGGCGCGGCGGTGCGGCAGGACATAAAGGTCAAATATTTCCTCTGAGAAACGACCATCAAAGCCCCTCCCCTTTAGGTTCAAACGAGGCACGTGACTCGTTGAAGGCTTGGGGTGGGGGCGCGCCAACCATCCGACTTGGCCTGTAAGGCACGCCCCCACCCCTCAATCCCCTCCCCTGAAGGGGAGGGGAAGATCAAGCGCCCACCCTCCCTTGTTCCAATGGGGTGACGCCCCACATAAGGCGCTGTATGAGGGCGGCTTGAAAACCGCGTTTGCAGCAGGAGATGAGTGAAGTGGCGACCCTTGGACTGAGCGAGGCCGACAAGGCATCGGTGGAGGCTTTCCGCCGCGATGTGGTGGAGCCGTCGCGCAACCAGTTGGTGATCGTCGATTTCTGGGCCGAATGGTGCGGCCCCTGCAAGCAGCTTGCGCCCGTGATCGAGAAGGTGTGCGCCGACTATGCGGCCAAGGGCGTCAAGCTGGTCAAGATCAACGTCGATGAGGACAAGTTCATCGCCGCCCAGTTCCGCGTCCAGTCGATCCCCACCGTCTATGCCGTGTTCCAGGGCCAGCCTGTCGCCGACCTCAGCCAGGCGCGGACCGAGGGGCAGTTCAAGCAATATCTCGACCAGTTGCTGAGCCAGTTGCCGATCGAATCGGAGGAGAAGGCGCAGCTTGAGGAAATCGCGCCGCTGATCGCCATGGGCGAGGAGATGCTGGCGGGCGGAGAGCCGGAACGGGCGCTTTCCGTGTTCCAGCAGATCGCGCAGATGGTGCCGGACAATGCCGACGTCGCTTCGGGCGAGGCGCGGGCGCTGGTGGCGCTGGGGCGGCTGGACGAGGCGGAGGCGGCGCTGGCGGCCCTGCCCGCCGACGTGGCGAAGGATCAGGCGGTGGAGCGCGCCCGCGCCGCCATCGCGCTCGCCCGCGACGCGAAGCCGGTGGCCGACCTGTCGGGCATCGAAGCGAAAGTGGCTGCCGACGCGGACGATCATGAAGCCCGCTTCGAACTGGCGAACGGCCTGATGGCCAATGGCGACCGCGACGGCGCGGCCGAACAACTGCTGGAGATCGTGCGGCGCGACCGGGCGTGGAACGACGGCGCGGCGCGGGCGCAGCTCCTCAAGCTGTTCGAGGCGACGGGGCTGGAAGACCCCTGGGTCGCGGCCCAGCGGCGTAGGCTTTCGCAGATTCTCTTTTCCTGACCGGCGCTGCGGCATGGCGCGCGTCTCGATCTTTCCCCTGCCGGGCGCGCTGCTGCTGCCGGGCATGGAATTGCCGCTCCATATCTTCGAGCCGCGCTATCAGGCGATGATCCATGACGCCATGGCGCGGGACAGGCGCATCGGCATGATCCAGCCGAGGGAAGAAGGGGTGAAGCCCGCGCTGTTCGACATGGGATGCCTGGGCCACATCACCCATATCGAGGCGCTGGACGGCGGCCGCTACAATATCCTGCTGAAGGGGATTGCGCGCTTTCGGGTGGTGCGGGAACTGGCGGTGCCGACCGCCTTCCGCCAGATCGAGGCGGATGTGGAGCCGGTTGCGCAGGAGGATGAAATCCTCTCCGCCGTGGAACGGGCGGCGCTGGAGCAGGAATCGCGGCGCTTTGCCGATGCGCTGGGCTATGTGGTCGACTGGACGGCGGTGTCGCGGCTGGACGACATGGCGCTGGTGAACGGGATCGCCCAGATCGTGCCCTTCGATCCGGCGGCCAAGCAGACCCTGCTGGAGGCGGATACGCTGGGCGAAAGGGCCGACCGGATCATCCAGTTGATGCAGATCGTCGGGCGGATCGAACGCGACGGCGGCGCGACCATGCAATGAACGCCACGCTCGACCCGGCGCTGCTCGCGAAGCTGGTCTGCCCGGTGACGCGCATGCCGCTGCGCTGGGATGCGGAGCGGAGCGAATTGCTGTCCGATGCGGCGGGGCTTGCCTTTCCGGTGCGGGATGGCGTCCCCGTGCTGGTGGTGCGGGAGGCGCGGCCCATGCCGGAGTGACGCGGCGCTACCGGCCTATTTCCGTCTCCAGCGATCCCAAGCGCCGGTTCACGCCGCTCCGTCGGTATCCAGCGCATAGCCGGCCGAGCGCACCGTGCGGATGATGTCGCGATGGCGGCCGTCCGCGTTGATCGCCTTGCGCAGGCGGCGGATATGCACGTCCACCGTGCGCAGTTCGATGTCGCTGTCCTGCCCCCATACGCTGTCCAGCAGCCGCTCGCGGGAGAAGACCCAGCCGGGATGCTCCAGGAAATGCTTGAGCAGGCGGAATTCCGTGGGGCCGAGCGGGATCACCTGGCCGCCGCGACGGACCTTGTGCCCCACCGTGTCCATCTCCACATCCGCGAAGGTCAGCGTCTCGCCCGCCAGCGCGGGGCGCACGCGCCGCAGCACCGCGCCGACGCGCGCCACCAGTTCGCGGGGCGAGAAGGGCTTGGTCACATAATCGTCCGCGCCCGTTTCCAGCCCGCGCACGCGATCCTCCTCCTCGCCCCTCGCGGTCAGCATGATGATCGGCACGTTGGCCGTGCCGTTCATGCGGCGCAGGCGGCGGCAGACCTCTATGCCCGACAGGCTTTCCACCATCCAGTCGAGCAGCACGATGTCGGGCACATTCTCCTGCGCCAGAAGCAGCGCTTCCTCGCCGTCCACCGTATGGACGACCTCGAAATCCTCGCGCTTGAAGTGCCAGATGAGCAGTTCGGCCAACGCCGCGTCATCCTCCACCAGCAGCATCCTGGCCCGCGCCATGTTCAGCCCTCCGCCGCCGCCGCGCCGCCGCGTTCGCGGTCGGGCAGGGTCTGGCCGGTCGCGGCATAATAGACCATCTCCGCCACATTGGTGGCATGGTCGCCGATCCGCTCGATATTCTTGGCGATGAACAGCAGATGGGCGCATTCGCTGATCGTCTTGGGATTTTCGACCATGAAGGTGACCAGCGTGCGGAAGACGCTGTTGTAGAAATCGTCCACCACCGTGTCGCGCTCGACCACGGCGATGGCCAGTTCCGCGTCCCGCGCCGCGAAGGCGTTGAGGGCATCCTGCACCATCTCCGCCGCGACCTGCCCCATGGAGGGAAGAAGCGCGATGGGTTCCTGCGTCCGCTGGTTGGCGGCGATCAGGGGCACGCGCTTGGCGATGTTCTTGGCATAGTCGCCGATCCGCTCGACCACGCCGACGATCTTCAATGCCGCGATCACGTCGCGCAGGTCGTTGGCCATCGGGGCGCGAAGCGCGATGATCTCGATGGCGAGCTTCTCCACCTCCGCCTCTATGGCGTCGATGCGCTTGTCGTCGGCGACGACCTCCGCCGCCAGCGCCTCGTCATGGCGTTGCAGCGCCAGCATCGCCTTTTCGATGGCCGATTCGGCGCGGCCGCCCATTTCGGCGATCAGGCCGCGCAGCTTGTCCATCTCCTGATCGAACGCCTTGATCGTATGTTCTGCCATGTCCGTTCTCCCCCGGTCTCAGCCGTAGCGTCCGGTGATGTAATCCTTCGTCCGTTCCTGCTTCGGATTGGTGAATATGTCCGACGTCACGCCATATTCGACCAGTTCGCCCAGGTGGAAGAAGGCGGTCCGCTGCGACACGCGGGCCGCCTGCTGCATATTGTGCGTCACGATCACGATGGCGTAGCGGCCGCGCAGTTCGTGGATCAGTTCCTCGATCTTCGCCGTCGCGATGGGGTCCAGCGCGGAGCATGGCTCGTCCATCAGGATCACTTCCGGTTCGACGGCGATGGCGCGGCCGATGCACAGGCGCTGCTGCTGGCCGCCCGACAATGCGGTGCCGCTGTCGTGCAGGCGGTCCTTCACCTCGTCCCAAAGCCCCGCCCGGCGCAGCGATTTCTCGACGATCACGTCCAGGTCCGCCTTCGCATGGGCAAGGCCATGGATGCGCGGGCCATAGGCGATGTTCTCGTAGATCGACTTGGGGAAGGGGTTGGGCTTCTGGAACACCATGCCGACGCGGGCGCGCAGTTGCACCACGTCCATGCTGGGGGCGTAGATGTCCTCCCCGTCCAGCGTGATCGCGCCTTCGACACGCGCGCTGGCCACGGTGTCGTTCATGCGATTGAGCGTCCGCAGGAAGGTCGACTTGCCGCAGCCCGACGGGCCGATGAAGGCGGTGACATTGTCCATGTCGACATCGATCGACACGCCCTTGATGGCCTGCTTGTCGCCATAGAAGACCTTGACGTCGCGGGCCGTCATCTTGGGCTCTGCGGCAGGGGCCAGCGTCTGTTGTTCATGCATCATGGCTGTCATCGCGGTCACCACCGCCTTTCGAACTTGTTGCGCAGGTAGATGGCGAGGCCGTTCATCGCGAGCAGGAAGACCAGCAGGACGATGATGGCGGCGGAGGTCTTTTCGACGAAGCCCTTGGAGACTTCGTCGGACCAGAGGAAGATCTGCACCGGCAACACGGTCGCCGGATCGGTGATCCCGCCGGGCGGCGTGGCGATGAAGGCGCGCATGCCGATCATCAGCAGCGGCGCGGTCTCCCCCAAGGCGCGGGCCATGCCGATGATGGTGCCGGTGAGGATGCCGGGCAGGGCCAGCGGCAGCACATGGTGGAACACCACCTGCACCGGGCTGGCCCCGATGCCGAGCGCCGCGTCGCGGATGCTGGGCGGCACGGACTTGATGGCGTTGCGGCCCGCGATGACGATGACCGGCATGGTCATCAGCGCCAGCGTCATGCCGCCGACCAGCGCGGCCGATCGCGGCAGGTGCAGGAAGTTGAGGAAGATCGACAGGCCCAGCAGGCCGAAGATGATGGACGGGACGGCGGCGAGGTTGTTGATCGACACTTCGATGATGTCGGTCATCCAGTTCTTGCGCGCATATTCCTCCAGATAGACGGCAGTCGCGACCCCGATGGGAAAGCTGAGCGCCAGCGTCACCAGCATGGTCAGCAGCGACCCCTTGAACGCGCCCCAGATGCCGACCTGGGTCGGATCGGTGCCGTCGCTGGCGGTCAGGAAGCCCCAGTTGATGCCGGTCGTCAGCAGGCCCGCCTTGTCCAGCCGTGCCACCGCCGCTTCCGCTTCGGGCGACCCGTCGCCCTTGGCGGCCAGGTCGATTGCAGTGGCGGCGGGCAGCCTGATCGTCACCGTCTGCGCCAGGATCTTCGGATCGGCCTTGATCGCGTCGCGCAGCGCGGTCCAGGCGGTGGGCGCCACCCATTGTTCGGCATCGGCGCCCAGCGCCTTCTTCACGACCTCGCCCGTCACCATCGGCAGGTTGGCGTTGGCGAGCGCCTGGTCGGTGATGGCGTTGGGGTCGAGCAGCAGCGGGGAGGCGGGGAAGTCCACCTTCACCGCGATCTCCGTCCCGGTGAAGCCGCGCAGGCCATTGCCGACCATGGTGAACAGCAGGAAGGCGAGGAAAGCGGCGGACAGCAGCACGGCGAACAGCCCTGCGGCTCTGAACCGGCGCTCGGCGGCGTAGCGCCGGGCGATCCGCCTGCGCATCGCGTCCGACTTCCAGTCGGTGGGGAGGCGTTCGGCGGTCATTATTCGTAAGCCTCGCGATATTTCTTCACGACCCGCAGGGCCACGATGTTGAGCAGCAGCGTGACGATGAACAGCACCAGCCCCAGGGCGAAGGCGGCGAGCGTCTTGGCGCTGTCGAATTCCTGGTCGCCGGTCAGAAGCTGGACGATCTGCGTCGTCACCGTCGTCACGCTGGCGAAGGGGTTGAGCGTCAGGTTGGCGGCCAGGCCCGCCGCCATCACCACGATCATCGTCTCGCCGATGGCGCGGCTGACGGCCAGCAGCACGCCGCCGACCACGCCGGGCAGCGCGGCGGGGATCAGCACGCGGCGGATCGTCTCGCTGGTGGTGGCGCCCATGGCGAGGCTGCCGTCGCGCATCGACTGCGGCACGGCGGCGATGCTGTCGTCCGCCATGGAGGAGACGAAGGGAATGATCATCACGCCCATCACCAGCCCCGCCGCCAGCGCGCTTTCCGAAGAGGCGCCGTGGATGCCGATCGTCACGGCAAAGTCGCGCAGCGCCGGGGCGATGGTGAGCGCCGCGAAATAGCCGTAGACCACGGTCGGGACGCCCGCCAGCATCTCCAGCGTCGGCTTCATCCACCTGCGCACGGTCGGGCTGGCATATTGGGTGAGGTAGATGGCGCTCATCAGGCCGAGCGGGATGGCGACGGCCATGGCGATGATCGCGCCGATGAAGATGGTCCCCCAGAACAGGGGCACCGCGCCGAAGGCGTCGTCATTGCCATAGCCGAGCGCGGCCGATTGCGGGCTCCATTTGGCGCCGAACAGGAAATCGAGGGGGCTGACCATGGAGAAGAAGCGGAAGCTCTCCCACAGCAGGGATGCGACGATGCCCAGCGTCGTAACGATGGCGAGCAGTGAAGCGATCAGCAGGGTCGCCATCACCAGCCGCTCGACCCGCGTGCGCGCCCGGAAATCGGGGCGGACGCGGGTGAAGGCATAGGCCCCCCCGGCAAAGGCCAGCATGATCGCCAGCGCCGTGCCCGCCAACCCATATTTGCCGATGGCGTCCCTATATGGTTCGACCAGGCCCTGCGACAGCGGGTTGAACGCCCCCGCCTGCATCCCCGTGGCGATGGCCCGCGCCTCGCCCAATATGGCGGAGCGCGAGAAATCGTCGGCGGGCAGGGCCTGCGCCGCCGGGCTGCCTAGCACGTCCTGCGTGACCAGGCCCGGCGCGACATTCGCCCAGACCGCCAGGAAGATGCCGGCGGGCACCAGCGTCCAGAGCGCGACATACCAGCCATGATAGCCCGGCAGGCTATGCACGGCGTCGCGGCGGCCGGAGGCCCGCGCCGCGCCTTGCAGCCGCAGCGCGCGGGCGCGGGCGCTGACCCAGGCTATGGCGCCCAGGCCAGCCAGCAGCAGGAAGGTGGCGGAACCTGTCATCTCGCCTGTCTTACTTGAGCTGCGAACCGTCGAGGACCGCCAGCGACTTGACGGTTGCCGCGCTCGCCTTGCGCACGTCCTCCGGCGCGGCGACCATGCCGCGCCTGGTCAGCGCGCCGTTGGGATCCCAGTTCGCCGCGAAAGTGTCGAGATAGGCCTGAAGCCCCGGAATGGCCTGCATATGCGCCTTCTTGACGTAGATGTAGAGCGGGCGCGCGCCGGGATATTGGCTGGTGGACACGGTTTCATAGGTCGCCTCGACGCCGTTGATGGAAACGTCCTTCAGCCTGTCCTTGTTCTCCTCCAGGAAGCTGTAGCCGAACACGCCGAGCGCGTTGGGATTGGCGCCCAGCTTCTGGACGATCAGATTGTCGTTCTCGCCGGAGTCCACATATTTGCCGTCCTCGCGGATGCGGGTGCAGGTGGCCTTGAACTCGTCCTCGCTCTTTTCCTTGAGCGCCTTCATCGCCGGGTCGCTCTCGCAGCCCTTGGTCAGGATCAGTTCGGCCAGCGAATCGCGGGTGCCGCTGGTGGACGGCGGGCCGAAGACGGAAATCGGCGTGGCGGGCAGGCTGGGGTCGACATCCTTCCAGCTTTGCGTCTTGTTCGGACCCTTGCCATAGGGATTGGCGGCCAGCGCCTCATAGACGATCCTGGGGGTCAGCTTGAGGCCGGGACCGTTCTTCGATTCCGCGAAGGCCAGGCCGTCCACGCCGATCTGGATTTCGACGATGTCCGTGACGCCGTTCTTCCGGCAATCCTCGAATTCCGACTTCTTCATGCGGCGCGAGGCGTTGGCGATGTCGGGGTGCTGCGCCCCCACGCCCTGGCAAAACAGCTTCATGCCCCCGCCGGTGCCGGTCGATTCGACGATGGGCGACTTCATGCCGGGATTGCCCTGAACGAACATCTCGGCAATCGCGGTGGCGAAGGGGTAGACGGTGGAGGAGCCGACGGCGCGGATCTGGTCGCGGGTGGCGCCGGCCCCGCCGCCGGACTGCTGGCCGCAGCCGGCAAGAGTGAGTGCGGCGGCGGTCGCGGTCATCAGGGCAAAATGCTTCACCGGAAAATCTCCTTCGTCAAAAGGCCGCGATTCGCTTTTCGCCGCCCCCCTCTGGGCACGCGCCGTAGCCGCGGTACGTCGCGCCTTTGTGACAATGGGATTGCACTTTTATGACATTGACGGCGGAAGGCCGCGCTGTCGCCGTCTTTTTTCGTTCAGGCCTTTGCCGCGACCGCCTTTTCCTCGGCGGCGAAGCGGGGAAGCAGGATGGAGATGGTGGTGCCCTTGCCCAGCACGCTGGCGATGTCCAGCCGTCCGCGATGCCGTTCCACGATATGCTTGACGATGGCGAGGCCCAGCCCCGTGCCGCCCACCGCCCGGCTGCGCCCCGAATCGACGCGGTAGAAGCGTTCGGTGAGGCGCGGCAGGTGATCGGGGCCGATGCCTTCGCCCTCATCCGCGACGGTCAGCCGCAACAGGCCGTTCGGCCCATCGGACAGGGACACGCGGATCGGCGTGCCGGCCCGGCCATATTTGACCGAATTGCCGATCAGATTATGGAGCAGTTGGGACAGTTGGGCGCGGTCGCCCTGCGCTTCGGGCAGGCCGGGCGCGATCTCCATCTCCACGTCGCGCCCGCGTTCGCCGTGGCTGGCGCGGAACACGCCCACCACCTCTGCCACCAGGCCGGACAGGTCGACCGCGCTTTCGGGCAGCCTGTGTTTCTCCGCCTCGATGCGGGAGAGGGAGATGAGGTCGTCGATCAGCCGCTGCATCCGCCGCGCCTCCCCGTCCATGATCTTCAGGAAGCGCTGCCGGGTTTCGTCGTCCTTGCCCAGTTCCGGGTCGGCCAGCGTCTCTATGAAGCCCAATATGCCCGCGAGCGGGGTGCGCAGTTCGTGGCTGGCGTTGGCGACGAAATCGACGCGCATCTTTTCCGCCGCATGGGCGCCGCTATGGTCGGCCAGATGGACGAGCCGCCGGGCATGGCCGTCCTCCCCCACCGGCGCGATCCGCATCTGCCAGCGCTGGTCGCGGGCGCCCAGGCCGACCAGTTCGATCGTCACCGGCTCGGCCAGCGGCGCCTGGCTGGCGAGCCGTTCGGCGGCGGCGGGATGGCGGATGGCGATGCGGGCATCCTCCCCCTCTATATGCGCACCCAGCAGCCGCTGCGCGGCGCGGTTGGCGGCGACGATCCGGCCCCGCTCGATCAGCATCAGCGGGTCGGCCATGGCCTCCATCAGGTCGCGCGCGTCGGGATGGGCGACGATGTCCGGCACCTCCGCCAGCATGGTCGACAGTGCGGGTTCGGCGCGATCCGGCCCGGCCGCGCAGATGGCGAGCACCAGCAGCGCCGCCAGCACCGGCAGGAGGATGTCGAGCGGCCCCGCCCCCATCATCAACGCGCCCCCGGTGCCGAGCAGCAGAACGGCCAGCGAGGCGGTGATCTGGGAAGCGGTCAGGCGATTCATGGTTACCATGCTGGAAATTTGAGGCATTTGCTGCAAAGAGGGCCGCAGTAGCCGGCAATTTTTACAATTTGGCAAGCGCGATAGCGGATCAGGATGACATGAGCGAGCCGTTCCCCCCACAGAAGGAAGCCGAGTCGCGGGACGATGCCCCTGCCGCGCCGTCGCGCCGCCAGTTGCTGATGGGCGGCGCCGTCGCGGCATCCGCGATCATATCGATCCGGCCGGCGCTGGCGAACACGGCCGCGTCGGTGCTCAACTGCACGATACCCGTTCCCGACCAGGGCAGGGCCGGCAATTATATCGCGGCCAACGGTCAGGTGGTGCCGGCGGGCACCCAGGGCGCGTTCCCCGCCGGCAAGAGCTTCAGCGGGGAACAGGTCCGCCAGGCCATGCGCGGCGGCCGGCTGCCGGGCACCGGCTATGAGCAGAATCAGGCCTATCTGAACTATATCCGCCGCCTCCAGTCGGGGACGAGCGGCTTCACCTGCTACGCGTCGCTGCAAATGCCGCGTTAGGCACTTGGCTACTCCTATGCCCTAAGGATGGCGCGACAGTCCCATCCGAAGGCCGAATTCCGCGACCATGCCAGCCCGCTATTGCCAGGACAGCCCCGACGCCATCCTATGCTGCGCGCTGGAGGATATGGTGCTGCTCTATCACCGCCCATCGGGGCAGACCCATATGACGATCAGCCCGGTGCCGGAGATACTGGCGACGCTGGACGATGGCGCGGCGCTGACGGCGGACGAGATATTGGGGCAGTTGGCCCGGCGCTACGATCCGGGCGAGCCGGGGGAGGCCCTGCCGCTGGTGGAGGCGCATCTGGCGGAACTGGCCGCGCTTGGACTGGTCCGCATCGCGTGAACCATGACCTGACCCTGACGATCGGTCCGGCGACCTTCCGCATCGGATCGGCATGGCGGCAGCCGGTGGAGGCGCTGGCGGGGCTCTATGCCGATTATCCCATGCCGGCCGACGCGATAGCCGACTTCACCGTGCGGCTGGAGCCTGCGGGGCCGTTCCGGCGCTGGTTTCGGCCATCCATCTTCATCACCGGCGATCATGGGCTGGCCGACGCCGCGCCGATGAGCCTTGCCCACGGGCTGCTGGCGGCGGAAATGGGGATGAACCTGCAAATGGCGCTCGGCTGGCGGCGGCACCTGCTGCTCCATGCCTCCAGCGTGGAAAAGAATGGGCGGGCGCTGGTGATGACCGGCGAATCGGGTTCCGGCAAGTCGACGCTGGCCGCGCAACTGGGCGAGCGGGGCTGGCGGCTGATGGGCGACGAATTCGCGCTGCTCGACCTGGAAACCGGGGCGATCTTTCCCTTTCCCCGCCTCGTCTCGCTCAAGAACCGCGCCATCGACGTCATCGCGGCGGAGGCGCCGGCGCAGCGCATGGGGCCGATGCTCGCGGGGACGGCCAAGGGCGATATTCGCCACCTCGTCCCCCGCGGGGAAGCGGTGGCGCGGATGACGGAAGGCGCGCCGCCCGCGCTGCTGCTGTTCCCGCGTTTCGGCCATGAAGCGGACGTGCGTCCGGTCGGCCAGGGGGAGGTCTTCATGCGGCTGACCCAGGCATCGACCAACTATGTCGCGCTGGGCGAGCCGGGCTTTGCGGCGTTGAGCCGCTTTGTCGGGAATGTCCCCGCGCGCGCCATCGACTTTCCGTCGGGCGACGAAGCCATCGCCCTGGTGGAGCGGCTCTGGGAGGAACTGGCATGAATGCCCGGCGGCTGGCGCAGGCCCTGCGCGACCCCGACGGGGTGGCGGCGCTGGATGCGGGCGGGTGGAACGCCCTTGTCGCGATGGCGAGGGCGGAACGGCTGATCGGCACGCTCGCCCTGCGAATCGGGGATCGGCCCGTGCCCGCGGCGGTGCGGCCGATATTGTCCGACGCCCGGCTGGATGCGGAGCGCGAGGCCCGGCAGGCATTGTGGGAGGCGGATCGCGCAGCGGAGGCGCTTGCCGGCCTGGACGTGCCGGTCGTGCTGCTCAAGGGCACGGCCTATGCGGCGGCGGGGCTGCGCGCCGGGCAGGGGCGCTTCATCGGCGATCTCGACATATTGGTGCCGCGCGATGCGATGGAGCGGGTGGAGCGGGCGCTGATCGACGCCGGATGGGAATGGGTCAAGGACGACCCCTATGACGACGCCTATTACCGGCAGTGGATGCATGAACTGCCGCCGATGATCCATGCGGCGCGGGACCGGATGATCGACGTGCACCACACGGTCCTGCCGCTGACGGCGCGGCAGACGCCGGATGCGGCGGCAATGATCGCGCAGGCGGTTCCCATCGCCAACCAATTGTCCATGCTCTCGCCCGAGGACCGGGTCTGCCACGCGGCGGCGCATCTGCTGGCGGACGGCGATCTGGCGGGGGGGCTTCGCAACCTCTGGGACATATATTGCCTGCTCGACGGCGTTGACGGCGCGGCGCTGGAGGCGCGGGCGGCGCGGCATGGCCTGCTGCCCCATGTGCGGCAGGCGCGGCGGCTGGCCAACGCGTTCTATGGCGAAGGGGCGCGGCTCACGCTCTGGGACCGGATCGTCATGGCCCGGCTGCTGGCGCGCGACGGGTGGGGACGGGAAAGGCGCAGGCTGCTGCGTTTCGCCTTCTACCTGCGGTCCCATTGGCTGCGGATGCCGCCCGCCATGCTGGCGCGGCACCTGTTCGCCAAATGGCGCAGGGGGCATCGGCCTGTTTAGGGGCGCGAGCAAGATTTTTGCGTCTGCACGGAAATGCCCTATATTGCCGTTTCGATGCCAGGACTCAGGACACGCATGAAATCCAATTTCTTCCGGGGCGCCGTCGCCCTTGGCGCGCTCGCGCTCATCCCTGCCACCACCGCGGCGCTCGCCGATGGGGAGGCAAGCAGCTACAAGGCGCTCGACGAGTTCATGGACGTGTTCCAGAAGGTCCGCAGCGACTATGTCGAGAAGGTCGACGACGAAAAGCTGATCAAGGGCGCCATCGACGGCATGCTGGCCAGCCTGGACCCGCATTCGAGCTTCCTCGACGCCCGCGATTTCCAGAATCTCCGCACGCAGACGGAGGGCAGCTATGGCGGCCTTGGCCTTTCCGTCACGCAGGAGGACGGCGCGGTGAAGGTGATCGCGCCGACGCAGGATACCCCGGCCTGGCGCGCGGGGATCAAGGCGGGCGACTATATCACCCATCTCGACGGGCAACTCATCTATGGCGGCACGCTGGACGAGGCGGTCGACAAGATGCGCGGCGCGCCGGGCACGCAGATCAAGCTGACCATCGTCCGCCCCGGCCGCGACAAGCCGATCGACCTCACCCTGACGCGTGAGATCATCCAGTTGAAGCCGGTGAAGTGGGAGGTGAAGAACGGCATCGGCGTCATCAACATCGTCAGCTTCTCGGCCAATACCGGCGCCGACGTGCGCCAGGCGATCCGCAGCATCGACAAGTCGCTGGGCCGCAAGCCCACCGGCTATATCCTCGACCTGCGGTCCAACCCGGGCGGGCTGCTGGACGAAGCCGTGTCGGTCAGCGACACCTTCCTGGAACGCGGCGAGATCGTGTCGCAGCGCGGCCGCAACAAGGGCGATGTCGAGCGCTATTATGCCAAGCCCGGCGACGATGCGAGGGGCCTGCCGGTGATCGTGCTGGTGGACGCGGGCTCCGCCTCCGCATCGGAAATCGTCGCGGGCGCGCTGCAGGACCAGCATCGCGCGCTGGTGATGGGGGAACGCAGCTTCGGCAAGGGCAGCGTTCAGACCATGCTGCCGCTCAGCAACACCACGGCGCTCAAGCTGACCACGGCGCGCTATTACACGCCGTCGGGCCGATCCGTGCAGGAAGGCGGGATCGAACCGGACGTCAGGGTGCCGCAACTGAGCGACCCCGATTACAAGAATCGCCCGAAATTCCGCGAAAGCGACCTGCGCCGGCACCTGATCAACGAGATCAAGACCGACAATGCGGCGCTGGAAGAGGACAGCAAGGACGACCCCCGCTTCGCCGCCACGGCCGAGGAGTTGAAGAAGAAGGGGATCGAGGATTTCCAGCTCGACTATGCGTTGAAGACCATCGCCCGCCTGGCGGCCAGGCCGGGCGGGGCGGTGGCGCAGGCCACTCCCGCCCGCAAACCCGCCACGCACTGATAGCGAGGGCGACCCCCACAAACCAACCTGCTCCTGCGAAGGCAGGAGCCCAGTTCAGATGTTGCCCGGTTTTTCATTGGGCGGGACTGGGCTCCTGCCTTCGCAGGAGCACGTTACATAAAACGGATAGAACCTTCCCCGCTCCCTTTCACCACCGCAAGTTCAGCATGACGAAAGCCGCGGGACGGTTTAAGCGAACGCTATGACAAACCTGCCCCTCGCCCGCGCATTGGCGCTGATCTTTCCCCTGGCCATGCTGGCGGGCGCCTATGCCTTCCAATATGTTGGGGGGATGCACCCCTGCGAAATGTGCTGGTGGCAGCGTTACGCCCATTTCGCCGCGATTCCGCTGGCGCTGGTCGCCTATGCGATGCGCGGCAAGGCCTGCGTGAGCGCGCTGTTCACGGGCCTGGCGGGCCTTGCCATCGGCATCGGCGGCGGCATCGGCCTGTTCCATGCAGGCGTCGAATATGGCTGGTGGGAAGGGCTCACCGCCTGCTCGACCAGCCCGGCCGGCGGCAATCCGGCAGACATCCTCAACCAGATCATGGCGACGCCGATCACCCGCTGCGACGTGGCGCCCTGGAGCCTGCTGGGCATTTCGATGGCGGGCTATAACGGCCTCTTGTCGGGCGTGGCCGCGCTCCTCATCTTGGCGCTGCTGATCGGAAAAGGGAGCAAGGCATGAGCGTAAAGGACTTCCCGCGCCCCGGCCGCCGCGTGACCGACGCGGAGCGCGCCTCCATGCTGCGCGTCGATCAGGCGGGGGAATTCGGCGCGACCCGCATCTATGCCGGGCAACTGGCCGTCATGGGGGATCGGCATCCCGATTCCCGCCTGATCGCCGGCATGGCCGCGCAGGAGGAACGGCACCGCAAGCATTTCGACGCGATGATCGCGCGGCGGGGGGTGCGGCCGACCGCCTTGCAGCCGGTCTGGAACCTGGCGGGCTTTGCCCTGGGCGCGGTGACGGCGGCGATCGGGCCGCGCGCCGCCATGGCCTGCACCGCCGCGATCGAGACGGAGATCGACCGGCACTATGCCGAGCAGCTGGAGCAATTGGGAGAGGACGATCCGGAACTCTCCACCGTCATCGCGGATTTCCAGGCGGAGGAGGTGGAGCATCGCGAAACCGCCATCGCCCATGGCGCGGAGCAGGCTCCGGCCTATCCCTTATTGTCGGGCGCCATCCGATTGGGCTGTCGTGCCGCCATCGCCCTTTCTAAGTATATCTAAGGCGAAGCGCATCTGAGGAGAAGCATGATGAAGACCAGCCTGATCGCCGCCATGCTTTTGCTGGGCACGGCTTCCCCCGTGCTGGCGCAGCAGGGACCAAGCGTGCCGCAGGAACAGGCCCCCGCCGCGCAGGCGGGGTCGGAACGCGTCAACCTGGTCATCGTCTATGGCGACGATCCCTGTCCGCAGAGCCAGGGCAGCGACATCGTCGTGTGCGCGCGCAAGGGCGAGGAGGAACGCTATCGCATTCCCGAACCGTTGCGCGGCGATCCGAACCAGCCCAGCCACCAGGCCTGGGGAGAACGGGTGAGGTCGATGGAATATGTCGGCCGCAGCGGCACCGAAAGCTGCTCGCCGGTCGGCGGCGGCGGGGCCACCGGCTGCTTCGCGCAATTGGCGCGGCTCGCCAAGGCGGAGCGGCAGGCCGCGGACAATGCGAACTGGAAGGATCTGGTGGAGGCGGAGCGGGCCCGGCGCCTCTCCACCATCGATGCGGAAAGCAAGGCGATCGAGGCGCAGGCCGTTGCGGAGGAAAAGGCGCGGGCCGCCCAGCAACAGCAGCAAGGTGCGGCTGAAGCGACGCCGCAGGGAACGACGCCGCAGCAGTGACGGCATGCGCCGCGGCGCGCCGTCTGGAAGAAGGCTGCCGCAAACCGGGCAATCCGGACGGCGGGACAGGGGACGAACAAGGAATATGGATCGATGCGCCTCCTCACCGCCCTTCCCCTCGCCGCCGTCGCGCTGGCGCCCCTGACTTTCGCCGGCGCGGCCCATGCGCAACCGCCCCAAAAAATCTTCAACCTGATAGTCTATGGCGACGATCCTTGCCCCAAGGGGCAGGGCGACGAGATCATCGTCTGCGCGCGCAAGCCCGAATCCGAACGCTATCGCATTCCCCGGAAACTGCGCGAAAAGCCGGAGCCGGCCGGCAGCCCCGGCTGGGGCAGCCAGGTCGCGACCATGGAGCAGGTGCAGCGGCAGGCCCTGCCGGGCGGTTGCTCCGCCATCGGCAGCAACGGCTTCACCGGCTGCACCGCCAAGATGCTGGAACAATGGTTCGCGGAACGGCGGATGCGGGAGTCGAAGGGCGAACCTTAGGGCCTTCGGTCGTCGCCATCGGCGCTTCTATTTGAGGCTCGCGATGCACTCGATTTCCAGCGGCGCGCCCATGGCCAACCCGTCCGCGCCGAATGCGCTTCGGGCGGGCAGCCGCTTGCCCTGGAAATAGCTGACATAGGTGCCGTTGAACCGGGGCCAGTCCGCCATATCGTCCAGCATCACCGTGCATTTGACGACATGGCCGAAGTCGAGGCCATTGTCCTTGAGGATCCTGCCGATCGAATCCATCGCGCCGCGAACCGCCGCGTCGAAGCCCTCCTTATGGGGGTCCATGCCGTCCGGCACCCGGCCGATCTGGCCCGAAAGATAGAGAATGTCGCCCGCCCGCACGGCGGGGGAGAAAGGGGGCTGCTGCGCGGCCAGCGGCGTGGCGCCGAGGGCCAGGAACAGGGCGAGCCATTTCTTCATATGCCTATTTCCCCGATACAAAAAGGGCCGGTCCTTTCCGGACCGGCCCTCCCTTCGTGACGCTTTAGAACTTGAAGTCGAGGCGAGCGTAATAATAGCCGCCTGACGTGCTGTAGGGACTGTGGCCATAATAGCTGTTGTAGGACCCGGCGCCGTTGATGAACGGTGACGTGCCCGCCGGGATGGTGACGCCCTGCAACAGGCTGGGCGTTTCGGGACGCTTGCCGAACAGATTGTTCGCGCCGACCGAGAAGGTCACGAAATCGGTGAAATCGTAACTGGCCTCCACGTCCGTAAGCGCCGTCGCCTTGACGACGCCTTCATAGGTGCAGGGTTGGTTGGCTGCCGTCAGCGTGGAGCAGGACACCTGGGGCGTGACGAGCACGCTGGTCTTGCCATAGAATGTTTCGCGCGCGTTGAACGTGAAGCGACCACTGGTGAAGAGGAAGCCGGCGACGATCTTATATTCCGGCGAGGCCCTTTCAATATTGCTTTCGGATACGGCGCTGAAGACCGTCGGGATTTTGTTCTGCGTGATCTTCGTCTTGTTGTAGTTCGCTGTCAGCGACAGGTCGAGTTTGCCGAAGTCCAGCGCGATCGGATAAGCGGCGGCGAAGTCGATTCCCCAGGTGCGCGTATCAATGCCGTTGGTGAAGCTAGCCACGCCCACGTTAGGAAGTGCC
Organism: Sphingobium indicum B90A; assembly: GCF_000264945.2. Lineage (NCBI taxonomy): Bacteria > Pseudomonadati > Pseudomonadota > Alphaproteobacteria > Sphingomonadales > Sphingobiaceae > Sphingobium > Sphingobium indicum. The sequence continues at coordinate 96,262 of NZ_CP013070.1, forward strand.
GGATCAAGGACGATACCCGCAGCGTTCAACGCGCTGAAGATGGCGGCGCCGCCGGGCTGCGTCACGCCGCCTTGCACCGCAAAGCGGGGAGCGGTGCCGGCGATGCGATCCTTGATCTTGATATAATAGCCGTCCAAGGTGATGGCGAGCTTGGGGATGGGACGCAGCACGACGCCGCTCGAAAAATTGGTCGATTTTTCGGGCTTGAGCGATTGGAAGCCCAACAGCACGGCAGCAGGCGTGCCGGCAGGGAGTTGCGCGACGGCGCTGGTCGGGCCGACGTTGATGGTCGAATATTTCTGCTCCGCCAGCGTGGGAGCGCGGAAGCCGGTGCTGACCGTGCCGCGCAGCGCGAAGGCGTCGCTGAAGTCGTAGCGGGTCGTGATCTTGCCGATGGTCGTGTCGCCGAAGTCGGTATAATCCTCATAACGGCCGGCAAGGTCGATGGACCAGTTTTCGATGGGTTCCGCGATCAGGTTGATATAACCCGCCCGCGAGCTGCGGCGGAACTTGCCCGCGTCGGTCGACTTGTAGCCGGGGAAGGACTGAACGCCGGTCTTGTAGGTCGAATAATAATCGCCCGCGACGATCTCATAGGTGTCCCGGCGATATTCGCCGCCGAACGCGAAGGTGAGGGGACCAGCCAGTCCGACTTCGAATTCCTTGCGGATGTCGGCGGTAACCGTGGTCTGGCTCAGGCGGAAGCCGCCGTCATAGGCCTTGTCCACCGTGTTGGGGACGCCGATTCCCTGCAACGACGCGGCGTAGCTTTCCTGCCAGACTTCGCGATGGGCCGACGCTTCGGTCCAGATGTCGTCCTTCTGATAGCCATAGGTGGTGCTGAGGTCGTAGTTCCAGCCCGAAGCCTCGCCCTTGGCGCCGACAGTGAAGCTATATTCGTCCTCGATCACATGCTGGAGCGGAACCATGCCCCAGGTGCCGGTGTTGCTGTAGCAGATATTGGGATTATAGGCCGCGGGCGTGATGCCGCCGCTAAGGTTGCCGGTTTCGTAGCAGATGCGCTTGGGATGGCGGTAGCCCTGCTTGGCGTAGCCGATGCGGCGGGCATAATCGCCGAAGCTGTACAGTTCGATCCCGCCGAAATCATAGCCCATATTGTAGAAGGCTTCGGTCAGGTAGGTTTTGGGTTGGCCGCCGTTGATGCCCGACAGGGCGTCGCCCGCCAGGTTGGACCATTGGGCGGGGGTGTTGGGCTGAAGCGTGCCGTCCGGCCTGGTGATCTGTACCTGCCCGGTGCCGACGGTGGTGTAATCCTGGCGGCGGTGGAACAGGCTCAGGTTGAAGAAGCCGTCTTCGCCCAGCTTGAAGCCCATATTGCCGGAGGCGGAGAACAGCTCGCCTTCGCTGTCATAATATTGGCCGCCCGTGATCTTGAAGCTGCCGCCCTCGTTGTTGTCCTTGAGGATGAAGTTGATGACGCCCGCAATGGCGTCCGTGCCGTAGACGGCCGCCGCGCCTTCCTGAAACACTTCGACACGGGCGATGGCGTCCGGCGGGATCAGGTCGATGCTGGGCGCGGCCGAACCCTGGAACGCGCCGGAGATCACCTGCAGGATGCCGTTGCCGTGGCGGCGCTTGCCGTTGACCAGCACCAGCGTGTGGTTCGGGCTGAGGCCGCGCAGGCGGGCGGAAAGCGAGAAGCTGGAAAGGTCGGTGCCCTGCGTCTGGGCGGTGAAGCTCGGCACGATCTGGGTCAGCACCTGGTTCAGGTTCGGCTGGCCGACATGGCTGATCGCCTCCTGGCTCAGCACCTGGATCGGCGCGGCGCTTTCGGCTGCCTGCATGCCGACGGCGCGGGTGCCGGTGACGATGATGGCGCCGCCGTCATCGACCTGCGGCGACTGCGCCTCCTGGGCCATCGCGCAGGCCGACCAGGACGAGGCCAGCACCAATGAAAGGCGAAGTGCGGATAATCTTGTCATCTATGCCCCCTGTTCTGCATTTATTTATGACAAGGGGCTCAACGAAGTTCCTGGACGAAACCTCTACCGCACCGCACAAAATGATAGAAAAAATTAAATATTTCTTCTTCATTTCCGCTAAAAATCAGGACAGGCTGCCATGCTGCGCGGCGAAATGGCAATTGATTAGGGCGCATGTGGCGCTGCGCATTTTGCAAGCGGCGCGCATGGCGGATTTTTGACCGAAGTTCGTTTAAATGAAATTCCGCCCTCAGCCGTCATGCCTGCCATGGTCGGCATGACGAGCGGGGGGGGGGATCAACTCGCCATCGCCGCCTCGATCAATGCGCGGCCTTCCCTGCTGTTCCAATCCATCGCGCCGACCACCCGCGCCGTTTCCCTGCCCTGCGCGTCATAGATCACCGTGGTGGGCAGCATGCCGGTGTTGTAGTGGAAGCCGAACTGGTTTTCCGGGTCGATCCAGCCCTTGAGATGCGGCAGCGGATGCTTTTCGAAAAAGGGCTTGATCACCGCCTCGCCCTGGCTGTCCTGCGATATGGTGAGGACGGCCAGGCCCTGTTTGCCATATTCCGCCGCCACCGCGTCCAGCGTCGGCATCTCCGCCACGCAGGGCGCGCACCATGTCGCCCAGAGGTTGACCAGCATCGGCCTGCCCGCGAAATCGCTCAGCTTCGCATCGCTCCCGTCAGGGTTCTGGAAGGTGAAGCCGGGGGCAGGCGTCCCCGCCTTCGACCTGTCGAGCGTATAGCTGAACGCGCCCTTCCCGCTCTGCGCCGGCCCGGTCGCCTCGCCGCTGGTGGCGTTCGGCCCTTGCCCGGCGGGCGGGGATTGCTTATCGCACGCGCCAAGGCCAGCCAGCAGGAGCAGTGTCATTACGCAGGGCAAGGAAGATCGCACGGGAAAAAGCTCCAACAGCATGTGGGGCGGACGCTTCGCGGCCGGTCCGGCTTCGGTCATGCGGGAGATAAATGCCTCCATCCCCTTCGACAAGCGCCTGTGGAAACAGGACATCGTCGGATCGAAGGCGCATGTCGCGATGCTGGCCAAGCAGGGTATCGTCGATGGCGAGGACGCGCAGGCGATCACCGAGGGGCTGACCCGCATCGCCGCCGAATATGAGGCAGACGGCGTGCCGGTGAACCTGGACCTGGAGGACATCCACATGGTCACGGAGTCGCGCCTCGCGGAACTGATCGGCCCGGCGGCCGGGCGGCTGCACACGGCCCGCTCCCGCAACGACCAGGTGGCGACCGATTTCCGCCTCTGGGTGCGCGACGCCATCGATGAGGTCGAGGCGGGCCTGCAGGGCCTGTCGGACATGCTGCTGACCCGCGCCGAGGAACATGCCGACGCGGTAATGCCTGGCTTCACCCATCTCCAGTCCGCGCAGCCGGTGACGCTCGGCCATCACCTCATGGCCTATCATGAGATGATCCGCCGCGACCGCAGCCGCTTCGCCGACGCCCGCGCCCGCCTCAACGAATGCCCGCTGGGCGCGGCGGCGCTGGCCGGGACGGGCTTTCCCATAGACCGTCACGCCACGGCGGCGGCGCTGGGCTTCGCCAAGCCGACCGACAACAGCCTCGACAGCGTGTCGGACCGCGACTTCGCGCTCGATTACCTGATGGCCGCGACCCAGTGCAGCCTGCACCTCTCGCGCCTGGCCGAGGAATTCATCATCTGGGCGAGCCAGCCCTTCGGCTTCGTGAAATTGCCCGACGCCTATTCGACCGGCAGCTCGATCATGCCGCAGAAGCGCAACCCCGACGCCGCCGAACTGGTGCGCGGCCATGCCGGGCGGATCATGGGCTGCATGAACGCGCTCTGCGTCACGATGAAGGGCCTGCCGCTCGCCTATTCGAAGGACATGCAGGACGACAAGCCGCCGGTGTTCGAGGCGCACGACCTGCTCGGCCTTTCCATCGCGGCGATGACCGGCATGATAGAGACGGTGACGTTCCGCACCGACCGCATGCGCGGCCTGGCGGAAAGCGGCTTCGCCACCGCCACCGACCTGGCCGACTGGCTGGTTCGCGAAGGCGACGTCCCCTTCCGCGAGGCGCACCACATCACCGGCCGCGCCGTCGCGGCGGCGGAGGCGGCGGGCGTGCAGCTTGCCGATCTGCCGCTGGAAACGCTCAAGGCCATTGATGCGCGGATCGATGAGCGTATCTATGCGGTGCTGACGGTCGACGCCTCGATCGCCAGCCGCAGGAGCCATGGCGGCACAGCGCCCGATCAGGTGCGCGCGCGCATTGCCGAGGCCCGGAAGAAGGCGAAAGGGCAGGGCAAGTGATGACCGCACGGATCGCCAAGGCATGCGCGCTCGCCGCGCTGGCGCTGACCCTGGCGTCCTGCGGCGGCCGCCAGCCGTTGAAGCCCCTGCAGGGTCAGCGCCTGCCCGCCGTGCCGGTGGGCGCTGCGGCCGCGCCGACCGCGGCGGAGCTGACCACGCCCCCCATTCAGGCGCGGCCGGAACGCAATGTCGAACTGCTGACCCAGTCCAGGGTGCGCGGCGACGACGAATTCGACCTGCCGCCCGAAAGCGACCCGCGCTAGATTTTGGCGCCGGCATTTCTAGGATAGACTGACTTGGACCATTTTACCTATGTCGATGGCGCGATGCTGGCGGAGCAGGTGCCGATGGCGGACATCGCCGCGCAGGTCGGCACGCCCGTCTATATCTATTCCACCGCGACCCTGACCCGCCATGTCGCCGTGTTTCGCGAGGGGCTGTCGCAAATCCACGATCCGCTGATCGCCTTCGCGGTGAAGGCCAATCCCAACGCCGCCGTGCTGGCGACGCTGGCGAAGCTGGGCCTGGGCGCGGACGTCGTGTCGGCGGGCGAATTGCTGCGCGCCATCGCGGCGGGCATCCCGGCGGAGCGCATCGTTTTTTCCGGCGTCGGCAAGACGGCGGACGAAATGCGCATCGCGCTGGAACAGGGCATCTACCAGTTCAATCTGGAAAGCGAACCCGAAGCGGAAATGCTCTCCGAAGTCGCCTTGTCGATGGGCAGGAAGGCCCCGGTCGCCTACCGCATCAACCCGGATGTCGACGCGGGCACCCATGCGAAAATCTCCACCGGCAAGTCGGAAAACAAGTTCGGCATCCCCTATGACCGGGCGCTCGCCAGCTATGCCGCCGCCCGCGACCTGCCCGGCCTGGACGTGCAGGGCGTGGCGGTGCATATCGGCAGCCAGTTGACCGACCTGACGCCGCTGGAGGCCGCCTTCATCAAGGTCGGCGCGCTGATCGAAAGGCTGCGGGCGGCGGGCCACGACATCCGCACCGCCGACCTGGGGGGCGGTCTCGGCGTCCCCTATGACCCGTCGCAGCCGCCGCCGCCCAGCCCCGCCGACTATGGCGCGATGGTGACGCGGATCACGCAGGGCTGGAACGTCCGCCTGATGTTCGAACCGGGCCGCCTGATCGTCGGCAATGCGGGCGTGCTGCTGTCGCAGGTGGTGCGGGTGAAGCAGGGCGCGCAGGCCCCGTTCGTCATCGTCGACGCCGCCATGAACGACCTGCTGCGCCCCAGCCTCTATGACGCATGGCACGACATCCGCGCCGTCCATCCGAAGGGGGAGCGTGCCGCCGCCAATGTCGTGGGGCCGGTGTGCGAGACCGGCGACACCTTCGCCATGCATCGCGACATGGACGTGGTGGGCGCGGGCGACCTGGTCGCCTTCATGACCGCGGGCGCCTATGGCGCGACCATGGCGAGCACCTATAACAGCCGCGCCCTGACGCCCGAAGTGCTGGTGTCGGGCGACAAATGGGCCGTGGTCCGCGCCCGTCCGCCGATAGAGGCGCTGATCCAGGGCGACAGCATTCCCGCCTGGATAGCGTCGGAAGGCGTGCAGGACTGATGCACAGCCTGCCCGTCTTCCTGCGGTTGCAAGGGCGGGCCGTCATCCTGACCGGCGAGGGCGAGGCGGCGGACGCCAAGCGCCGCCTGCTGGAACGGGCCGGGGCGCGCATCGTGGGCGAGGGGGAGGAGGCCGCGCTCGCCATCGTCGCGGACGGTGACGAGGCGACCGTGCAGAGGCTCCAGGCGCGCGGCATATGGGTGAACGCCACCGACCGGCCGGACCTGTGCGACTTCACTTTGCCCGCCATCGTCGACCGCGATCCGGTGCTGATCGCCATCGGCACCGGCGGCGCTTCGGCCGGGCTGGCCAAGGCGCTGCGGCAACGGCTGGAGGCTTTGCTGCCCGCTCGGCTGGGCGCGCTGGCGACGGCGCTGCGCGATGCGCGGGCCGCGATCCGCAAGCGCTGGCCCGACGCGGCGGCGCGGCGGCGCGGCATCGACGCCGGACTGGCCGCTGGCGGCCCGATCGATCCCTTGTCGGACGTTGGGGCGGACGCCGTGCCGGACTGGCTGGCCGGAAGCGGCGATGCCGATGCCGACCGGCTGGAGACGATCCGCCTGCTGTCCGCCGATCCCGACGATCTGACGCTGCGCGCCGCCCGCCTGCTGGGCGAAGCGGATCGCGTCTATCACGCGCCCGGCGTGCCCGCCGCCATATTGGACCGCGCCCGCGCCGACGCGGCGCGCGTCGCGGCAAGCGCACCACCCGGCCAACCGGGCGCAGGCCTGTCGCTCTGGCTGGAGATGGCGCCATGAGCCGGGTCTTCCTTTTCGAGGGCGGGCAGGCGCGGGAAATCTCGCTGGACGCCTTCTGCGAGCGGACGGAGGACGCGCCCTTCAGTTGGGTGCATGCCGACGGCTGGCGGGAGGATGCCCGCACGGTTGTGTCCCGCTGCGACCATATGCCGCAAGCCGCCCTGTCCGCGCTGCTGGCGCAGGAAACCCGCCCCCGCTGCACGCTGATGGGGCATGGCGCGCTGGTGAACCTGCGCGGGCTAGGCGCGGCGGAGGACGGGGTGGGCGATCCGCTGGTGTCGATCCGCCTTTGGGCCGAACAGGCGCGGGTGATCTCCGTCAGCTATCGTCCGCTCGCCGCGATGGAACCGGTGGCGGCGCAGATGCTGGCGGGCAGGATACGCGATCCGGGCGACCTGATCGCCGCCTTCGCGCAGCAGATCACCGAAGCGCTGGACCCCGAAGTCGCCGATCTGGGCGACGGACTGGACGAGATCGAAAGCGCGCTGACCGAACATGGCCCGGCGGAGGCGCGGCGGCGGGTGTCGGAAATCCGCGCCACCGCCATCGGCTATCGCCGCTTCATCGCGCCGCAGCGGCAGGCGCTGGAAAGACTGTCCGCCGCGGACGCGCCCTGGCTGGAGCCGGACGACCGGCTGCACCTGCAGGAAGCCGCCGACCGCTGCGCCCGCATGGCCGAGGAACTGGAGGCGGTGCGCGAACGCTCCGCGCTCGCCCATGAAGAATTGACCGACCTGCGCGCCGAACAGATGAACCGGCAGGCGCTGATCATATCGGTGGTGGCGCTGGTGTTCCTGCCGCTGACCTTCCTGACCGGCCTGCTGGGCATGAATGTCGATGGCATCCCCTATGCCCACGAACCCTGGGCCTTCTGGGGCGTGGTCGGCGTCTGCGTAGCCATGGCCGCCGGCATCAGCGGCTGGTTCGCGGCAACGCAATGGTTGAAGTGATGGCGTAAATCCTCCCCATCGCAGATGGGGAGGGGGACCGCTCGCGAAGCGAGTGGTGGAGGGGAACTGCGCAGGTCGAGCCTCTTCCGCCCAACCCGCCTAAAATCGCTCCCCAGCCCTAATTCCGCGCCGCGTTCAACCGCGCAATCTCGTCATGCAGCGCCTGGATCGACGACACCAGCCGCGCCCGGTCCGCCTGCATTTCCGCCAGCGCGTCCCGCGTTTCGCCCAGTTCCAGGGCGCGCCGGGCGATCCGGGCGTCCAGTTCGGCATTGTGCCGCGCCAGCGCGCCCACCTGCTCGGCCCGCGCGCACAGATGGCGCAGCCGCGCATCCAGCAGGTCGAAATCGAACGGCTTGACCACATGGTCGTCGGCGCCCGCGTCCAGCGCCTCCACCGCGGAGACCCTGTCGTTCCGCCCGCCGATCATGACGAAGCAGGCATTGTCGGCCAGGCCCGCCGCCCGGATCTTCCGCATCGTCGTCAGGGCGGGCAGCAGCGTCAGCCCCATGTCGATCAGGATGATGTCCACCGGCCGCGTGACCAGCATGTTGAGCGCGGAAAAGCCATGTTCCGCCAGCGCGACGTCATAGCCCAGATGCGACAGCCGCCGCGCCACGACGGCGCGGGACGTGGCGTCTTCATCGACCAGCAGAAGGCGCAATCGTCGGGGCGCCCGCCCATTTGCCTGGGCCTGCGCCCGTTGCGGCCTGCTGATGCTTTCGCGTTTCCAGAATTGCATGGCGTCCCACCTGTTGCAGGCGCGCAGCATAGGATCGGCGGGCAAAGAAATGGTTAACGGGCCGGCGGCGCATAGGCGCGCAGGAAACAGTCCAGCCCATGTTCGACATCGGCCTCGATCTGTTCCGCCGTCGCCCGTTCGATCTGTCCCCAGACCAGCGACTGGTGACAGCCCGACAGCATCAGGACGGCGAAGGTGCGTGCCGCCAGCTCGGGATCGGCGCGGCGCAAAAGGCCGCGGTCCATCGCCCTTTCCAGGAATTCGGCTATCAGCCGCCGCGTACTGCCGGGCGCATATTGGTAGAAGATCGCGCCCATTTCGGGAAAGCGGCCCGATTCGGACGCCACCAGCCGATAGAGCGCGATGCTTTCGGGCGAGGTGATTTTCGTGAGCAGGTTCAACCCCAGCGTCCGCAACGTTCCCGCAAGGTCGCCCTCAGGATCCAGGATTTCGGCGAGGCGCGCCCGATAGGCGGTGGTCGCGTCGTCCAGAACGGCGGCGAACAACGCCTCCTTGCACGGGAAATAGCTCCAGAGCGTGCCCTTCGATCCGCCCAGCGTCGCGGCGATCGACGACATCGTCGTCGCGGCATAGCCATTTTCCATGAAGGAACGCGACGCCACGTCCAATATGGCCTTGCGTCGATCTCTACGCCGTGCCTCTCTGCGGCTGAGCGGGGGAAGGGACTTTGTCATGAAATCGTACCATATAGTACGCTATTTCTGTTGACAAGGATTCGCAACCGGCGCAAAGCCTGATTTCATACTATCTGGTACGGTTTTTATGCCCGCGAGTCGCCATCCGAATCCTTCGCGCTTTTCCGCCCGGACCGGGCTTCTCGCCGGCGCGGCGTTGCTGTCCGCCTGCGCGGCTGTGCCGGACCTGGGTCCGCAGCCGGTCGCGCGCGGGCCGGCCAGCATCGCGGCGGAACGCAGCCTGCAGGCCGACAATGCCACCCAATGGCCGGCGGAAGGATGGTGGAAGGCCTATGGCGATCCGCAACTCGACGCGCTGATAGAGGAAGGGCTGAAGGGATCGCCGGACGTCGCCGCCGCCGCCGCCCGCTTCGCTGAGGCCAATGCCGCCGCGCAGCAGGCGGGCGCGCCGCTGCTGCCCGCGATAGACCTCGACGCCAATAGCGGCGTGACCAAGTCCAGCTACAATATGGGCATGCCCAAGGAATTCGTGCCCAAGGGCTGGCTGGGCACGGGCCGGGTGGCGCTGAATTTCGGCTTCGACCTCGACCTGTGGGGCAGGAACCGGGCGGCGCTGGCGGCGGCGACGTCCGAAGCGCGGGCGGCGGAGATCGACGCGCGGCAGGCGCGGCTGGCGCTGGCGACCGGCGTGGCCGACGCCTATGCCGACCTTGCCCGCCTGCATGACGAGCGCGACATCCAGGCGCGGGCGCTCGAAATCCGCACCGCCAGCCGGAAACTGGTCGCGGACCGCCGCGCCAACGGGCTGGAAACCCGCGGCAGCGAGCGGCAGGCGGACGCCACCGTCTCCTCCGCCAAGGCGCAACTCGCCGCCGCCGACCAGGCTATCGCGGTGCGCCGGCATCAGATTGCGGCGCTGATCGGCGCGGGGCCTGACCGCGGCCTTGCCATCGCCCGTCCCCGCCTGGGCAGGCCCGGCCCCCTCGGCCTGCCCGCGGACGTGACCACCGATCTGGTCGCCCGCCGCCCGGACATCGCCGCCGCGCTCGCCCGGACGGAGGCGGCGGCCAAGCGGATCAAGGTGGCCCGCGCCGATTTCTTCCCCGCCATCCGCCTGAACGCCCTGATCGGCGTCCAGTCGCTGGGCTACCAGACAGTGCTTCAGAACGGCGGCTTTGCCGGCGGCCCCAGCCCCTTCACCGACACGCTGTTCAAGAAGGATTCGCTGTTCGGCAATGCCGGCCCGGCGATCAGCCTGCCCATCTTCCACGGCGGCGCGCTCAGCGGCCAGTATCGCGGCGCCCGCGCCGTCTATGACCAGGCGGTGGCCAATTATGACAAGACAGTGCTCGGCGCCTATCAGCAGGTGGCCGACGCCGTGACCGGCCGCCAGGCGCTGGACCGGCGGCTGGCCGACGCCCGCGCCGCGCTGACCGCGTCGGAGGAAGCCTATGGCATCGCCCGCCAGCGCTATGAAGGCGGCCTCAACACCTATCTTGACGTGCTGAACGTGGAGGACCAGCTTCTGGCCGCCCGCCAGGCCGTCGCGGAGCTGGAGGCGAGCGCCTTCACGCTCGACATCGCCCTCATTCGCGCGCTGGGCGGCGGCTTTGCCGGAAACGGCGCGCAGACACAGCTCCAGTTGTCCAAGGATACGCCCCATGGCTGACGCCAAGCCCGAATTCACGTCCGACGCGAGCAAGGCCGACGCCGCGGCGCAGCGCATGGAAGCCCGGAAGAAATGGCTGCTGCGGCTGGCGCTGGCCGTGCTGGCCGTCGGCGCGGCCTATGCCCTGTGGTACCTGCTGGTCGGCCGCAACCATGTCAGCACCGACAATGCCTATGTGAATGCCGAAGTGGCGCAGGTGACGCCGCTCATTTCCGCCCAGGCGGTCGAGGTGCTGGTGACGGACACCCAGGCGGTCAAGCGCGGCGACATATTGGTGAAGCTGGACCCCACCAACGCCCGCATCGCCGTGGCGCAGGCGGAGGCCGACCTGGCCGAGGCCCGCCGCCGTTTCCGCCAGGCCGTCGCGACCAGCGGTTCGCTGGCCGCGCAGGTGGAGGCGCGGGGCGCCGACATCAGCCAGGCGCGGGCCCAGCTCGCGACGGCGCAGGCCGATTTCGAAAAGGCGCGCATCGACCTGCGGCGGCGCGAGGCGCTGGCCCCCAACGGCGCCGTCTCCGGCGAGGAACTGACCAGCGCGCGCAAGGCCTATGCCGCGGCGCAGGCGGCGCTCGACCTGGCGAAGGCCGGGGTGGCGACGGCCGAAGCGACGCGGGGCGCGGCCAGCGGGCAGCTTGCCGCCAATGACGCGCTGGTGCGCGGGTCCACCATCGACACCGACCCCGCCGTGCTGGCCGCCAAGGCGAAGCTGGAAAATGCCCGGCTCGACCTTGACCGCTCCGTCATCCGCGCCCCGATCGACGGCGTCGTGACCCGGCGGTCGGTGCAGGTCGGCCAGCGCGTCGCGCAGGGCAGCCCGATCATGACCATCGTGCCGCTCGCCAGGGTCTATGTCGACGCCAATTTCAAGGAACGCCAGCTCCGCCGGGTCAAGATCGGCATGCCGGCGACGGTCACGTCGGACCTTTACGGCGGCGGCGTCGTCTATCATGGCAAGGTGGTCGGCTTTTCCGGCGGCACGGGCGCGTCGATGGCGCTGATCCCCGCGCAGAACGCCACCGGCAACTGGATCAAGGTGGTGCAGCGCCTGCCCGTGCGCATCGCGCTCGACCCGCGCGAACTGGCCGAGCATCCGTTGCGCATCGGGCTTTCCATGGAAGCCGAAATCGACCTTTCCGGCGAATAAGGAAGCCGCCGGTGAGCCGCCCGACCGAGACGTTCACGCTCCTGTCGCCCCGTCATCGCCTGCTGGCGGGGATGACGCTGGCGCTCAGCAATTTCATGGTCGTGCTCGACCTGACCATCGCCAACGTCTCGGTGCCGCACATCGCGGGCAATCTGGGCATTTCGCCCGATCAGGGCACCTGGATCATCACCAGCTACGCCGTGGCGGAGGCGATCTGCGTGCCGCTGACCGGATGGCTGGCGCAGCGTTTCGGCGCCGTCAGGCTGTTCACCATGAGCATGCTGGGCTTTGGCCTTTTCTCGCTGCTGTGCGGCCTGTCCATGACGCTGGGCATGATCGTCGCCTGCCGCATCGGCCAGGGCCTGTGCGGCGGGCCGCTGATGCCGATGTCGCAGACCCTGCTGATGCGCATCTTCCCGCCGCAGCAGCGCGGGCGCGTGATGGGGCTGTGGGCGATGACGACCATGCTGGGCCCCGCCCTGGGGCCGATCGTCGGGGGATATATCAGCGACAACTGGAGCTGGCACTGGATCTTCTTCATCAACCTGCCCATCGCCGCCCTGTGCATCTTTTCGGCGCTGACGCTGCTGCGCCCGGTGGAAACCGAGCGGGTGAAGCTGCCCATCGACTATATCGGCCTTGCCCTGCTGGTCTTCTGGATCGGTTCCCTCCAGATCATGCTGGACATCGGGCGGGACCATGACTGGTTCGGCGATCCGATGATCGTCGCGCTGGCGCTGATGGCGGGAATCGGCTTCTGCATCTTCCTGATCTGGGAACTGACCGAGGAACATCCGATCGTCGACCTGCGCGTGTTCCGCCATATCGGCTTCACATCGGGCGTGTTCACCCTGGCGCTGTGCTTCGGCGCCTATTTCGCGGGCATCGTGATCATTCCCCAATGGTTGCAGATCTCGATGGGCTATACCGCCACCTGGGCAGGCCTGGCGGCATCCTTCGTCGGCATGTCCGCCATGGTCATCGCGCCGATCGTCGGCCGCGTCGTCGGCAAGCTGGACGTGCGCCTGATGATTTCCAGCGGCGTGCTCTGGATCGGCGCCGTGACGCTGTGGCGGGCGCACTGGACGACCGACGCGGATTTCTGGACGGTCGCGCTGCCGCAACTGGTCCAGGGTTTCGGCATGCCGCTGTTCATGATCCCGCTGACGACGCTGACCCTGGGATCGGTCCGGCCGGAGGAAACCGCCTCTGCCGCTGGCATGCAGAATTTCCTGCGCACGCTCGCCATCGCCATTTCCACCTCCATCGTGCTGACTGGCTGGGGCGACGGGCAGCGCGTGTCGCGCAACGAGATGGTCGGCACGCTCCATCCGGACGCGACCCTGGCCGACCTGACGAGCCGCGGCTTCACGCAGGAACAGGCGCGGCAGATGGTGGCGAACCTGGTCGACGCGCAGGCGATGGTGGTGTCGATGAACCACGTCTTCTTCATCGCCGCGCTGGTCATGTTCGCGGCGGCCGCCCTGGTGTGGCTGGCGCCGCGCCCCATGGCGAAGGTCGATACGTCCTCGGCGCACTGAACGGAGGGCGGAGGGCAGGGACGGCCCCTTGCCCCCGGAAGCGGCGTGATCGGGCTTTGCGATCAGCGACTTGTCCATCGCGGCATCCTCCGCCGGAGGGGGCGGGAACAGGGCGGCGCGCCGCCGTCGGCGTCTCCCCTCTGCCGCGCCCGATTGACGCGGCGCGACATCGCGGTCACTGAGTGGCAAAAAAGGCTTGGGGTCTCATGCGAATCGTCATCATCGACGACAGCGGCCTGCGCGCGACGGTCCTGGAGGAAGGACTGCGCGAGGCGGGCTATGACGATATTCACATCGTCCCCCCGCGCGGCGGCTTCGTCGCGCGGCTGGAGCGCATGGCGCCCGACGTGGTGCTGATGGACCTGGGCAGCCCCAGCCGCGACACGCTGGAGGAGATGCTGACGGTCAGCCGCGCTCTGGCCCGGCCCATCGCCATGTTCGTGGACCAGTCGGACGAAAGCATGATCGGCGCCGCCATCGACGCGGGCGTCTCCGCCTATGTCGTGGACGGGCTGCGCAAGGAACGGGTGAAGCCGGTGCTGGAGCTCGCGGTGCGCCGCTTCAACGCCTTCGCCCGGCTCCAGAGCGAACTGGACGAGGCGCGCACGGCGCTGTCCGACCGCAAGATCATCGACCGCGCCAAATCCATCCTGATGAGCCAGCGCGGCCTTGGCGAGCCGGAGGCCTATGCGCTGCTGCGGTCGAGCGCGATGAATCAAGGGAAGAAGATCGTGGACGTCGCCCAGGCCCTCATCACGGCCAGCGACCTGTTGGGAGGGATGTGATGGTGATGACGACCGACCTGCGCATCGCCTTCCTGCCGCTGACCGACGTCGCCGTGCTCGCCGTGGCGCGGGAAAGGGGCTTCGCGGAGGAGGAGGGGCTGCATCTCGACCTCGTCCGCACGACCAGTTGGGCGACGTTGCGCGACCGGCTGGTGTTCGGCCAGGTGCAGGCGGCGCATATGCTGGCGCCGCTGGCCGTCGCGGTGACGCTGGGATTGAGCCAGCAGGCCGCGCCCTTGTCCGCCCCCTACAAGCTCAACGTCAACGGCAACATGCTGGTGATGGCCAGCGAATTCGCCCAGGCGCTGGCCCCGGACGTGGCGGCGCGGCTGGACGATCCGCTGGGCACCGCGCATGACTTCGCGACCGCCATTGGCCTGTGGAAACGCAAGCCGGTGATCGGCGTCGTCCATCGCTATTCCAGCCATGCCGTCATGCTGCGCTACTGGCTGGCGAGCGCGGGGGTGGACCCGGATCGCGACGTCATCCTGCGCGTGCTGCCGCCCTCGCTGACGGTGGAGGCGATCCGCGCCGGGGAGATCGACGGCTTCATCGCGGGCGAACCCTGGGGCAGCGCGGCGGTGGATGCGGGCCTGGCGGAGGGGGTCGCCATTGGCGAGCGCATCTGGCGGCGCGGGGTTGAGAAGGTGCTGGCCTTCCGCACCCCCTGGCTGGAGGAGAATCCCGACAGCGTCGACCGGCTGCTGCGGGCGTTGGTAAGGGCGGGCGCCTGGTGCGACGATCCGGACCATCATGAGGCGCTGGCGCATCTCCTGTCGCAACCGCATTATGTCGACCAGCCCGCCGACCTGATCCTGCGCGCCCTGTCGGGCAGGATCGTCCCGCGGGTGGACATGGCGCCGCTCTCCATGCCCGATTTCATGCTCTTTTCGCGGGAGGCGACGCCCTTTCCGTGGCGCAGCCAGGCGCTGTGGATATATTCGCAGCTCGTCCGCTGGAAGATGGTGGACCATAGCGCGGAAAACGCCGCCAAGGCCGCCTCGGTCTTCCGCCCCGACATCTTCCGCCGGGCGCTGGCCGACAGCGATGTGGCGATGCCGGGGGCCAGCATGAAGGTGGAAGGGGCGGTGGCGTCCCCGCTGGCGGTCGGATCGAAGCGGGGCGAACTGACGCTGGGTCCGGACAGTTTCTTCGACGGCCGGGTGTTCGATCCGGAACGGATAGAGGATTTCCTGGCGAGCTTTTAAGGGTGGTTTGCCGTCATTCCCCCTCCCGCAGGCGGGAGGGGGTTAGGGGGTGGGCTGGCGCAACATCGGCGTTGTTTCGCAACGGCCAAGTCAGAAGCTCGCTCCGCTCGCACCCACCCCTAACCCCTCCCGTTTACGGGAGGGGAATGTCTTGGATTGGCCATTTTCCGACCTGCGGCGTAACTCCCCTCTGCTTCCCGAAATTTGTGCCTTGCAACATAGGTCGAATCGCGAGATAATATCGGAGTCGCGCGACGAGGCGCGTTTTCCGGGATGAGCCCTTCCCAAGGTCGGGATCGCGTTCTCCCTTCGATTCTACAGCAAAGCCGCTGGCCGGATTTCGCAAGGAGCGAGGTCCGGAAGCGGCTTTTTTCATGCCCATTTCATAAAGATTGAGGGACGACATCATGGCAACTGCTTATTGGGAGCGCCCGGAGGGCCAGGCTCCGGAGGCTGAGGGGGAAACCGGCCAGACCAGTTTCTGGAAGGCCGGGCACACGCCCACTCTTGTCGCCGCCTTCCTCTATTTCGACCTGGCTTTCATGGTGTGGGTGCTGCTGGGGCCGCTGGCGCCCTCCATCTCCAAGACGCTGGGCCTGACTCCGGCGGAAAAGGGCCTGATGGTCGCCGTTCCCACGCTGGCGGGCGCCGTGCTGCGCGTCGTCAACGGCCTGCTGGTCGACCGGATCGGCTGCAAGCAGGCGGGCGCGATCAGCCAGGCGATCGTCATCCTTGGCCTCTTCACCGCCTGGTCCATGGGCGTCGACAGCTTCGCGGGCACGCTGGCGCTGGGCGTCATCCTGGGCTTTGCGGGGGCCAGTTTCGCGATCGCGCTGCCGCTCGCCAGCCGCTGGTATCCCGCCGAACATCAGGGCAAGGCGATGGGCCTCGCCGGCATGGGCAATTCGGGCACGGTGCTGGCGTCGCTGTTCGCGCCGATGCTGGCCAAGCTGTTCGGCTGGAACGCGGTGCTGGGCCTGGCCTGCATTCCGCTGACCATCGTCTTCATCCTGTACATGATCATGGCGAAGAACGCGCCGGACGCGCCCGCGCCCAAGAAGCTGGTCGATTATTTCCACCCGCTGAAAAGCGCCGACGCCTGGTGGCTGATGGGCTTTTATTCGGTGACCTTCGGCGGCTTCGTGGGGCTTGCCGCCTCGCTGCCCATCTATTTCACCGACCAGTTCGGCCTGACCCCGGTGGTCGCGGGCTATTGCACGGCGGGCTGCGTCTTCGCCGGGTCGCTGGTGCGCCCGATGGGCGGGGCGCTGGCGGACCGGATCGGCGGCGTCAAAGCGCTGATGATGGTCTATGTCGCCGCCGCCCTGGCCCTGGCGGGGGTCGCCTATGCGCCGACGCTGTTCTCCGCCCTTGGCCTGTTCGTCGCGGCGATGCTGGCGCTGGGCGTCGGCAACGGCGCGGTCTTCCAACTCGTGCCCCAGCGGTTCCAGGCGGAAATCGGGGTCATGACCGGCCTGGTCGGCATGGCGGGCGGCATTGGCGGCTTCTATCTCGCCTCGTCGCTGGGCATCGCCAAGCAGTTCACCGGCAGCTTCGCGCCCGGCTTCCTGATCTTCGCGGGCCTGGCGCTGGTCGCGTTTCTCGGCATCTCGCTGGTCCGCGCCCGCTGGCGCGCCACCTGGACCAGCGCGGCGCGCATCTGATCGGTCAAGGAGAGGGAGGCGGCGGCCCGCGCAGGCCGCCGCCCTTTTCGCGCCTGCGATAGGGCGCATGGACGGCGAAACGAAAATACATCGTTCTGCGAGGAATCGCTTGACGCGAATCGCCAAAAGCCTATGCTGCAATGCAAAGGACAGGGTTGTCCTTCTTCCATAGCCGCGATGGTCCAGGGACGGACGATCAAGGCGCTTATGATGGCAAGGCCGCCATCCAGACCCTCCGGTTTCAAAGACCGAGGGTCCGGATGGCGGCCTTTTTCTTTTCTGGAGTCGAGGGATGGATTTTCAGAACAACGGACCGGAAATGGCCAGCGAAGAACAACGCTTCGCGCCGTCCCAAGATGTTCGGGAACATCTGGTGGTCGTGGGCAACGGCATGGCCGGCTGCCGCGCCGTCGAGGAACTGCTGGCGCGGGACAAGGACCGCTATCGCGTCACCATCTTCGGCGCGGAACCCTATGTGAACTATAACCGCATCATGCTCTCCCCGGTGCTGGCCGGGGAAAAGAGCTTCGACGACATCATCATCAACGGCCGCGACTGGTACAAAGACAATGGTATCGAACTGATCGCGGGCGACCCCGTGACGGCCATCGACCGCGCCGCCAGGACCGTCACGAGCCAATCGGGTCGCACCGTCGGCTATGACAAGCTGCTGATCGCGACGGGTTCGGACCCCTTCATCATCCCGGTTCCGGGGAAGGATCTGCCCGGCGTGATCAGCTTCCGCGACATGAAGGATGTCGACACCATGCTGGCCGCCGCCGAAGCCGGCAAGGCTTTGGGGGGCGGCAACGCAGTCGTGATCGGCGGCGGCCTGCTGGGGCTGGAGGCCGCGCATGGCCTCACCCTGCGCGGCATGAAGGTCACGGTCATCCACCTCATGGACACGCTGATGGAACGGCAGCTCGACGAGGCGGCGGGCTGGCTGTTGAAATCGGCGCTGGAAGGGCGCGGCCAGACCATCCTGACCGGCGCCAACACCGCAGAAATCTACGGCGACGGCAAGGTCGAGGGCGTTCGCCTGAAGGACGGCCGCGAAATCCCGGCCAGCCTTGTGGTCATGGCGGTGGGCATCCGCCCCTCGACCGCTCTCGCCCGCGAAGCCGGGCTGGAGGTCAATCGCGGCATCAAGGTCGACGATCATATGGTGACCAGCGACCCGGACGTGCTGGCGGTCGGCGAATGCGTCGAGCATGACGGCAATGTCTATGGCCTGGTCGCGCCGCTGTGGGACATGTGCCGCAGCCTGGCGGACGGGCTGACCGACCGGCATAGCGGCTACAGGGGGTCGGTCACCTCCACCAAGCTCAAGGTCGCGGGTCTGGACGTCTTCTCCGCCGGCGATTTTTCGGGCGGCGAGGGGTGCGAGGACATCGTCCTGCGCGATGCGTCTCGCGGCGTCTACAAGCGCGTCGTCGTCAGGGACGACAGGATCGTGGGCGCCGTGCTCTATGGCGACACGGCGGACGGCGGCTGGTATTTCGACCTGCTGAAGCGCGAGGAGGATGTCAGCGAAATCCGCGACCTGCTGATCTTCGGCCAGGCCTTCGCCTCCGGAGGGGGCGCGCTGGACCCTAAGGCGGCCGTTGCGGCGCTCTCGGACGATGCCGAGATTTGCGGCTGCAACGGCGTAGCCAAGGGCCAGGTCGTCGCCTGCATCGAAAAGGGCGCATGCAGCCTGGACGCGGTGCGCGCCACCTGCAAGGCGTCGGCAAGCTGCGGAAGCTGCACCGGCCTTGTCGAAAACCTGCTGAGCGTCGTGCTGGGCGAGGACGTCCAGTCCGGCCCCAAGACCCTATGCAAATGCACCAGCTTCACCCATGACGATGTCCGTCGGGAGATCGTGGCGCAGAATATGCGCTCCATCCCGGAGGTGATGCAGTTGCTGCATTGGTCGACGCCGGACGGCTGCTCCTCCTGCCGCCCCGCGCTCAACTATTATCTGCTCTGCGCGCTGCCCGGCGAATATCAGGACGACCAGCAGAGCCGCTTCGTCAATGAGCGCATGCACGCCAACATCCAGAAGGACGGCACCTATTCGGTGGTGCCGCGCATGTGGGGCGGCCTCACCAACCCGCGCGAACTGCGCGCCATCGCCGATGTGGTCGAGAAATATAACGCCCCGATGGTGAAGGTGACGGGCGGCCAGCGCCTCGACATTTTCGGCATCAGGAAGGAAGACCTGCCCGCCGTCTGGGCGGACCTCAACGCCGCGGGCATGGTTTCGGGCCATGCCTATGGCAAGTCGCTGCGCACGGTGAAGACCTGCGTCGGGTCCGAATGGTGCCGCTTCGGCACGCAGGATTCGACCGGCCTCGGCGTCAAGATAGAGCGGATGACCTGGGGATCGTGGATGCCCCACAAGTTCAAGATCGCTGCCTCCGGTTGCCCCCGCAACTGCGCGGAAGCGACGATCAAGGACTTCGGCGTGGTCTGCGTGGATTCGGGCTATGAACTGCATGTCGGCGGCAATGGCGGCATCCATGTCCGCGCCACCGACCTGCTGTGCAAGGTCTCGACCGAGCAGGAGGCGCTGGATTATTGCGCCGCCTTCATCCAGCTCTACCGCGAGGAAGCCCGCTATCTGGAGCGCACCGCGCCCTGGATCGAGCGCGTCGGCGTCGACTATGTGAAGCGGCGGATCGTCGAGGACGAAGCGGGCCGCGAGGCGCTGCGCAGCCGCTTCCTCTATTCGCAGAGCTTCTCCCAGGAAGACCCCTGGGCGCAGCGCGCGGCCGGTGCGGACAGCGAACTGCACCAGCACCTCGAACCCCCAATGCCCTTTGGCGCCATCGCCGCGGAGTGAACCACATGACCGACTGGATCGACATCGGAACGCTGGCCGACATTCCCCAGCGCGGCGCCCGCACGGTGCGGATTGCCGGACAGAAGGAAATCGCCGTCTTCCGCACCGGCGACGACCATGTCTTCGCGCTGGTCAACGAATGCCCGCACAAGAAAGGCCCGCTGAGCCAGGGCATCGTCCACGGCCACAGCGTCGCCTGCCCGCTGCACAACTGGAACATCGCGCTCAAGACGGGCGAAGCGCAGGGCAATGACGAGGGCTGCACCCCGACCGTCGCGGTCAAGCAGGAGGGCGGCCGCATCCTGATCGCCCGCCCGGCCTCGCTCAAGGCGGCTGCATGAAGGTCAGTCTCCTTTCTCCCCTCCCTTTCAAGGGAGGAGCCGGGGGTGGGTGCGCCGCGCCCGCGGCGCCCGCGACGGTAGTGCTGCAGGCTCCCACCCACCCCAACCCCTCCCTTGAAAGGGAGGGGCTATGACAAGTGTCCGCACCACCTGCGCCTATTGCGGCGTCGGCTGCGGCATTTCGGCCACGCCGACCGGGCCGCGCTCGGCCGACATCAAGGGCGATGAGGCGCATCCCGCCAATGCCGGCCGCCTCTGCTCCAAGGGCACGCATCTGGGCGAAACGGTGGGCCTGACGGGGCGCCTGCTGCACCCGATGATCGGCAACAGGCGCGCAAGCTGGGACAAGGCGCTGGACCTGGTGGCGCGGAAATTCCGCGAAACCATCGACCGCCACGGTCCCGACAGCGTGGCCTTCTACGTCTCCGGTCAATTGATGACCGAGGATTATTATGTCGCCAACAAGCTGATGAAGGGCTTTATCGGCTCGGCGAACATCGACACCAACAGCCGCCTCTGCATGTCGAGCGCGGTCGCCGGGCACAATCGCGCCTTTGGCGAGGATGTGGTGCCCGCCAGCTATGACGATCTGGACGAAGCGGACCTGATCGTGCTGGTCGGCTCCAACACCGCATGGTGCCACCCGATCGTCTACCAGCGCATCCAGGCGGCCCGCGCCGCGCGCGGGACGAAGCTCGTCGTCATCGATCCGCGCCGCACCGAAAGCTGCGAAGGCGCGGACCTGCATCTGCCGGTGAAGCCCGGCACCGACGTCGCCCTGATGAACGGCCTGCTCGCTTGGGTAGCGGCGGAGGGCGCCACCGACCCCGCCTTCCTCGCCGATCATGTCAGCGCGCCCGAAGATTTCTGGGATCATGTCCGCGCCGGGCACGACCTCTGGACGACGGCGAAGACCTGCGACGTCGCGCCCGCGCTGCTGGAACAATTCTACAAGCTGTTCGCCGCCACGCCGCGCACCGTCACGCTGTTCAGCCAGGGCATCAACCAGTCGATCCGCGGCACCGACCAGGTGAACGCGATCATCAACGTCCACCTCGCCACCGGCCGCATCGGCAAGCCGGGCGCGGCGCCCTTCTCGATCACCGGCCAGCCCAACGCCATGGGCGGCCGCGAAGTCGGCGGCCTTGCCTCCAGCCTTGCCGCCCATATGGATTTCGCGCCGGAAAATGTGGAGCGGGTGGGCCGCTTCTGGGCCGCCCCCGCCATGGCCACCAAGCCGGGCCTGAAAGCGGTCGACCTGTTCCGCGCCATCAACGAAGGCCGGATCAAGGCGCTCTGGATCATGGCGACCAACCCCGCCGTCTCCATGCCCGACGCGGGCCGCGTGCGGGAGGCGCTGGAGGCGATCCCCTTCCTCGTCGTGTCGGACATCATGGCCGACACCGACAGCAGCACGCATGCCCATGTCCGCCTGCCCGCCGCCGGATGGGGGGAAAAGGACGGCACCGTCACCAATTCGGACCGCACGATCAGCCGCCAGCGACCCTTCCTGCCGCTGCCGGGAGAGGCGAAGCCGGACTGGTGGATCGTCAAGGAAGTCGCCCGCCGCATGGGATGGCGCAGCGCCTTCGCCTATGATCGGCCCGCCGACATCTGGCGCGAACATGCCCGCCTGACCGCCTATCGGAATGACGGAGAGCGGCTGCTCAACCTGCGCTCCCATGCGACCATCGGCAACGACGCCTATGACGCCATGGAGCCGTTCCGCTGGGGCGGCACGCCCTTCGCCGACGGCCGCTTCCCGACGCCGGACGGCAAGGCGCGACTGGTCCTGACCAGGCAGATGGAGGTTCAGGAGCCGCTGCGGGATTGGCCGATGACGCTCAACACCGGGCGTTACCGCGACCAGTGGCACACGATGAGCCGCACCGGCCTGTCCCCGAAACTCGCGCGCCATCGCGAGGAGCCGCAGGTCGAAATCCATCCGAAGGATGCCGAGGCGCTGGGCATCGTCGACCGCGACCTTGCCCGCGTCCAGACGGCGCAGGGCAACAGCATCTTCCGCGTCAGCCTGAGCGAAGGCCAGCGCCCCGGCGAGATCTTCACGCCGATCCACTGGACCGACCAGATGTCGAGCGGCGGCCGCACCGGCCTGCTCCCTCGTCCGCTGGTCGATCCGCATTCGGGCCAGCCCGGCTTCAAATCCACCCCGGCCAGCGTCGAGAAGGTCGCGACCGAGTGGAGCGGTTTCCTCATCCTGCGCGGCGATGAGCCGGTGAAGCTGCCCTGCCTCTGGTCCACCCGGATCACCGTTCCGGGCGGCGCGCTGTACGAGATCGCCGGCAATGGCGACCCGGCCCGCCTCGACGCCTTTCTTCCGAAGGGCGACCGGGTCGAGGCCATGGACGCCTCCCGCGGCACCCGGCGCGTCGCGACCATCAGCGAAGGCAGGCTGAACGGCGTGCTGTTCGTGACGCGCACCGGCCTGTTGCCCTCGCGCGACTGGCTGATCGGCCAGTTGCAGGCAGAGGGAGTCGGCGGCTCCGTCCTCGCGGCGCGGGGACCGGGCAGCCAGCCGGAAAAGGGCGCGACCGTCTGCGTCTGCTTCGACATCGGGTTGAACCAGATCGTCGCCGCCATCCGCGAGCAGGATCTGGTCGACGTCGCCGCCGTCGGCAAGGCGCTGGGGGCGGGGACCAATTGCGGATCGTGCCGCCCCGCGCTCGCCAATATCCTCACCCAGACATTGCAGGAGACGCTTCATGCAGCCGAATGAGCTTATCGCCCCCGGCGAGGTCTGGCTGGTGGGCGCAGGCCCCGGCGACCCGGACCTGCTGACCCGCAAGGCCGAAAAGCTGATCGCTGCGGCGGAGATCGTCTTCCACGACGCGCTGGTGGGGCCGGGGGTGCTGGACCTGATCCCGCAGGGCGTCGAGCGGGTCAGCGTCGGCAAACGCTCCGGCCGCCACAGCAAGGCGCAGGAAAGCATCAACGACCTGCTGCTGGCGGCGGCGAAGGCGGGCAAGCGCGTCGTGCGGCTGAAGGGGGGCGACCCCTCGGTCTTCGGCCGCTCGGCGGAGGAGATGGAGCATCTGGCGGAGGCGGGCGTCGCCGTGCGCATCTGCCCCGGCATCACCACCGCCAGCGCGGCGGCGGCGAACGGCCATGCCTCGCTCACCCTGCGCGGCGTGGCGCGGGGACTGACGCTGGTGACGGCGCATCTGAAGGCAGGCGAGCCGCTGAAGCTCGACTGGGAAGCGCTGGCCCGGCCGGGCGGCACGCTCGGCATCTATATGGGCCGCGCCGCTGCCGGAGAAATCAGCCGCTCGCTGATCGCCGCCGGGCGCGATCCCGAAACGCCGGTGATGGTGGCGGTCAATGTCTCGCTCCCCAATGAACGGCTGATCCGGGGCAAGCTGTCGGCGCTGGCCTTCCTGGTGGCGACGATCAGCGACGAAGACCCAACCCTGCTGCTGATCGGGGAAGCAGTGGCGGGAACCCATTTGCCGGTGGAAGTGGTTGAGAGTGCTACCGTCCGGGCCTGACGACCAACCCTACCTCCGTTCGGGCTGAGCCTGTCGAAGCCCTTTTCTCCTCAAGAGAAGCCGAACCCTTCGACAGGCTCAGCCCAATCGGGGAAAAGTGAACCGCTCCAGATCCTCCGGCCGGTTGATATTGGGCAGCACGAACTCCGGCCGCTCCACGATCCGCGCCCCGACCCGCTCCAGCCAGCCATGGATCGCCCGGCTATTCTCCTCGGCCAGATGCGCATCCAGCTCTCCCGCCAATGAAGCGGGCCAGAAGCCGGCCAGTTGCTGCCCCTTCAGGATCGCCGCGCCATCCCCGATCAAGGCCTGCGCCAACCCGTCCGGATAGACCGGAACGTCGCACCCCGTCGTCAGCACCGCGTCATAACCCTGCGCCGCCGCATGATGCAGCGCGGCGTTCAGCCCCCCTAACGGTCCCATGTCCGCCGCCGGCCGGTCCGCCAGCCCGGTCATTCCCGGAACGTGCCGCCCGCAAATCACCACCGTCTCGACATGCGCGCCCAGCGCCGCCGCCGCATGATCCAGCAATGTCCGCCCATCGAGCATCGCCAAGGCCTTGTCGCTGCCGAAGCGGCTGGATCGTCCCCCGGCCAGAACCGCGCCCAGCAATCGCATTCCGTCCCTCCTCATGCCGCTTGGCATTGTCCTCGCTTTCCCTTATGGCGCGCGGCGCGGGCGGGGACAAACCCTCGCGCGCAAAGAAGATCGCGCCGGTGCCCCCAAAGGGCTGAAAACGGGAATGCGGTGCGGGCGGGAAACCGTCCTATTCCGCGGCTGTCCCTGCAACTGTAAGCGGTGAGCGCGATGCACTTCGGTCCATGGACCGGCCACTGGACGCAAGTCCGGGAAGGCATGCATCGCTGCGTTGACCCGCGAGCCAGGAGACCTGCCGGCGCACGGTCGCTCTTGCCCTGGCCCAGGTGTTGGCCATGGCACGGTGTTTTCCGTCTGAGCGACGAAGCGGCGCAGGGCCGCATCGGTGCGGGGGAGGGCACTGGCGTCGACTTCCCCCTGCGCCGACCGCGATGAGCGGATGCCCTGAGCCATGAAGTCGCAGCGACGCTCAGGGAAACAGATATAATGTTGAAAGCCACCCTCTCTCTTGCCGCTTTGCTCGCGGCCGCGCCCGCCCTCGCCGCCGATGATGACGAGATCATCGTCACCGCATTGGGCATCGAGCAGCCCCGCGACGAGGTCGGCCAGGCCGTCACCGTCATCGACGCCGACACCATCCGCACCCGCCAGAGCGTCAGCGTCGTGGACCTGCTGGCGACCACGCCGGGCGTGCGCTTCAACCGCAGCGGCAGCTTGGGCGGGGTGACCGGCGTTTCGCTGCGCGGCGCTGAAACGACGCAGACGCTGGTGCTGATCGACGGGGTCAAGGTCAACGACACCAGCGGCATTGGCGACATGTACGATTTCGGCAATCTGCTGACCGGCAATATCCGGCGGATCGAAATTTTGCGGGGGTCCAACTCCATCGCCTATGGCAGCCAGGCGGTCGGCGGCGTCGTCAACGTCATGACCGGCACGCCTGCCGCCGGTTTCGCGGGCAATGCATCGGTCGATTACGGCTATAGCGACACGCTGAACGCCAAGGCGGACGTTTCGGGCGGCAGCGGCATCGCATCGGGCGGCGTTGGCATCGCCTATTTCAACACCGACGGCATTTCCTCCGCCGCCAATGGCACGGAAAAGGACGGCTATGAGAATATCGCCGCCAACGCCAAGCTGAAGCTGGCCTTCACCGATACGCTCAGCCTCGACCTGCGCGGCTATTATATCCATGCCGATCTGGATACCGACAACGGCGTGTTGGACAGCACAGCGGACACTTCCAAATCGGATCAATATGTCGGCTATGCCGGGCTGAACCTGGAGCTGTTCGACGGCAGGCTCACCAACCGGGCGGCCGTGACCTGGTTCCGCATGGACCGCGACTATACATCCGCATTCGGCCCCTATGGCTATTCGGGCACCAATCTGCGCTTCGAATATGAGGGCGTCTATCAGCCGGTCGATCAGGCGAAGCTGGTCTTCGGCTATGAACATGAACGGCCCGACTATGACTTCTCCGGCTTCGGCTCGGTGGAAAGCCACAAGGCCGATGTCGACAGCGTCTATGCGCTGGCCATCGTGAAGCCGGTCGCCGGCCTGTCGCTGACCGCCGGCGCGCGGCATGACGATCACAGCCAGTTCGGCGGCGCGACCACCTTCGGCGCCAATGCCAACTACACGCCCAACGCCGGCGCG
This sequence comes from Sphingobium indicum B90A, assembly GCF_000264945.2. Lineage (NCBI taxonomy): Bacteria > Pseudomonadati > Pseudomonadota > Alphaproteobacteria > Sphingomonadales > Sphingobiaceae > Sphingobium > Sphingobium indicum. Next base: position 122,122 of record NZ_CP013070.1, read on the forward strand.
ACCAATATCCGCATGAGCTATGGCGAAGGGTTCAAGGCCCCGTCCCTTTATCAGCTTTACGGCGCCGATGTCGGCAATGCGGGCCTGCGTCCGGAGCGGTCGAAAAGCTACGACATCGGCTTCGACCAAAGGCTGGATGGCGACCGGGCGATCCTCTCTGTCACGGCGTTCCGCCGCGACACCAAAGACCAGATCAACTATGATTATTCGATCGGCCTTTACGGCGGGTACAATAATCTGGACCGCACCCGCGCCAAGGGCGTGGAGGCGATGCTGGCCCTGAAGCCTGTCGATGCGCTGACGGTCACGGCCGCCTACAGCCATGTCGATGCGCGCGACCGCAATACCGACGCCCGGCTGCCGCGCCGCGCCGCCGATGCGGTCAGCGTTTCGGCGGACTATGTCTGGCCCTTCGGCCTGTCGACCGGCGCGACCGTGACGATGGTGGGCGACAGCTTCAACGATGCGACCAACGCGATCCGGCTGGACGGCTATGCCGTGACGGACGTGCGGGCATCCTTCCCGATCCGGGAGAATCTGGAGATCTACGGCCGCATCGACAATCTGACCGATGAGAAATATGCCACTGTCTATGGCTATGGCACATATGGCCGCTCGGCCTTCGGCGGCGTGCGTGTGCGCTTCTGAAAATAGCCTAATGGCGCGGCGCGGCGTTCACCCGCGCCGCGCCCTTGCGCACGGCTCCGTCAAGCTGCGCCATGCCCTTGTGCGCAGCGCCGTCAAGCTGCGCAGCGATGCTCCGCGCCGCATCGACATAGGCGGGGCCGCCGCACACCGTCCACGCCTGCGGCAGGCGGATGCGCGGAATGGCGCGCAATATGGGATGGCGCAGCATCTCCGTCCCCTGATCGACCACCTCTTCGCTGCCGCTCTCCACGATCAGCCAGTCGGGGCGGGCGGCGATCATCTCCTCCAGCGACAGTTGCGACAGCGCCGGCTTGCCCAGCCTGCCCGCCAGATTGACCAGCCCCACGCGCCGCATCAGGTCGTCGACCAGCGTGCCGGTGCCGGTCATATAGCCGCGCCGCTGATAATAGGCGGCAACCCCGCGACGCTTCGGGCGGGGCAGGGCGGCGAGGTCGCGATTCATGGCCCGGATCAGCGCTTCGCCCCGTTCGGTATGGCCGACCGCCGCTGCAACCTGACGGATCTGCGCCAGGATCATGGGATAGCCGTCCGCGCTCGCCAGCCCCAAAGTCCGCCATCGGCCCGGAGGCGCGCCGACGACGCCGTCGTTTTCGGGAAAGCCGATCAGCAGGTCGGGCCGCAGCGCCAGCACTTCCTCCGCCGGGCGCTTGAGCGTGCGGAAGGCGCGGGCCTTGCCGACCGCCGCCGACAGTTCCGGGTCGTGCCCATAGGGGCTGAGCGCCGCGATCTGCGCCGGGTCGGCCAGAGCGAGCACATATTGATCGGCGCAGGTGTTGAGCGACACGATGCGCCGGGGTTGGGTGGGCGCCGCGCCGGTCAGGACCAGGGCGCAGAACGCTGTAAAGATTATTCTGCGCCGCACGCTGCTGCTCCCGGATTGTGCCTCAACAAACCACCATGCTCCTGCCTTCGCAGGAGCACGGCACGCTGTAGCAAGCAACGAAGGCCGCGCAAGCCATGAGCGTCCGCCGTCACCCGCTGCTGATCCCCGCGCTGATCCTGTTGATGCTGATCGCCGCCCTCGGCTCTGTCACGCTGGGGGCCGTGCCGCTCTCTCCGGAGCGCATCCTTGCCGTCCTGACCGGCGGCGGCGACGATGTCGCCCGCGCCATCCTGATCGACCTGCGCCTGCCGCGCATGCTGCTCGGCCTGATCGTCGGGGCGATGCTGGGCCTCGCCGGCGCCGCGCTTCAGGGCTATCTGCGCAACCCGCTGGCCGAACCTTCGGTCTTGGGGGTGTCCAATGCTGCGGCCCTCGGCGCCGTCTGCGCGCTGTATTTCGGGCTGGCGCAGGTGCATCCGCTGGCGCTTCCGGCACTCGCCATCCTCACCAGCCTGATCGGCATCGGCGCGCTGTTCCTGCTGGCCGGCCCTGCCGAAAGCCCCCTTACCCTGATCCTCGCGGGGATCGCCATCGCCACGCTGAGCGGGGCGGGGATCAGCCTGTCCCTGAATCTCTCGCCCAATCCCTTCGCGGCGATGGAGATCATGAGCTGGCTGATGGGCAGTCTGGAAAACCGCGCCTACAGCCATGTCTGGATCGCGCTGCCCTGCGTTGCCGTCGGCGCGGCGCTGCTGATCGCGGACGGGCGGACGCTGGACGCGCTGACGCTGGGGGAGGATGGGGCGCAGGCGCTGGGCATCGACCTTCGCCGGGCGCGCATCCGCCTGATGCTGGGCGTCGCCATAGGCGTGGGCGGCGCGGTGGCGGTGTCCGGGGCCATCGGCTTCGTCGGGCTGATCGTGCCGCATCTGGTGCGGCCGCTGACCGACCGTTCGCCCTCCGCTATCCTGCTGCCCTCCATGCTGGGCGGGGCGGCGCTGCTGACGCTGGCGGACATCGGCGTCAGGCTGATCCCGACCAGCAGCGAACTCAAGCTGGGGGTGCTGACGGCCTTGCTGGGCGTGCCCGTCTTCCTGATCCACCTGATGCGGGAGCGGCGGCTATGGTGACGATCCGCGCGCAGGCGCTTTCCATCAGGCTGGGCCGGCATCCGGCGGTGAACGGCGTCGACCTGCTGCTGGAGCCGGGATGCCTGTTGGGCATTATCGGGCCGAACGGCGCCGGCAAGTCGACCCTGATCCGGGCGCTGCTGGGGCTGGTGCCGCGGGCGGGCGGCACGGTCCTCATCGACGGCGTCGATAGCGGCCGGCTCAGCCGGCAGGAGATCGCCCGGCGCATCGCCTATCTGCCGCAGGGGCAGGCGCTGCACTGGCCGCTGGCGGTGGAGCGGCTGGTGGCGCTGGGCCGCCTGCCGCATCTGGGGCCGCTGTCCCGCCTTTCCGCGGAGGATGAGGCGCTGATCGACGCCGCCCTGATGCGCGCCGATGCGCTGCATCTGAAGGGGCGGGTCGCGACCGAACTGTCCGGCGGCGAGCGCGCCCGCGTGCTGCTGGCCCGGGCGCTGGCGGTCGGCGCCCCCGCGCTGATCGTGGACGAGCCTCTGGCCGCGCTCGATCCGGGGCATCAGATCGACGTCATGGACCTGCTGAAGGCGGAGGCGCGGGCGGGATCGCTGGTCGTCGCCGTGCTGCACGACCTGGGCATGGCGGCCCGCTATTGCGACCGGCTGGTGCTGATGGACCACGGCTCGCCGGTGGCCGACGGCGCGCCGCTGGAGGTGCTGACGGAGCGGAATCTCGCCCAAGTGTACGGCATTGCAGCGCGCATCGAGGCAGACGGAAAGTGGCCGCTGATCCTGCCCGTGGGGCGAGTCAAAAGCTGAACTCCCTGTCGTTCCCGCGAGAAGCGGGGAGGCGCCCTTACTCCGCAAAAGACCGGGGCGCCGGAGCCACCACCGTGAACGCTCCCGCGCCGATCTCCGACACTTCCAGCGCCCGTTCCGCAATGCCGTCGCGGCCGAAGCGGAACGCCCCGTCGATCCCGGCAAAACCCCCCGCATCGCGCAGCCGCGCCGCCGGGAAGGTCGTGCCCGGCTTCCAGTCGCGGGCAATCCGCACCGTCAGCAGCACCGAATCATAACCCAAAGCCGACAGCCGGAACGGCGCATTGCCGTAGCGCGCCCGATATTTGGTCGCGAGCTGGCTGTAGAGCCCATCCGAAACGCTGGCGAACCATGCGCCGCGCAGCACCCGGCTGGACGCCAGGCCGCTGTCCGTATTCCACAATTCGGTGCCCAGCAGCCGCGCCGTCGCGCCGCCATTCTTCCGCACGATCGGCGCGACCTGCATCGCCACGCGGCCGCTGTCCGCGATCAGCAGCGCGTCATAGCTGGAGGACGCCTGCAATTTCCTGACCGCCGCCGTGATGGAGGCGGCGCTGCGGTCGAATGTCTGCATCGACACCACGGTTGCGCCCGCGCCCTCGACCGCGCGCAGCAGGGCCGTGCCCGACCGCTCGCCATAGGTTCCCTTGGGCACCAGCGCGGCGAATTTGGACAGGCCCTTGCCCCTGGCGAATTCCACCACCCGCTCGATCGACTGGTTGGGGTTGTAGCCCATGATGTAGACGCCGTTTCCGGCGACGCTGGTGTCGTTGGAGAAGCTGATCACCGGCACGTTCGCCCGCGCAGCGATGGGTCCGACGATCCGCGCATCCTCCGCCAGCAACGGCCCCAGGATCAGCTTGTTGCCGTCCGCCAGCGCCTTGTTCGCCGCCGCCGCCGCGCCGACGCCGGTGTCGTAGGTGGTGATGCGCACCTTGTCGGCCTTGGTGTCCAGCAGCGCCAGCGTGGTCGCATTGGCGATGGACTGGCCGACGCCCGCATTGGGACCGCTCATCGGCACCAGCAGCGCGACGCGGTGGCGCAGCGTGTCGGTGGGCAGGCCCTCGGTCACTTCGGGGCCGGTCTGCGTCGGGCCGGTCTGGGCCGGGCCGGGGCCTTTGGGCACGATGGATTGACAGGCGGCGACCAGCAGCGCGGTGGCTGCGAACAAAATCCGCCCGGCGCGTTTCATGGCAGCGAACAAGTCCGCTTGCCGGGGGGCATCCGTCTCTGTCATCTGGCATCCTTATGGAAACTGATATTGTTGATCTTGATGGTTCTGGGCTTGAGGCTGGGCTTTACATCGTTGCAGGGCCGATCGGCAACCTTGGAGACCTTACCCCCCGCGCGGCCGAAGTCCTGCGCCTTGCCGACGTGATCGCCGTGGAAGATACACGGGTCAGCGCACGCCTGCTGCGCCATGCCGGGTCGGACCGGCCGATGGTCCCCTATCACGACCATAGCGCCGAAGGGGTGCGCGCCCGCCTGATCGAGCGGATGGCGAGCGAATCGGTCGCGCTGCTGTCCGACGCGGGAACTCCGCTGATCTCCGATCCGGGGTACAAGCTGGTGCGCGACGCCCGCGCCGCCGGCCGCCGGATCACGACGCTGCCGGGGCCGAGCGCCGCCATCGCCGCGCTCACTTTGTCGGGCCTGCCGACCGACCGTTTCCTGTTCATGGGCTTCCTGCCGTCCAAGCGGAAGGCGCGCGGCGACGCGCTGGCTGAGGTCGCCGCGCTGCGCGCCACGCTGGTCTTCTACGAAAGCGGCCCGCGCCTGTCGGAAAGCCTGGCCGCCATGGCCGAGCATCTGGGCGACCGCGAAGCCGCCGTCTCCCGCGAGATCAGCAAGGCGTTCGAGGAAACCGCCACCGGGACCCTTACCCAACTGTCCGCCCGCTATGCCGACGCCCCGCCCAAGGGGGAGATCGTCGTCATCGTCGGCCAGCCCGGCGAAGCCCCGCCCGCCAGCGCGGAGGATGCCGACGCCGCCCTGCTCGAAGCCATGGAACGCCTCCCCGTCTCCAAGGCGGCGGGGGAGGTGGCGAAGAAACTGGGCCTCGACCGCCGCGCCCTCTACGACCGGGCGCTGGAACTCAAGGCGTGAGGCGTCAGGCCGCCGAAAAACGCGGGCGGCAGGCGGAACGGATCGCCGGCTGGTGGCTGCGCCTGAAGGGCTGGCAGATCGTCGGCCGCCGTATGCGCACGCCCGCCGGAGAGGTCGACCTGGTCGCCCGGCGCGGCGGGATGCTCGCCTTTGTCGAGGTGAAGGCCCGCGCCACCGGCGCCGATCTCGACCTCGCCATCGACGAACGCCGCCTTTCGCGGGTCGCCGCGGCGGCGGAAATCCTGTTCCACGACCTCGCGAAACCGGGCGACGACATGCGAATCGACGTGATGCTCCTTGCACCGGGCCGCCCGCCGCGCCATCTGGCGAATGTCTGGCATGGGGGCTGACTCGACCTCCGTTCGCCCTGAGTAGCCCCTGAGCTTGTCGAAGGGGCGTATCGAAGGGCGGGTGCGGGACGGTGCTTCGATACGGGACTTCGACAAGCTCAGCCCTACTCAGCACGAACGGAAGAAGAGGAAATGATTGCAGTGACCCAGCTCAACCCGCTCACCGTCGCCGTGCAGATGGACCCGATGGAGGGGATCAGGATCGGCGGCGATTCGACCTTCCACATCATGCTGGCGGGGCAGGCGCGGGGGCACCGGCTCTATCATTATCTCGCCCCCGACCTCACCTATCGCGACGGTCGCGTGCTGGCCAAGGCCCGCCCGGTGAAGGTGCAGAAGGTCGAAGGCGACCATTTCGTCTTCGGCGAGCCGGAGATGCTGGACCTCGGCCGCGACGTCGACGTGGTGCTGATGCGGCAGGATCCGCCCTTCGACCTCAGCTACATCACCGCCACCCATCTTCTGGAGCGGGTGCAGGAGGAGACGCTGGTGGTGAACGACCCCGCCTCCGTCCGCAACGCGCCGGAAAAGCTGTTCGTGCTGGATTATGCGCGCTTCATGCCGCCCACCATGATCACCCGCGACCTGGAGCAGGTGAAGTCCTTTCTCGCCCAGCATGGCGAGATCGTGGTGAAGCCGCTTTACGGCAATGCGGGCAACGCCGTCTTCCATGTCGGGCGGTCCGGCGCGAATCTGTCCGCGCTGGTGGAACTGTTCAACGCATCCTGGGTCGAACCCTTCATGGTCCAGGCCTTCATTCCCGGCGTCGCGGAGGGCGACAAGCGCATCGTGCTGGTCGACGGCGAAGTCGCGGGCGCGGTCAACCGCATTCCCGGCGCGGGGGAAATCCGATCCAACCTCGCCGTCGGCGGATCGGCGGCCAAGACCGTCCTCACCGAACGCGAACTGGAAATCTGCGAAGCCCTTGGCCCGGAACTCAAGCGGCGCGGGCTTCTTTTCGTCGGGATCGACGTGATCGGCGGTGAATGGCTGACGGAAATCAACGTGACCTCGCCCACCGGCATCGTTTCCATCGACGCCTTCAACGGCACCGACACGGGCGGCATGATCTGGGACGCGATCGACGCCCGGCTGGCGGCGCGGGCGGCCGCCTGAGCCACGTCGCATCATGACCGACTGGGTTCTCCGCCTGATCGACGCGGGCGGCTATTGGGGCATTTTCGCCCTGATGGTGATCGAGAACATATTTCCGCCGATCCCGTCCGAGCTCATCATGGGCATCGGCGGCATCCGCGTCGGCCAGGGCCGGATGGAGATGGGATGGCTGCTGTTCGCGGGCACCGTCGGCACCACCGTCGGCAATTATTTCTGGTATCTGGTCGGCCATATATTGGGCTTCGGCCGGTTGAAGCCGCTCGTCGACCGCTATGGCCGCTGGGCGACGCTGGAGTGGAAGGATGTCGAGGCGCTCGACCATATCTTCGGCAAATATGGGCAGATCGTGGTGTTCGTCTTCCGCTTCATGCCCGCCTTCCGCACGATGATCTCGCTGCCCGCCGGGCTGTTCCGCATGGGGCATGTCCGCTTCCTGCTGTGGACCAGCGGCGGGGCGCTGGTGTGGAATATCATTCTCGCCTATGCGGGCTATATTTTGGGGCAGAATTTCCGCGACATCGACAAATATGTGGGGCCGGTGGCGACGGCCTGCGTGGTGGGGGCGGTCCTCTTCTACCTCTGGCGGCTGGCGACCTGGAAACCCAGGGGCTGATCCGGGGATATGCCGTGTTCCTGCGAAGGCAGGAACCCAGTTCAGACGAGGGAATGGACTTCACGCCCGCGGATGCGCGTTCCGGTAAACATCAAGCAGATGCGCCGCATCCACCTGCGTATAGATTTGCGTGGAGGACAGGCTGGCATGGCCCAGCAACTCCTGCAACGACCGCAAATCCGCCCCGCGCCCCAGCAGGTGCGTCGCGAAGCTGTGCCGCAAGGCATGGGGCGTCGTCCGGTCGGACAGCCCCAGCCGCCCTCGCGCGCCCTGCACGGCCCGGCGGATCAGCGCAGGCGACAGCGGCCCGCCCCGGACCCCCCGGAACAGCGGCGCGTCCTTCTCCTGCCCGAAGGGGCAGAGCGCCACATAGGCCTCCATCGCTTTCCGCACCTGGGGCAGCAGCGGCACGATCCGCGTCTTGCCCCGCTTGCCGGTGACGCGCAAAGTCTCTCCCAGGGGCAGCACCGCGCCGGTCAGCGCCATCGCCTCCCCGATGCGCAGCCCTGCCCCGTAAAGCAGCAGCAGCACCGCCCAATCCCTGGCGCCGATCCATTCCTCCCGCGCCGTTTCGGCGATGTCCCCGGCCAGCGCCACCGCCTCGTCGGGCGAGACCGGGCGGGGCAGGCCGCGCTTCACGCGAGGCCCCTTCAGCATCGGCACCCGCGCATCCTCCCCGCCGACGAAGCGCAGGAAACCCCGCACCGCCGACAATTCCCGCGCCGCCGAGACATTGCCGATCCCGTCCATCCGCCGCACCGTCAGGAAGGCGCGCAGGTCGGCCTGTTCGATCCCCGCCAGCATCGCCGCCGTCGCCGCTTCGCCGCGATGCTCCTCCAGAAAGGCCAGCAATCGCTCGGCGGTCGCCACATAGGCGCGCACCGTATGCATCGAGCGCCGCCGGTCTAGCGCCAGATGCCGCCGCCACTGTTCGCAAAGATCGTCCGCCGCCATGGCGCCATGATAGGGCAGGGGATCGCCCTTGAAAACCGCCCGGAAATGGGCACATGGGATGGGACATGGCAACTCCCTTCGACCTGGCCGACCTTCCGACCGGCGCGCTGATGCGGCTTTCCCCGCTGGTGGGGCGCGTGCTGGCGCCCAATCCGTCGCCCTTCACCTATACGGGCACGCAGACCTATCTGGTGGGCGCGGAGGATGTGGCGGTGATCGATCCCGGTCCGGACGATCCGGCGCATCTGGCCGCGCTGATCGAGGCGATAGGGGGGCGTCCGGTGACGGCGATCCTCTGCACCCACACCCATCGCGACCACAGCCCCGCCGCCGCGCCGCTGGGCGAGCGGACCGGCGCGCCGGTCATCGGTTGCGCGCCGCTGACGCTGGAGGATGATGGCCCCCGCGCCGACGCCGCCTTCGACGCGGCCTATCGCCCGGACCGCGTGCTGGCGGACGGCGAACGGATCGGCGGCCGGGGCTGGACGCTCGCCGCCGTGGCCACGCCCGGCCACACCTCCAACCATCTCTGCTTCGCGCTGCTGGAGGAAAAGGCCCTGTTCACCGGCGATCATGTGATGGGCTGGTCCACCAGCATCGTTTCCCCACCCGACGGCGACATGGCGGCCTATATGGCCTCGATGCAGCGGCTGCTCGACCGGACCGACACCGTCTATTATCCGGCGCATGGCGACCCGGTCGACAATCCGCAGCGGCTGGTGCGCGGCATGATGGGCCATCGCAAGCAGCGGGAGGGCCAGATACTGCGCTTCCTGGAACGCAACGGCGCGTCGGAAATCCCCGACATGGTCGTGGAAATGTACAAGGGCGTCGACCCGCGCCTGCACAGCGCGGCGGGGCGTTCGGTGCTGGCGCATCTCATCGACCTCGACGGGCGCGGCATCGCCGCCGCGACGGGGGACGGGCGATGGCGGCTGCGCTGAGGCGCTTCGCCGGGTCGATCGCAATAGGGATCGTCCCTGTCAACGAGGTACTGGTCAACAGGCGGAACGCCCGTTAGGGGGCGCTGGATGAAGGCCCTTCAAGGAGCAGGGTAGGGACATGAACGCCATCACCGGAATCCCGCAGGGGATCGACCTGCGCGCGGAGATCGACCGGCTGCGCAAGGAACGCAACGCCGTCATCCTCGGCCATTATTACCAGAAGCCGGAAATCCAGGACCTGTCCGATTTCGTGGGCGATTCCCTGGAACTCTCGCGCAAGGCGGCGGAGACGGACGCGGACGTCATCGCCTTTTGCGGCGTGCGCTTCATGGCGGAAACGGCGAAGATCCTCTCGCCGGAAAAGATCGTGGTGCTGCCCGACATGGACGCGGGATGCAGCCTGGAGGACAGTTGCCCGCCCGCCCAGTTCAAGGCCTTTCGCGAGGCGCATCCCGACCATATCGCGCTCAGCTACATCAACTGCTCGGCGGAGGTGAAGGCGCTTTCCGACATCATCGTCACCTCCTCCTCGGCGGAAAAGATCCTGGCGCAGATTCCCAAGGAGCAGAAGATCATCTTCGGCCCCGACAAGCATCTGGGCGGCTATCTGAAGCGCAAGCTCGGCCGCGACATGCTGCTCTGGCCGGGCGTCTGCATCGTGCATGAGGCGTTCAGCGAGACCGAACTGCTGAAGCTGAAGGCCCAGCACCCGCAAGCGCCCATCGCCGCGCATCCGGAATGCCCGCCGCACATCGTCGACCACGCGGACTATATCGGCTCGACCAGCGGCATATTGGAATTTTCCAAGACCATGCCCGGCGACACGCTGATCGTCGCGACTGAACCGCACATCATCCACCAGATGCAGAAGGCGGTGCCGGAAAAGACCTTCATCGGCGCCCCCGGCGCGGACGGCAACTGCAACTGCAACATCTGCCCGTACATGGCGCTCAACACGATGGAGAAGCTCTATCTGGCGCTGCGCGACCTCCAGCCGCGCATCGAGATGGAGGAGGGGCTGCGCCTCGCCGCGAAGAAAAGCCTCGACCGCATGCTCGAAATGGCGAGCGGCACGGTCGGGCAGGGTGATCTGGGCGCGCGCTGATGGAACGCATGGTCACGGCCGTGGAAATCGCGCGCCGCCACCACATATCGGACAAGCGGTTGCGCGGCATTCTGCGCCGCGACTGGCCATGGCCGCGGCGCAAGCACGACTTCTGGACCTTTCCGGCGGGCAGCGAGCAGGCGGCGATGATGGAGATGATCGCAAAAAGGCTGGCGGCAGCATGACCTTCGCTCTCCCCGGCTTCGATCTCGACGCCTTTGTCGCCTCCACCCTGGCGGAGGATCTTGGCCCGGACGGCCGCGACGTCACCAGCGAGGCGGTGATTCCCGCCGACGCGATGTTCGACGGCGTGATGGACAGCCGCGACGCCGTGACGCTGGCGGGCCTGCCCATCGCCGCCGCCTTCTTCCGCGCGCTCGACCCGGATGTGGAGATCGAACTGCTCCGGCAGGATGGCGACCGCGTGGCGGCGGGCACCGACATCATGCGCATCCGGGGCAAGGCCCGCGCCATGCTGACGGCCGAGCGGTCCGCGCTCAACACCGTCCAGCACCTGACCGGCATCGCCACCATGGCCCGCGCCTATGTCGACGCGATCCTGGGCACCGGCGCGACGCTGCTGGACACGCGCAAGACCATTCCGGGCCTTCGCGTGCTGGAAAAATATGCGACCCGCATGGGCGGCGCGACCAATCACCGCATGGGGCTTTGGGACGCGGCGATGATCAAGGACAATCATGTCGCCGTCGCCGGATCGGTCGAGGAAGCCGTCCGCCGCGCCGCCGCCGCCGGGATCGCCAGCATCATCGTGGAGGTCGACCGCGTCGACCAGATCGAACCCGCGCTTGCCGCCGGGGCCACGCACCTCCTGCTCGACAATATGGACGCGCCCACCCTGCGCGGGGCGGTGACGCTGGTCGGCGGGCGCGTCCCCACCGAAGCGTCGGGCGGCGTCACGCTGGACAGCATCCGCGCCAAGGCGGAAACCGGCGTCACCTATATCAGCGTCGGCCGCCTCACCCAGTCGGCCCCGGCCGCCGACATCGGCCTCGATTTCGCCTTTGCCTGAAGTCGCGCATGCGCCGCGGCCCTTGCCCGCCGCTAGGCGCATTTGCAGGCCGCCAGGGCTGAATGTCGATACAGCCTAACCCTCGACGATCACCGTCGAAGGATGATGCCGGTCCAGATGCCTGCGGATGATGCGCAGATTCTTGCTGTTGGACTTGTAGAAGAAATCGAAAACGTCCCCGGCAAAGGGAATGGCGCCGATCAGCGTGTCGAAGCCGACATTGGCCGCCATGCGCGTGAGCTGCCATTTCGACATGCCCAGGTTCCGCGCTTCCCACACGATCCACGCCCCCATGGCGGCCGTGGCGAAATCGCCCACCACGGGGATCAGCCCCACCAGACTGTCCAGCCCGACCCGCCGGTTGGTGCCGGGAAGGACGAACAGCCCCTCCAGCATCGCCTCCATCATCTCGATCCGCCTGCGCACCGAAGCCGGATCGCGGCCGAATCCGGGCATGTCGCGCACGATCCGGTCGAACTGGTCCTGCGAAATCGCCATCATCCGTCCTCCAAGCATCGGCTTTCGTTGCTCTAGTTGGTGCTCCTGAACAGATGGTTCAATGGGTGCCGCGCCCGGGGCGAAGCCATGAAGCCGGTCAGCCGCCGCGCCACCAGCGACCAGCGCACCGGCGCGCCCAGCGCGATGAAGCCGTTATGCGCCTGCATCAGCGCCTCCGCCCGCGCCACGCGGGCCATGCGCTCGTCCAGGCTGGCGGAAAGGCTCGCCGCCTGCAATTGCGCCTCCGCCTCCGCCGAGCAATGCACCTTCCGCGCGCAGCCGATCCGCCCCAGATACCAGAGCGCGCTGTCATAGGCCGCAACCTCGTCGACCAGCCGCAGATCGGCATCGGCCGCCATGTCGACCCGCTCGACAGCCAGGCCGATCATGCCCAGGTCATGCCGCACCAGCCCGAACAGCAGGGTGGAGCCCGGCCCCCTGGGCAGCGCCACGCGCAACGCCGGCGGATCGCCATGCTCGCTGCGCCAGCGTTTCATGACCGCCTGTCCCTGCGCCCAGCGTTCATCCTGCGACAGGCGGGACCAATCCGGCACGGCGGGCGGCGCGGGCAGGTCGAGCTGGCCCGGCACGATCTGCTCTGTCGTGGCCCAGCCGCCGACGGGGAACATCACCGGCAGGCGGCTGCGGTCGATCGCCATGTTGATCGCCCGCCGCACGCCGTCATCCTCCAGCAGCTTGCCGCTCGCCCCGCTCCGGCCCGTCACCGCCAGTCCCAGCAGCCCCTGCACCGGATCGATCCGCACATCGTCGCGGTCGACCCCCGCCGGCACCAGCAGCGGCAGGTCGGAAAAGCGCCCGCCCAGCACGAGCGCGGCCTTGCCCTGCTGGAAACGGGTGATGGCGAGCGCCGCCCGCTCCGCCCGGACGATCCGGGTCTGCCAGGCGGGCACCGGCAGTTCGTCGCCGGATTCGTTCGTGGCCCGCTCCACCGGCGTCAGCACCAGCGCCTTCCCCGGAACGCCGCCCCGCTTCTCCCGCCGATAGGGGCCGGTTCCCCCCTCCCGCGACAGGATCGCCATCTGCGGCTGGGCCAGCATCTGCAACACATAGGGGCGCGGCGCCGCCAGCCTGATCTCGATCACCTCGCCCGTCATCGCCACCACGTCCTGCACCGCGTCCAGCGGCCCGGCGGGGTCCAGCCGGCGCAGCGCCTCTATCCGCGCGGTCAACAGCCGCCCGACATCCTTCGCCAGCACCTTGCTCCCATCGGGCCAGAAGGCGCGGCGCAGGCGGAAGATATAGCTGCGGCCATCGTCCTCCACGATCCAGCGCTGGGCGAGGGCGGGCAGGATCTCGCCGCCGGCATCGAACGCCACCAGCCCCTGCGCGGTGGTTTCCAGGAACAGCTTCGATCCGGGGTCCGGCAGATTCTCCAGGGGCGTGGCGAAATCGGCGGGGCTGCCGATCACGCTGACCGTCACCGGTCCGCTCCCCTCGTCAGAGCAGCCGCCCGTCATCGCCGCCATCAGGGCGGCTCCGCAAAGGGTCAGCCAGGCGGGAAAGGGACGGGAAGGGGCGGAAACCATGTCCGGACAAGGCTTAACCCGCAACCGCGCCCGCGCCAACCGTCATGATGCGGCATGTGCGGGGACTGCTCAAAGTCGCGGAATCGCGGGAACCCAGCCGGGCGCAAGGGGGCCTTTCCCCGCTGTCCCATAGCGGAACAATATTTCATTAACCATGACTCCGCATTGGCCGCAGAAAGGCGCTCCTCTATATCCTTGGATATGCGCCTTTTTTCGACTCTCCTGCTTGTATCCGCCGCCGTGACGGCAACCGCGCTGGCGCAGGGGGTGACGTCGCCCTTCACCGTGGCGGAAAGCGGGCGAAGCTATGCGACGCTGGGGGACGCGATCAGGGCGATCGGCAATGGCCGCGGCACGGTGCTGGTGGCGCCGGGCAGCTATGCGCAATGCGCGGTGCAGCAGGGCGGCGATGTCACCATCCGCGCGCAGAAGCCGGGCACCGCCATCCTCGACGGCGTGGCCTGCGAGCAGAAGGCGGCGCTGGTGCTGCGCGGCCGGTCGAGCACCATAGACGGCCTCATCTTCCAGAATCTGCGCGTGCCCGATGGCAATGGTGCGGGCATCCGGCTGGAAAGCGGCAACCTGACCGTCGCCAACAGCCTGTTCCGCAACAGCGAGGAAGGCATTCTGACGGGCGACGCGCCGGGCAACGCGATCAGCATCGACAGGTCGACCTTCCGCCATCTGGGGCGCTGCGACCGCGACCTCGCCTGCGCCCACGGCATCTATGCGGGCCGCTATGGCAGCCTGTCGGTCACGCGCTCGCGCTTCGACCAGGGCGATGGCGGCCATTATCTGAAAACCCGCACGCCCCGCGTCACCATCACCGACAACAGCTTCGACGACAGCGGGGGGCGGCTCACCAACTATATGATCGACCTGTCCAACGGGGCGAGCGGCACGATCAGCGGCAACGAGATGGTGCAGGGGCGCGACAAGGACAATTACAGCGCCTTCATCACCGTGGCGCCGGAGGGGCGGGAACAGGACAGCACGAACCTTTCCATCGCGAACAACAGCGCCTCCTTCGTGCCGGGACTGCAGCGCAACAGCAGCTTCGTCGCCAATTTCACCGACGATGCGGTGAAGATCGGCCCGAACCGCCTGGCGAGCGGGATCAAGGTGACGGACCGGCGCTGACGGTTCCTGGATCGATTTCCAGGCGATCGGGAAGGCATGTCCGCCCCGGCCCGACGCATCCCGCTTGCATGCCCGCGCCGCGGCGCCGATAATCGTCCCATGCGCACCACCTATGGCTCAGCCACCGTCCGCCTCTACCACCTCAGCGACGCCGATGGCGGCGGCGGTGCGACGACGCTGTTCTACGGTCCCCTGAGCGAAGCCTTGCGCATCGCGGAGCGGCAGCCGCAGGACATGCAGGACGGCCTGTTCCTTGCCACCGACAATGATGTCGTCGCCTATCTCGACCTGATCGAGGGATAGGCGGCGTGGAAGACTCAGGATCCGCCGGACCGGGCGATTTGGGTGGGAGCGGACGTTCCCCTATTCGTCACCCCTCCCCCCTATTCGTCACCCCGGACTTGATCCGGGGTCCCGCTGCCTTGGGCTGGGCGCGGTGTAGAGGCAAAAGCGGGACCCCGGATCAAGTCCGGGGTGACGAAAAACTGATGACCGCTCATGACCATTCCCGACATCTCCAAATTTGTCCGCATTGCCTGGCCCCGCCGCTTCAACCGTCCGCAAACCCGAACGGCGCGTGGGTCCGCCGGAAATCCTCCGGCAGCATATCCCGCCCGATCGGCGGCGCGGATCGCGCCATGCACTGGCTGCGATGGCACAGGCGGCACGTCACCCCGATCGGCGTAGGCTCCGGCGGCGCTTCCCCCGCCGCATAGATCAGCCGATGCGCATGCTCCGCCGCGCAGCACAGCGCAATCGCCCGCTCGATCTTCGGCGCGCCCCAACCGCCGCCGCCCGCCGTCACCGTCCGCGCGATGGAGAAGAATCGCTGCCCGTCCGGCAGTTCCAGCCATTGCGTCAGCACCTCGCGGGGCCGCTCGAACGCATGATGCACCGACCAGAGCGGACAGGAACCGCCATGACGCGCAAAGGGAAAGCCCGCGCCGTCCAGCCGCTTGCTGACATTGCCCGCATGGTCGACCCGCAGGAAGAAGAAGGGGATGCGTTCCTGCCCCGGCTTCTGCAGCGTGGTCAGCCGATGCGCGGTCTGCTCGAAACTCGCGCCGAACTGCCGGGCCAGCGCCTCCACATCGTAACGCCGCGCCTCCACCGCCCTGGCGAAGACAGTATAGGGCATCACTATCGCCGCCGCGCCATAGCTGGCCAGCGCCCGCCGCGTCAGCCGCCGCCCGCTCTCGCTGGCGAACTGGCCGTCCTTCAGCAGCGCGTCGAAATCGCGCCGCATCTCCAGATAGGCGATCTGCAAGGCTAGCTGGAACTGGGTGCTCGCCCCATCCAGCGCGTCGTCCAGCAGCACCGCGTCGCGATGCCGGTCCAGCCGCCGCATCGACCCCGCCATCACGTCGGACGGCAGGCGCCGTACCCGCAGGTTATGCTTCGCCTTCAGCCATCCGGCCAGGCCGCCCGCCGCCTCCACTTCCTGCGCCAGCTTCTCCCCGGCGTCGTCCAGCAGCGGAAAGCTGTTGCGCCGCGCCCCCAGGAAGCGCCGCGATTCAGCGACCGGATCGGGCGCTTCGGCGGCGTCATCCCGCTCCACCCCCCGGTCCGCCAGCGCCAGTTGCTCCTCGCGATAGGCTGTGTGCAGCCGCAGCAAGGCCTCGGTGATTCCGGGGTAATTGACCGCCACGTCCCCGGTCGCCAGCGCGGGCAGGTCGATGTCCGCGAACATCGGGTCTTTCAGCACCGCCTGCAACCGCGCCGTCTGCTCCGCGCCGCCGTCGCCCGCCAGCTCGCTCATGTCCATCTTGTAGGTGCGCGCCAGCCGCAACAGCATGTCGGCGGTCAGCGGCCGCTGGTTGCGCTCCAGCAGCGCCACATAGCTGGCGGAAATCTCCAGGTCCGCCGCCATGTCCGCCTGGGTCAGCCCCAGTTCCCGCCGCAGCCTGCGCAGGCGCGGCCCCATGTAAACCGGACGATCCTTGGCCATGTCGTAAAGCGCTCCTGTGCAGGCTTTACAACTTTACACGCAAATCTTGTAAACTTCTACAACTGAACTTCGCAGCCCCTGCCGCACCCGCGAAACCCCCTTTAGAAAACCGTCATCACTTCTCCACTTCGTTCATGGAATCGAGCCATCATGACCTACAGCCAGGAAATCACGAAAGCGGGCGCCACCATCGGCGGGCAAGGCCATTGGGATGGCATCGCCGCCGAATCGGTCGCCCGCATGCGCCTCCAGAACCGTTTTCACACCGGGCTTGACATCGCCCGCTACACCGCCGGCATCATGCGCCGCGACATGGCCGCCTATGATGCCGACCCGGCCAACTACACCCAGTCGCTGGGCTGCTGGCACGGCTTCATCGGCCAGCAGAAGATGATCAGCATCAAAAAGCATTTCGGCACGACCAAGGGCCGTTATCTCTACCTGTCCGGCTGGATGGTCGCCGCCCTGCGCAGCGAATTCGGCCCGCTGCCCGACCAGTCGATGCATGAAAAGACCAGCGTCCCCGCGCTGATCGAGGAACTCTACACCTTCCTGAAGCAGGCCGACGCCCGCGAACTGGGCATGATGTTCCGCGACCTCGACGCCGCCCGCGAAGCCGGCGACGAAGTCAAGGCGCAGAAGATCCAGCACGACATCGACACCTATGAAACCCATGTCGTCCCCATCGTCGCGGACATCGACGCGGGCTTCGGCAATGCCGAGGCGACCTACCTGCTCGCCAAGAAGTTCATCGAAGCGGGCGCCTGCTGCATCCAGATCGAAAACCAGGTCTCGGACGAAAAGCAGTGCGGCCACCAGGACGGCAAGGTCACCGTCCCGCATGAGGACTTCCTCGCGAAGATCCGCGCCGTCCGCTACGCCTTCCTGGAACTGGGCGTCGACGACGGCATCATCGTCGCCCGCACCGACTCGCTGGGCGCTGGCCTCACCAAGCAGATCGCCTACAGCAAGGAAGAGGGCGACCTGGGCGACCAGTATAACAGCTTCCTCGACGTCGAGGAGGTCACCGACATCACCACCCTGCGCGGCGATGTCGTTCTGGCCCGCGACGGCAAGCTGTTTCGTCCCAAGCGCCTGCCGTCCAACCTGTTCCAGTTCCGCGCTGGAACCGGCGAAGACCGTGTCGTCCTCGACTGCATCACCTCGCTCCAGAACGGCGCGGACCTGCTGTGGATCGAGACGGAAAAGCCGCATGTCGAGCAGATCGCGGGCATGGTCGACCGCATCCGCGAAGTCGTTCCCAATGCGAAGCTGGTCTACAACAACTCGCCCAGCTTCAACTGGACGCTGAACTTCCGCCAGCAGGTGTTCGACCGCTGGACCGCCGAGGGCAAGGATGTCAGCGCCTATGACCGGGCGAAGCTGATGAGCGCCGATTACGACGCGACCGAACTGGGCCTTGAGGCCGATGAGAAGATCCGCACCTTCCAGAAGGATGCGGCGGCGCGGGCCGGCATCTTCCATCACCTCATCACCCTGCCGACCTACCACACGGCCGCCCTGTCGACCGACAACCTCGCCAAGGAATATTTCGGCGAGGCGGGCATGCTCGGCTATGTCGCGGGCGTCCAGCGCAAGGAAATCCGCCAGGGCATCGCCTGCGTCAAGCACCAGAACATGTCCGGTTCGGACATTGGCGATGATCACAAGGAATATTTCGCGGGTGAAGCGGCGCTGAAGGCGGGCGGCATCCACAACACGATGAATCAGTTTGCGGCCTGACAGCCGCAGAGGAATCAGTTTGCGGCCTGAAGCCGCTAAACGGTCCGGATTGCGGGGGTGCAAGCCCCGCAATCAGGGTGGAAGGACTTGACGGCCCGGAGCTTCGCGCTCCGGGCCGTTTTTTTCATAAGCGCAGCTTGTGAACGCTCCGCCCGTTCCAGCTTTTGCCGGGAAGCGAAGGCGATTATCCTTTGCGCCGTCCAGCAAAGGGGAAAAGCCGATGTCCTACACCCTCATCACCGCTAACCGGAATTATTCTAGCTGGTCGCTGCGCCCCTGGGTGCTGATGAAGGCGCTGGGCATCGCTTTCACCGACCGGATGGAGCCGTTCGCCACCGCCGAGAATTACGCCGCCTTCCGCGCCTTTTCGCCCACCGGCCAGGTGCCTGTGCTGATCGACGGCGAGAGGACGGTCTGGGATTCGCTGGGCATCGCGCTTTATCTGGCGGACCGCCATCCGGGCGTCTGGCCGCAGGAAGAGGCGGCGCGGGCGTGGGCGCAATCGGCCGTGGCGGAAATGCACAGCGGTTTCGCCGCCCTGCGCAACGATTGCCCGATGAATGTCGGCGTGCGGGTGGAGCCGCATCTGCCTTCGCCCGCGCTCAACCGGAATATCGCCCGGCTCGCGGAACTGTGGGGGGAGGGGCTTTCCCGCTTCGGCGGGCCGTTCCTGGCCGGGGCTGCCTTCACCGCCGTCGACGCCTTTTACGCGCCGGTCGCTTTCCGGGTGCGCACCTATGGGCTGAATGTCGGGCCGGCGGCGCAGGCCTGGGTCGATCATATGCTGGCGATCCCCGCGATGCGCGAATGGGAAAGCGCCGCCCTTGCCGAAACATGGCGGGAGGAAAGCCATGAAGCGGAAGTCGGCGCGGCCGGGCGCATCGTGGAGGACCATCGCGCCGCCTGACCGCCTGACCTTGCCCCCACGCCGGGGCCATCCGCGAAAAGCGGAAATTTGGCCGCTTTTCCCCTTTTCCCCTGTCCTGTCTGGGTCTAGGGGGAAATCATTATGGTCAAGCCTCGCACGCTCTATGAAAAGATTTGGGACGCGCATGTCGTCGAACGCCGTCCCGATGGCACCTGCCTGATCTATATCGATCGCCATCTCGTGCATGAGGTGACGAGTCCCCAGGCGTTCGAAGGACTGCGCCTTGCGGGCCGCAAGGTGCGTCGCCCCGATCTGACGCTGGCGGTGCCCGATCATAACCTGCCGACCACGGCGCGCCGCGATGCGGCGGGCAAGCGCATTCCCATCGCCGATCCGGAAAGCGCGCAGCAGCTTGCGGCGCTGGAACGGAACGCGCCGGAATTCGGCGTCCGCCTGATCGGGGACGCGGACCCGGAACAGGGCATCGTCCATGTCGTGGGGCCGGAACAGGGCTTCACCCTGCCGGGCACGACTTTGGTCTGCGGCGACAGCCATACCAGCTCGCACGGCGCGCTGGGCGCGCTGGCCTTCGGCATCGGCACGTCGGAGGTGGAACATGTGCTGGCCACCCAGACGCTGCTCCTGAAACAGTCGAAGACGATGGAGGTCGTGGTCGAGGGCGAGCTGGGTTTCGGCGTCACGCCCAAGGATGTCGCGCTGGCGATCTGCGGCCGCATCGGCACGGCGGGCGGCACCGGCTATGTTATGGAATATCGCGGTTCCGTCTTCCGCGACATGTCGATCGAGGGTCGACTGACCGTCGCCAACATGTCGATCGAGGCGGGCGCGCGATCCGGCCTGTTCGCGCCCGACGAAAAGACCTTCGCCTATCTGGAAGGCCGCCCCATGGCCCCCAAGGGCGCGGAATGGGAGGCGGCCGTCGCCTATTGGAAGACGCTTGCGACGGACGAAGGCGCGGTGTTCGACAAGAGCGTCGTCATCGACGCCGCCGACATCGTCCCGAACGTCACATGGGGCACCAGCCCGGAGGATGTCGTGCCGGTGACGGGTGCGGTGCCCGATCCAGAGAGCTTCGCCGACGCCTCCAAGCGGGCGGCCGCGCAGAAATCGCTCGACTATATGGGGCTTTCCGCCGGGCAGCGGATGGAGGATGTGGTCATCGAACATGTCTTCATCGGCAGTTGCACCAACAGCCGGATAGAGGATCTGCGCGCCGCCGCCGCCCTGCTCAAGGGCCGCCATATCGCCAGCGGCATCAAGCATGCCATGGTCGTGCCCGGTTCCGGGCTGGTCAAGCGCCAGGCGGAAGCCGAAGGGCTGGACCGCATCTTCGTGGAGGCCGGTTTCGAATGGCGCGAGCCGGGCTGTTCCGCCTGCCTGGGCATGAATCCGGACAAGGTGCCTGCGGGCGAGCGCTGCGCCTCCACCAGCAACCGCAATTTCATGGGTCGGCAGGGGCCGGGGTCGCGGACGCATCTTGTCTCGCCCGTCATGGCGGCGGCGGCCGCCATCACCGGACATCTGACCGACGTGCGCGAATTGATGGGTGAAAAAAGGGGAGAGGCGGTCGCATGAAAAAGGTATTCTGGCTGCTGGCGCTGGGCGCGCTGGCAAGTGCCGCCATGGCGGCGACCCTGGGGCGCGCGGAAGACACGCCGCGCCCGGAGAGCAAGCAGGCGCATTGATGGACAAGCTGAATATCGTCGAAGGCCGCGCCTATCCGTTCGGGATGAAGAATGTCGACACCGACATCGTCATCCCGGCGCATTGGCTGAAGACCATCAGCCGCGCCGGTCTGGGCCGGGGCGCCTTCGAAGTGCTGCGCAAGGAGCCGGGCAATGTCTTTGACGATCCGGAATATGCGGGCAGCCCGATCCTGATCGCGGGCGACAATTTCGGCTGCGGGTCCAGCCGCGAGCATGCCGCCTGGGCGCTGGCCGACCTGGGCATCAAGGTGGTGATCGCGCCCAGCTTTTCCGACATATTCTCCGGCAACGCGTTCAAGAACGGCATATTGACGGTGGTCCTGCCGCAGGAGGCCATCGACCGGCTGATGGAGGTCGCCCGGACGGACCCGATCCATGTCGATCTGGAGCATCAGACGGTCACGACCCGGTTCCAGGACCGCTTCCAGTTCGAGATCGATCCCTTCCGCAAGCATTGCCTGCTCGGCGGTCTGGACGAGATCGGACTGACGCTGGGGCAGGCGGACGCGATCGGTGCGTTCGAGGCGAAGGACGCCGGCGCGCGTCCCTGGCTGGCGCCCGCCGTTGCGTAAGCGTCGCGATCTTCCTATTTCGGATCGGACGATCCGTTTCACCTTTTACGGGGCACAGGCATGACCACTTTCGACGACCGCGAAAAGGCCTTTGAAAACATGTTCGCGCACGACCAGGAGATGCAGTTCCGCATCCAGGCGCGGCGCAACCGGCTGCTCGGCGAATGGGCTGCGGCGAAGATGGGCCTGACGCCCGAAGAAACGGACGCCTACGCCAAGGCGGTCGTGCAGGCCGATTTCGAGGAAGCAGGCGACGAGGATGTCATCCGCAAGCTGATGGGCGACATGACCCAGGCCGGAATCGACATCGACGAAGCAGGCGTCCGCGCCGCGCTGGACGAGCAGCAGGTCATCGCCCGCCGCATGTTCATCGAAGCCCAATAAGCGTCAGGACCGTTCCGCCATGCCGATGGCTGCCGAAGAAATAGCGGACATGATCCGCGCCGCGATCCCCGATGCGCAGGTCGAGATCACCGACCTTGCCGGCGACGGCGACCATTATGCGGCGCGCGTCGTGGCGGAGAGTTTCCGGGGCATGAGCCGCATCGCGCAGCAGCGGGCGGTCTATGCCGCGCTGGACGGGCGCATGGGCGGGGTGCTCCACGCCTTGCAACTGACAACCGCCGTCCCCAATTAACCGCCATTGGACAAAGCCCGCGCCGTTTTGGCGCCTGACAGGAATGGACCAGATAATGACCGACGCCGTGCAGCAGCGGATCGCCGACATCGTGAACGGCAATGATGTCGTGCTTTTCATGAAGGGCACGCCGCTCTTTCCGCAATGCGGCTTTTCCAGCCGCGCCATCGCGATCCTGGAGCATCTGGGCGTCGCCTATGACAGCGTGGACGTCTTGCAGGATCAGGCGATCCGTCAGGGGATCAAGGCCTTTTCCGACTGGCCGACCATTCCCCAGCTTTATGTGAAGGGCGAATTCGTCGGCGGCAGCGACATCATGATGGAGATGTACGAGGCCGGCGAATTGCAGCAGTTGATGGCCGACCAGGGCGTCGCCGCAGCCAACTGAACGGCTGAACGAAACGAATGTGGCAGGCGGTCCGGGTCATCCGGGCCGCCTTTTTCATGTCCTCCTGTCATTGAGGGCGCCCTTTTGCGTCGCCGGTCTGGTTTGGCGCTCGCTCGACCTAAGGAAGACCGGGTGGGAGGATGCGGCGGAGACTGGCGCCGCATCCTCCCGGGCAGTCAAACGATGGGTATGGCAAAGGCAACGCAAAGCCCGTGCCAGCCGTCGGGAATCAGCCCTATCGGCGTCGCGGAAAGGTTAACGCCGCCGGAGCCGGTCGCCAGGCTGTAAACCCCGCCGACGGTCCGTGACCGCACGCTTGACTACAGATGTAATCAATGCGATTACGTGTGTAGTCGATTCTGGTGCGGATGATGGTCGTGGGCGAGAAGATCAGCGAGGCGGAACTGGTGGTGATGGAGGCGCTGTGGGAGCGCGCGCCGCAGACCGCCGCCGATGTGGCGGACCGGGTCGCCGCCGGGCGCGACTGGAGCGTCCAGACCGTCAAGACGCTGCTGTCCCGGCTGATGGCCAAGGATGTCATCGCCGCCGACCAGGACGGCCGCCGCTTTTTATATCGCCCGCTCGTCGCGCGGGAGGAGTATGTTGCCAGCGAGTCGGGGCGCCTGGTGAACCGGCTGTTCGGCGGGCGGGTGTCGCCTCTGGTGGCCCAGCTCGCCAGCCAGGACCAGTTGACGGCGGAGGACATCGCCGAACTTGAGGAAATCCTGAAGGGGTTGAGATCATGAGCGTGTGGATCGCCGAAACACTGATCGCGACGACCCTGCTGATGGCGCTGGTCATGCTGCTGCGGCGTCCGGTGGCGCGCTGGTTGGGGGCGGGGGCGGCCTATTGGCTGTGGCTGCTGCCGCTCGCCCGCATGGCGTTGCCCGCCCTGCCGCGGGATGTCGCCAGCCCCTCGCCCCTGCAGCGGGCGGTCGACCAGGCGGGCCTGCCCCGCTTGCTGGATGCGGCGCCGGCGGGGCTCCCGGTCCGGTCGGAATGGAGCATTCCCTGGCTGGAGATCGCGGCCTCGCTCTGGCTTCTGGGTGTCGTCCTTTTCCTGGCGGTGCAGGCGATCGGCTATGTCCGCTTCCGCCGCTTCATCCTGAAGGGCGCGACGCCGATCGGGGAAGAGGGCCGGATACGCATCGTCAGCAGCCCGCAGGCGGGCGGACCGCTCGCCTGCGGGGTGTTCCGCCCCGTCATCGTCCTGCCCGTCGACTTCGCGCTGCGCTTCGACCCGCAGGAACAAGCCATGGCGATCGCCCATGAGCGCGCCCATCATCAGGGCGGCGACCTGGCCGCCAATATGGTCGCGCTGCTGCTGCTGGGCCTGCACTGGTGCAATCCGGTCGCCTGGATCGCCTATCGCGCCTACCGGGCGGATCAGGAGCAGGCCTGCGATGCGCGGGTCTTGTCGCTCCACGGCCGGGATCAGGCGCATGTCTATGGCCGGGCCATCCTGAAGGCCGCCGGTGGCCGCCAGTTTGCCGGCGCCTGTCATCTCAATCGCATAACCGCGCTCAAAGGGAGGCTGAAAATGCTGTCTGCCCATGAAATGTCGCTGCGCCGCATCAGTTGGGGCATGGCGGCCGTCGCCCTGGTGACGGCATCCGGCCTGGCGCTGACCGCGTCCGGCAGCCGGGCGGCGCAGCAGGTCGCCGCGATCACCGACAAGGTGGATTCGATGAACTTCGGCAGGCTGGCCGATCTGGTCGCGCAGCCCGCCTCCGCCAGCGAGATCGCGCTGCCCGAAGCGCCGGAAGTCGCCGTTCCGACGCCCTCCCCGTCCGATCCGAAGGACGCCGGGGAGATGGCCGCCCTACCGCCTGCTCCTCCCGCGCCGCCTGCTCCTCCGGCGCCCGTGGCCGACATGGTCCCGCCTGTCCCGCCGGTTCCCCCGGCGCCGCCCGCAGGCCTGCGCGACCGGGGCGACCGCGCCCTATCCCACGCCGTGCCGAACGAAGCGGAAATCCGCCGCATGGTGCCGCATGTCGACGTCGCCAATGGCTGCGAGAACGGCAAGGGCGTGAGCCAGCGGGAGACGGTGGACGCCGATGGCCGCCGCCATATCCGCGCCCGCATCTGCCAGGAGGAGATCGAGGCGCAGGCCCATCGCGCCGCCCGCGCCGGATTGATCGCGGCCCGCGCCCAGATCGCCGCGGCCGCCCGGATGTCGGACAAGGTCCGGGCCGAGGTGTTGCGCGATCTGGACCGGGAGATCGCGCATATGGACGGAGAGGATTGACGGCCCAGGCCCAAGGCGCGCCGCCACCTGCCCCATGACGGCTTTGGCGCGGCTGCCGCGCCCATGGTTCAGACCGCCACGATCTCCGGCAGGATGGCGTCGAGCAGCAGCATCCCGGCAGGCTCGACGCAAAGCCGCCGACCTTCCTGCCGCACCAGGCCATGGCCGGCCAGCCGCGCTACCGCCTCCGCATCGACCAAATCCTCCACCGGCAGGCTCGACAGCCGCGCGATCCTCTCCAACTCCACGCCTTCGGCAAGCCGCAGCCCCATCAACAGCGCTTCCCTGGCCCGGTCGCGCCCGTCGAGCGGCTCCTCGCCTTGCAGGCCATGGCCATTGCGCGCCACGGCGTTCATCCAGTTTTCCGGCTTCCTGTGGCGCAGCGTCGCCAGCCCATCGCGGCGGCCATGCGCGCCGGGGCCTACGCCGACATAGTCGCCATAGCGCCAGTAGGTGAGGTTATGCCGGCTTTCCTGCCCCGGCCGGGCGTGGTTGCTGATCTCATAGGCGGGCAGGCCGGCGGCCGCGGTCATCGCCTGCGTGGCTTCATAGAGATCGGCGGCATGGTCCGGATCGGCCGGCTTCAGCCCGCCCTGCGCCGCCAGCGTCGCGAAGCGGGTGCCCGGTTCGATGGTGAGCTGGTAGAGGGAGAGATGGCCGGTGCCGAAGGACAGCCCCCGCGCCAGTTCGCTCTCCCAATCCGCCAGGCTCTGGCCGGGGCGGGCATAGATCAGGTCGAAATTCACCCGGCCGAACGCTGATTGCGCCACGTCCAGCGCCGCCAACCCCTCCCGCACGTCATGGGCGCGGCCGAGGAAATGCAGCGCCTCATCCTCCAGCGCCTGAAGGCCCAGCGATACCCGGTTCACCCCGGCCGCCGCCAGGTCCGCGAAGCGGGCGGCCTCCACCGAACTGGGATTGGCCTCCAGCGTGATCTCGATGTCGCGTGTCGGCCGCCAGTGGCGCGTGGCCGCGTCGATCAGCGCCTCCACGATGTCGGGCGGCATCAGCGACGGCGTGCCCCCGCCGAAGAAGATCGAGGAGAGCGGCCGGCCGCCGCTCAGCGTCGCTTCATGGGCAAGGTCGCTCAGCAGCGCCGCGCGCCAGGCGGCGTTGTCGATCTCCGCCCGGACATGGCTGTTAAAATCGCAATAAGGACATTTGGAAACGCAAAATGGCCAATGCACATATAAGGCCAGGGGTTCATCGGGCGCGGCAGCGGAGATAAAGGGGTCGGGCGACATGAGTGGGGGCGTTCTTAAACGGCTTTGGCCTGCGCGGCTAGCGCTGCTGGGGATATTGGCGGCAGCGGCAGGGCAGGGCGGCGCGGAGCCGTCGCCTGGGGCGAGGCCGTTGCCGCCCGCCATGCCCGCTTCCTATTACGGCCTTGAGGAAGCGGACCGGGACGAGGGGCTGATGCGCGACGTCGTGCTGGGCATGCACAATGAGGAGCGCGAATCGCTGGGGCTTTCGCCATTGGCCTGGGACAGCGCCCTGGCCGCCGATGCGGCCCGCTATGCGCGGCAGATGGCGCAGACCAACATCTTCCGCCATTCCGCCCGCGCCAGCCGCGCCGTTCCCAGCGGCGAGAATCTGTGGATGGGATCGCGTGGCCTGTACGATTATGAGGTGATGGTCGGCTCCTTCCTCGATGAGAAGCGGCTGTTCCGGCGGAGCGGCAAGCTGCCCGACCTCAGCGTCACCGGCCGATGGGAGGATGTCGGCCATTACACCCAGATCATCTGGCGCGGCACCCGCAAGGTCGGCTGCGCCCTGGCGGAAGGACAGAGCTACGATTATCTCGTCTGCCGATATTATCCGGCGGGCAATGTCTTCGGCCGCAATCCGCTGGATGGGGAGGATGGCGCCCAATCCTGACGGGACGGCGGCCTATTTCCGAAATTGCTCCGCCGCCGCGCAGGCGAGTTGGTCGGCCCGCTCATTTTCGGGGTGGCCGGCATGGCCCTTCACCCACTGCCACGTCACCTTGTGGCGCGCCGCGGCCCTGACCAGTTCCTGCCAGAGCTCCGCATTCTTCACCGGCTTCCTGTCGGCGGTCTTCCAGCCATTCTTCTGCCAGCCGAAGACCCATTTCGTGATGCCGTCCATCACATATTTGCTGTCGGTATGGAGCGTCACCCGGCAGGGGCGCTTCAACGTCTCCAGCGCCTGCACGGCCGCCATCATCTCCATGCGGTTGTTGGTCGTCTGCGCTTCCCCGCCGGAGATTTCCTTCTCCTTCTCTCCGAAGCGCAGCACCGCGCCCCAGCCGCCGGGGCCGGGATTGCCCTTGCACGCGCCGTCGGTGAAGATTTCGACCTGCGGAAGGTCGCTCATGCGCCGAGCAGCACGGCCGGATCGGCGCTGGCGTAGAATTCCAGGCGGCGCAGATAGGCGAGCGGATCCTTGCGCGTCACCAGCGCGTCGGCGGGCGTGTTGATCCAGTCATAGGCGCGGGTCAACAGGAAGCGGAGCGCCGCGCCCCGGCAGAGGACGGGAAAGGCGGCGCGTTCCGCTTCGGTCAGCCCATGCGTTTCCCGATAGCCGGCGCAGAGCGCCGCCGCCCGATCCCCATGGCAGGTCGCGCCGTCATGGCTGAACGACCAGGCGCTGTGCGTGACGGCCAGGTCGTAGGCGCGGATGTCGGTGCAACTGAAATAGAAGTCGATGAGGCCCGTCACTTCATCGCCCAGCATCAGCACATTGTCGGGGAAGAGATCGGCATGGATCACCGACCGGGGCAGGTCGGCGGGCCAATGCGCGTCGAGGAAGGCCAGTTCGTCCGCCACCCGCGCACCCAGGCCGGGGGCGATCCGGTCGAAATCCTCGCCGCATTTCGCCGCCAGTTCATGCCAGCCGGGCAGGTCGAGGGCATTGCGTCGCTCGCCGGTGAAGCCCTCCGCCGCGCGATGCATCTCGCCCAGCGCGGCGCCCGCTGCGCGGGCCTGGCCCACGGTCGGCTCGGTCACGGAGATGCCGGTCAGGAATTCGATCAGGCAGGCGGGGCGGCCGGCGAGCTGCTGAAGCCGCTTCCCCTCCCGATCCGCGATGAAGCGCGGGACCAGGCAGCCGCGCGCGCCCAGATGGTCGAGCAGGTCCATGAAGAAGGGCAGGTCCGCCTCGTCCACCCGCTTTTCATAGAGGGTCAGGATATAGCGGTGGCCTCCCCCGGAACCCAAGGCGCCGTCATGGCCGGTGGTTTCGAGCAGGTAGTTGCTGTTCTCCACCCCCTCCGCGATGCCCTTGGCGGAAACGAGGCGTCCGGCGTCGTAGCGAGTGAGGAAAGCGTCGATCTCTTCGGCGGGAACCTGGGTATAGACGGCCATGGAGCTACGCCGCCTCCAGTCCGCGGGGGAGCTTGAAGGCAATGCTTTCGCGGGCGGTTTCGACCTGTTCCTCGGCCACGCGGAATCGCTCGCCGATCCGGCCCACCACCTCGCGCACCAGCACTTCGGGTGCGGATGCCCCGGCTGTGAGGCCCAGCGTGCCGACGCCCTCCAGCCAGGCGAAGTCGATCTCGTCAGCCCGCTGGATCAGGCGGGCCGGCGTGCCTTCGCGCTCCGCCACCTCGACCAGCCGCAGCGAATTGGAGCTGTTGGGCGCGCCGATCACATAGACGGCGTCGCATCGGGCGGCGATGGCCTTCACCGCCGCCTGCCGGTTGGAGGTGGCGTAGCAGATGTCCTCCCCCTTGGGCGCTTGGATGGCCGGGAAGCGGCGCTGGAGCGCGGCGACGATGGCGGCGGTGTCGTCGACCGACAGCGTCGTCTGCGTCAGGAAGGCGAGATTGTCGGGATCGGCAGGGGTGAAGGCCTCCGCATCCTCCACCGTTTCGATAAGGGTCATATGCCCCGGCTCGACCTGACCGAAGGTGCCGATCACCTCCGGATGGCCCCGGTGCCCGATGAAAAGGATATGGCGTCCCGCCTCCACCTGCCGTTCGGCCTGGCGGTGAACCTTGCTGACCAGCGGGCAGGTGGCGTCCAGATAGTCGAGCCCGCGCTGCTCCGCCTGGGCCGGCACCGTCTTGGGCACGCCATGGGCGGAAAAGACCACGGGCACGCCGTCGGGAACCTGGTCCAGTTCCTCCACGAAGATCGCGCCCTTCGCCTTCAGCCCGTCGACCACATATTTGTTGTGGACGATCTCATGCCGGACATAGACCGGCGCGCCATATTTCTCGATCGCCCTTTCGACGATCACGATGGCGCGGTCGACACCGGCGCAAAAGCCGCGCGGGGCGGCGATCAGCAGCTTCATGGGCGGAAGGGCGGTCATCCCTGCCGCTTAGGCCAATGTGGCCCTGGAGGAAAGCCGCTTCCTTGCGGCCCTGTGCAGTTTGAGTTGCGTGGTGGACGGGCTATGGATAAGAAGCCCAACGCCTGTTCCCAAGGGATTGCCTGTGACCTTTTCTCGATTTGCGTTGACCGGAATGATCGCCATGGCCCTTGCGGGCTGTTCCCAGCGGGGCGAAATCGATCCTACGGGCGGCATCGTGGCCGTGCGATCGGCCTGTCCCGTCGCGGCGATCCCGGCGCAGACCGGCGACATCACCCTGTTCAATCCGGCGGGCAGCACGGATGCCCGCGCGATCGACGTGGTGGCGGAGATCACCAACCTGCGTTCCACCTGTTCGGAAGGGGACCAGCTTTACACGGAGGCGACCTTCACCGTGAACGCCCGCCGCAGCGACGCGGGCGCGGCGCGGCAGGTGACGCTGCCTTATTATTCCGCCGTGGTGCGGGGCGGCAACGCCGTCGTCGCCAAGCGCGTGGGCCAGGTGGTTCTCGACTTCCCGGCCGGGCAATATCGCGCCACCACGACCGCCAAGGCGGGTTCCTATGTGAACCGGGCCGCCGCGACGCTGCCAGCCGACATCCAGCGCAAGATCACCGAGAAGCGCAAGGCGGGGGATGCCGATGCGGCGATCGACCCCTTCGCGCAGCCGGACGTCAAGGCGGCCTTGCAGCGAACCAGCTTCGAGCTGCTTGTGGGTTTCAACCTGACCCAGGATCAGTTCCGTTACAACGCGACCCGCTAAGCTCAGTTCATTCCCCCGTTCGGGCCGAGCTTGTCGAAGCCCTTGTTTCTTGAAGAAAAAGGGCGGCCCTTCGACAGGCTCAGGGTGAACGGGTCCTGTTAGAAAGTTCGCCCCAGTGTCTCTTTACAACCGCTTCACCGCCCATCTCGACGCCGTGCTCGACGCGCTGGAGGCCGACGGCACGCTGCCCGCCGGCCTCAACCGCAAGCCGGTGACGGTCGAGCCGCCGCGCGATGCCAGCCATGGCGACCTGGCCACCAACGCCGCCATGGTGCTGGCCAAGCCCGCCGGCAGCAATCCGCGCGCGCTGGCGGAGAAGATCGCCGCGGGCCTGGAGAGGCTGGACGAGGTGGAGGGCGCGTCCATCGCCGGACCCGGCTTCATCAACCTCAGGCTGACCGACGCCACCTGGCGCGCCGAACTGGCCGCCATCCATGCCGAGGCGGAGGATTATGGCCGCTCCTCGACAGGCGCGGGCGTGACGGTGAACGTCGAATATGTCTCCGCCAACCCGACCGGACCCATGCATATGGGTCATTGCCGGGGCGCGGTGGTGGGCGACGCGCTCGCCACGCTGCTGGAGCATGTCGGGCACAAGGTGATCCGCGAATATTATATCAACGACGCGGGCGGGCAGGTGGACGTGCTCGCCCGGTCTGCGCATGTCCGCTATCGCGAGGCATTGGGCGAGACCGTGGGAGAGATTCCCGAAGGCCTCTATCCCGGCGATTATCTGGTGCCGGTGGGGCAGGCGCTGGCCGCCGAATATGGCGACAGATATGTGGGCGCGCCGGAGAGCGAATGGCTGGTCCTCTTCCGCACAAAGGCGGTCGCCGCGATGATGGAGATGATCCGCAGCGACCTAGCGCTGCTGGGCATCCATCACGACATCTTCTCCTCCGAGGCGGAATTGCAGGCGGCGGGAAAGCCGGAGGCGGCCGAAAAATGGCTGCGCGAGCATGACCTGGTCTATGACGGCGTGCTGGAAGCGCCCAAGGGCGAAACGCCGGAGGATTGGGAGCCGGTCGAGCTGCCGCTGTTCCGCTCGACCAGGTTCGGCGACGATCAGGACCGCCCGATCAGGAAGTCCAACGGAAGCTGGACCTATTTCGGCGCCGACATGGCCTATCATTACCAGAAGGCGCAGACGGCCGACCAGTTGATCGACATCTGGGGCGCGGACCATGGCGGCACGGTGAAGCGCATCCAGGCCGCCGTCGCCGCGCTGACGGAAGGAAAGGCGCGGTTCGACGTCAAGCTGATCCAGATGGTCCGCCTGCTGCGCGACGGCGAGCCGGTGAAGATGTCCAAGCGCGCGGGCAATTTCGTGACTTTGGCCGATGTGGTGCGCGAAGTGGGCAAGGATGTGGTCCGCTTCACCATGCTGACGCGCAAGGCCGACGCGCAGATGGACTTCGACTTCGCCAAGGTGGTGGAGGCGTCGAAGGACAATCCCGTCTTCTATGTGCAATATGCCCATGCGCGGATTAGCTCGCTCGGACGGCGGGCGGAGGAGGCGGGGATCGCCCTGCCGGCGCCCGACCTGTCCCGCCTTGGGACGGAGGAATTGGGGCTGGTGAAGCTGGCCGCGCAGTTCCCCCGCGTGGTGGAGGGGGCTGCCCTGGCCCGCGAACCGCATCGTATTGCCTTTTATCTCAACGACTTGGCTTCGGCCTTCCATGGCTGGTGGAATCTGGGCAATGACAACCCGCGGGCGCGGGTCATACTGACGGACGATCCGGCCACCACCTCTGCGCGGCTTTTCTTGAGCCGTGGAATCGGGCAGATCATCCGCAACGGGTTGGCGCTGATGGGCGTTGCGGCCCTGACAGAGATGCAATGACCGGCGGAGTTTGATCGAGATGGGCGATTATGCGCGGGGAAGGCTGGACCTGGACGACGAGGAACGTCTGCCCTGGCTGGAACCCGCCATCGAGGATGAGGAGGAGCCGGGGTTGTCGCCGTTGCGGCTGCTGGGCTTCATCCTCTTTGGCCTGGTGCTGATCGGGGCGGTTGTCGCCGGGGTCTGGCTGATCCAGAACCGGACGGGCGGCGCCGGGGGCGAGGGCAAGCTGATCGCCGCGCCTGCCGGCGACTATAAGATTCCGGCCCAGGAAGCCGACGCCAGGAAGTTCGATGGCGAGGGCGACGCCAGCTATGCCGCGAGCGAGGGCGTGGCGCGCGACGGGCGAATCGATCCGACCCGCGTACCGGAGGCGCCGATCACGCCGACCGGGACGGCGGACAATGCGCGCCCCGCCGTAAAGGGCAAGCCGTCGCAGAGCGTCACGGCGCGAGTGGCGGACGAGACCAGCGCCAGGCCGGCGACGGCGGCTGCGCGGCCTGCGGGCGGCGGCATGATCCAGCTCGGCGCCTATGGCAACCAGGCTTTCGCCAAGGATGCGTGGAAGCGGCTGTCCAAGCGCTTCACCTATCTGGAGCCTTTGCCGATGTCGATCGAGCAGGCCGAGGTGGGCGGCAGCACCGTCTATCGCCTGCGCGCCGCGGCCGGCGGGCAGGCCAGCACGCTATGCGGCAAGCTCAAGGTCGCGGGCGAAAGCTGCATGGTGGTGAATTAGGGGGAAGGGATTTGGCCTGAGATGGCCAATTGCGGTCATTAGTTTCCCGTCACCCCGGACTTGATCCGGGGTCCCGCTGCCTTGGGCTGGGCGCGGACCTAGAAGGAAAGCGGGACCCCGGGTCAAGCCCGGGGTGACGAAATGGGGAACGTCCGCTCTCCACCCCTTTGCGTCCCTTGGCCAAAATCCCGCAAATCCCGTCAATGCCGGAATAACCCCTTCGACAGGGCCTCTTTCAGCCGCTACCATCGCCCCGCATGAAACCCGTTATCTTCGGCCTTTCCGGCGAGACCCTGACTTCCGACGAACGCGCCTTCTTCGCGGACGCCGATCCGGCGGGTTACATCCTCTTCCGGCGCAATATCGTGGATCGGGCGCAGCTTCGCGCCCTGACCGACGATCTGCGCGCCTTGCATGGCCGCGACGATCTGCTCATCATGATCGACCAGGAAGGCGGCCGGGTGGCGCGGATGCAGGCGCCGGTCTGGCCCAGCTTTCCCCCCGGCGCGGCGTTCGACCGGCTCTATGGAATCGCCCCGTCCAGCGCCATCGCGGCCGCCCGCGCCAATGCGCGGGCCATTGCCGCGACATTGGCGGAAGTCGGCATCACCGTGGACGCGCTTCCGCTGCTGGACGTGCGGCAGGAAGGGGCGAGCGACATCATGGGAGACCGGACGCTGGGCGCGGAGCCGATGCGGGTCGCGGCCTTGGGGCGTGCCGTGATCGAAGGGCTGGCCGACGGCGGCGTGGTCGGCATCGTCAAGCATATGCCGGGCCATGGCCGGGCGATGGTCGACAGCCATCATGAACTGCCCATCGTCACCGCCGACGAGGATGCGCTGGCGATCGACCTCGCGCCGTTCCAGGCGTTGAAGGACGCGCCCATGGGGATGACCGCGCATGTCGTCTATACCGCCTGGGATCCCGACCTGCCGGCCAGCCTATCCCCTTCCGTGATCGAGACGATCATTCGCGGGCGGATCGGTTTCGACGGGCTGCTGATGTCCGACGACCTCGACATGAAGGCGCTCAAGGGCAGCATCCCCGAACTGGCGGCGGCGACGGTCGCGGCGGGTTGCGACCTGGCGCTCAACTGCTGGGGACGGATGGATGACATGGCCGGCATTGCCGGCCTTCTGCCGGACATCGGGGCGGCGGCGAAGGCACGGCTGGACCGGGCGATGGCGTCGAGACGCGCCCTGCCGGACGGCCCACCGCTGGAGGAACTGATCGCCACCCGCGACGCCCTGCTGGCGATGGCGCCGGCATGAGGGGGCGCGCCGATTGCCGGAAGGCGCCGCTTTAGCGATGGAGGACTTCTTCACTCCTCCCGCGGCATCCCGGCCCGACATGCTGACCGTCAGCTTCGAAAGCTGGGAGGGGCCGCTCGACCTGTTGCTGGCGCTGGCGCGGACGCAGAAGGTCGACCTGCGCGAAATCTCCATCCTTGCGCTGGTCGAACAATATCTCGCCTATATCGAGGGCGCGCGGAAGCTGAAGCTGGAACTGGCGGCCGACTATCTGGTGATGGCGGCGTGGCTGGCCTATCTCAAATCCTCGCTGCTGCTGCCCAGGGAGGCGCAGCCCGAACCCAGCCCGGAGGAACTGGCGCTGCGGCTGCAATTGCGGCTCCAGCGGCTTCAGGCGATGCGGGAGGCGGGCGCCCGGCTGATGGCGCGCGACCGCATCGGCCGCGACGTGTTCGTCCGCGAAAAGCCCGAGGGGTTGCGGCTCGTCCGCAAGGCGAAATGGGCGGCCGGCCTGTTCGACCTCATCCAGTCCTATGGCCAGGTCCGCGCGCGGACTCAGCCGGTGGTGCACATGGTCGCGGTGCGGCCGGTCATGACCCTGGACGAGGCGATCCAGCGCGTCGGCGCGCTGGTGGGGGCGGCGATCGATTGGACCGCGCTTGAAGCCTTCCTGCCGAGCGGGCAGGATGGGCCGATGGCACGGTCGGCGCTGGCCAGCAGTTTCGTCGCCGCGCTGGAACTGGCGCGGCAGGGACGGCTGGAAATCCAGCAGGACGGGATTTTCGAACCCATATTCCTGCGCGCCGCCGTGCCCGAAACGACTGCGGGGCGCCTATTGTGATCGAGGAACAGGATGATTTCCTTCGCGCGGTGGAGGCGGTGCTGTTCGTGTCGGAACAGCCGCTGACGCCGGGCGAATTGAAGCTCCACGTGGGGGAGGCGGGCGACCTGGCTGCCGCGCTTGCGGCATTGAGCGCCCATTATGCGGGGCGCGGCGTCAATCTGGTCGAGCGGGGCGGGCGCTGGCATTTCCAGACGGCGGGCGACCTTTCCCATATCCTTCGCCGGGAAAAGGACGAGACGCGCAAGCTGTCCCGCGCCGCCATGGAGACGCTGGCGATCATTGCCTATCACGAACCCGTCAGCCGCGCGGAGATAGAGGCCATTCGCGGCGTCCAGGTGGCGAAAGGCACGCTGGACGTGCTGATGGAGGCGGGCTGGATCAGGCCCGCCGGGCGCCGGGAGGTGCCGGGAAGGCCGCTGATCTACGCCACCACGGTGGAATTTCTGTCCCATTTCGGCCTTGGCAGCCGCCGCGACCTGCCGGGTATCGACGATCTGCGGGCTGCCGGCCTGCTCGATCCGGTCGATTTGGCGCTTGAGGGTCTGGGAGCCCAATCCGTTGTGGAAAATGACGAGGAAGACGCCTAGATAAGGCTGAGTTTCAGGAGAAAGTTAAAATGGGTTCCTTTTCGCTGATGCACTGGGTCATCGTTCTCCTGGTGGTCATGCTGCTGTTCGGCGGCGGCCGCATTTCCGGGCTGATGGGTGACGTAGCCAAGGGCATCAAGAGCTTCAAGAAGGGCATGGAGGACGACGACGTTCCCACCAAGCCCGCCACGCGCATAGAGGGCCATCGCGTGCCCGAACAGGACGCGCCCACCGCGACGGAAGAAAAGACCAAGGCCTGATTTTCCTTCGGCCGGGGCGGTAGGCACGCATGTTTGGCATCGATTCGTCTGAACTTCTGGTGATCGTCATCATCGCGGTGATCGTCATCGGCCCGAAGGATTTGCCCCGCGCGCTCTACAAGATCGGGCAGATCGTGGGCAAGGCGCAGGGCATGGCGCGCCATTTCCGCACCGGCATCGACGCGATGGTGCGCGAGGTCGAGCTGGAGGAGCTGGAGAAGAAATGGGCCGCGCAGAACAAGCGGATCATGGAGGAGCATCCCCCGGAAACCGCCGCGGCTGAAAGCGTCGGCGAAGCCGTCGCATTGCCTGCCCCCGCCGCCGGGTCGGCAGCCGGGGAGGCGCCCTTCCTCGCGGAACCGGAGCCGGCAGGCGAGGAGCCGCCCCCTATCGCTCGGCCCGCCGCGGAAGGGCCGCCCTATGTCGCGCAGGAACCCGCGCGGAAGGGCGGCGCTGCGGCATGAAGGACATCGACGACAGCAAGGCGCCTTTGCTCGACCATCTGATCGAGTTGCGCGGACGGCTGCTCAAATGCGTCTATGCGCTGTTCATCACGGGCGCGATCTGCTTCTATTTTTCCGAACAGTTGTTCGCGATCCTGGTCCATCCGCTCAAGGAAGCCTTTGGCGATGCCGGCGGGCGGCTGGTCTACACCAAGCTCTATGAAGCCTTTTTCGTTCAGGTGAAGATTGCGGTCTTCGGCGCTTTCTGCCTGTCCTTCCCGATCATCGCGAACCAGCTATGGGCCTTTGTCGCGCCGGGGCTTTACGCGAAGGAAAAGAAGGCGCTGCTGCCCTTCCTGATCGCCACGCCCTTCCTCTTCGCCATGGGCGCGTCGCTCGCCTATTTCGTGGTGATGCCGACGGCCTTCCACTTCTTCCTGGAATTCCAGGGGAACAGCAGCGGATTGCAGGTGGAGGCGCTGCCGAGCGCGGACAGCTATCTGGGGCTGGTGATGCAGTTCATCCTGGCCTTCGGCATCAGTTTCCTGATGCCGGTGCTGCTGATGCTGCTCAATCGCGCGGGTTTCGTGAGCCGGGCGCAGCTGATCGGCCTGCGCCGCTACATGATCGTGGCCGCCTTCGTGCTGGCGGCGGTGCTGACGCCGCCGGATGTTGTGTCGCAGCTCATGCTCGCGATCCCGCTGCTCGCGCTTTATGAAATCACCATCGTCGCCATCTGGTTCACCGACCGGAAGCAGTCGAAGGATCTGGCCACCAGCGAAGCGGCGGACGCCGCGGGGTGAAGAAAAAGGCTCGCCGGGAAGCGAGCCTTTTCCATTGGGATCAGTCGGCGGCGTTCTCGACCGCCTGGCCGGCGCTCTGCACGTCCTTGCCCGCGCCCTCGACCGTGTTGCAGGCCGCGACCATCAGCGAACCTGTCAGCAGAAGGGCGGCTAATATCTTCCTGGTCATCATCGTCTCCTTTTTTCAGAGCCTGTGTCCCGCATCCCTTGGCGGGATGCCTCAACCGAACCTCATGCCGGCGACCAGGGAACAACCCGCCGCCTGGAAAAGCGTTCCTAGAGCGAAAATATCCTGGATTTCCGTGGGATAGCCCAAAAAATTCTGAGCCCGGAACGCGTCGGGGGGGGGGAGATGCGTTCCGGGCTCATGTTTTTTTGGATAGCAAGAGCGGGGGGCAAAAGATTTGCTATCCGCAGTGCAGAACTGCCGAAGGAAGGATTAGGTTCCCCATGCCCGAAAAAATGATCAGAAATATATTTTGTTCATTTTCAATGGGTTGAATGATTTACGAGGCGGAAACCGTAAAATATTCGGCATTTTCCCGAAAAAAAACGGCTCGTCAGATCAGCGGGCGACCGCTGTTGCGATATTCGGGGCGGACCGCCGACTGGGGAAGGCCCGGCGCGTCGGCGGGCGGAGCGCCGGCGGTTCCGGCAAGGGGCAGAGCCGCGGAGGGCGGCGCGATAATGGGCGTCGCCACGGCCGGATCGAACATGGGGGGCTTCGCGGGCCATGCCGACCGGGCAGGCCCCGACTGCGTTTCCCGCCCCGAATAGGCAATGCGGAAAGCGGCGGCCGTGCCGCCTGCCCCGGCTGGACGGTAGAAGATATGCGCACCGATCACCGCCACCGGCCGCATCGCCCCGGCCCATTCCGGCCGCACCGCCAGCGTATGGTAATAGGTGGCGAGGCCCACGGGCCGGTAGACCAAGCCGGACAGCGCCTGGGCGGCGATGCGGCGGGCGCGCGCCCATCCTTCCGCGCTCGCCATGCGCGCCATGGCGCCGTCGCAACTGAAGGTGAACTGGCAGCGATAGTCGGTGCGTTCAGACCCCTGATAGATGACGCCGCAGACGCTCCTGGGCCAGGCGGGGTTGCGGACGCGGTTCAGCACCACCTGCGCGACGGCGCGCTGGCCGTCCTCCGGCTCGTTCCCCGCCTCATAATAGATGGCGGACGTCAGGCAGTTGAGCGCCCGATAGCTGTCCAGCGCGGTCAGGCCGCGGAAGGCCATGGCGGGGGCGGCCTCCACGGCGTCGAGTCCCAGCACATGCTTGCTTTGCAGCGTCGCGGCGCCGGGCGCTGGATCGAAGGCGCCCTGCGCGAAGAAAAAGGCCGATCCGGGGAAATTCTCGCCCGGCTTCTCGGCGGGGTCATCCTGCGCCTGGGCGGCGGCCAGCATGTCGAGCGGCGCCGCCGTGATCAGGCGCGGCGCGGCGAGCGCGATCAGCGCCAACGCCGCGACGGCGCCGTGCCTCGCTCCCGCCCGCTGGCCCTTAAAAGCCCCATTTGCGCCGAAAATCCGCATGTTGCCGCTCCTCATAGGGGAAAAGCCTTGCCGGTTCCCCTGCGGAATCCGGCCTGTCCCGCTTTGAGACGGTGGGCAAGGCAATGCTTAACGAGCCTGACGACAATCCCGGCTTTCGCGCGCCCATCAATCCGTTGCTTGGCAAGCGCGTATCTGGTCCGCTATGCGGTGGCCATGCTGGTTCAGAAAGATAGCCTCGCCCTGATTGGCAACACGCCGTTGGTGCGCCTTGCCGGCCCTTCGGCGGAATCGGGTTGCGACATTTACGCCAAGTGCGAATTCGCCAATCCCGGCGCTTCGGTGAAGGATCGCGCGGCGCTGTTCATCGTCAACGATGCCGAGGAAAAGGGGCTGTTGAAGCCCGGCGGCACCATTGTCGAGGGGACGGCGGGCAATACCGGCATCGGCTTGGCGCTGGTGGCCAATGCCAAGGGGTACCGGACGATCATCGTCATGCCCGAGACGCAGAGCCGGGAGAAGATGGACACGCTGCGCGCCCTGGGGGCGGAACTGGTGACGGTGCCGGCGGCGCCCTATTCCAACCCCGGCCATTTCGTGCACACGTCCCGCCGCCTGGCCGAGGAGACGGAGGGCGCGATCTGGGCCAACCAGTTCGACAATATCGCCAACCGCAAGGCGCATATCATCGGCACGGCCGAAGAGATCTGGACCCAGATGGACGGGCAGATCGACGGCTTCACCTGCGCGGCGGGGACCGGCGGGACGATTGCGGGCGTCGGCCTGGGGCTGAAGGCGCATGATGAGAATATCACCATCGCCTTGAGCGATCCGCATGGCGCGGCGCTCTATAATTATTATGCCCATGGCGAGTTGAAGGCGGAAGGGTCTTCGGTGGCCGAGGGCATCGGGCAGGGGCGCGTCACCGCCAATCTGGAGGGCGCGCCGATCGATACCCAGTTCCGCATTTCCGATGAGGAGGGGCTGCTCTGGGTGCGGCGTCTGCTGGCGGAGGAAGGGCTGTGCCTGGGCCTGTCGTCGGGCATCAATGTCGCGGGCGCGGTGGCGCTGGCGAAGCAGCTTGGGCCGGGCAAGCGGATCGCCACGATCTTGTGCGATACCGGATTCCGTTATCTTTCAACGCTCTACAATCGCGAATGGCTGGAATCGAAGGGCTTGACTGTCTTCCCCTGGCTCGCGCACACTCGTTGACTGCCGATACGGGTCTCGGCGGTAAAAGAAAAAGAGCGCTTCATGGCTGAAACACCCCGCCAACAGGAAGGGTTGCAGCGTGTCCAGATCGGCCTCACCGGGCTGGCGGGCGTGGTGCTGCTCGTGGGTCTGGCGAATATCGTGATCGACAAGGCGCGGATCGACGATCCGGCGGTCCCGCCGCCGACAGTGCCGACGCTGGACGTCAATGCCGTGTCGCCCAAGGAGCCGCTGGCGGAACTGGGCGTGCAGCCCGCGCCGGAACAGGCGCCGATCGTGCCGGACCTGCAACCGGACCCTAATCTCAAGAAACCCATGGACCGCGAGATTCCGCCGGCTTCGCGCTGATTGGCGGCGGCTTTGGCCTTGAGGGCTGCGTTTCGGACATTTTTGCTTCTGTTGGCGCCGATCCTGCTGGTGCTGTTCGGCGGGTTGCCCGCGCTGTTGCGCACGGGACAGGTGGATCCGCGTGGGTGGATGGTTCCGGCGTTGCTGCTGGTGCCGGCGACGGCTCTGCTGCGGGCGCGGCGGGGTGAGGGGGCGGCCTGGTGGGTAGGGGTGGGAACGGTCGGGACAGTGCTGTCCTGTGCATTTCTGGCAACGTGGCGAGTGCCGGGATTGGTATCGGTGGCTTGGCTGCTCGCTGGGGTTCTGGCGGCGACAGTTGCGGGATTGATGTTCCGTGTTCCTGCGAAGGCAGGAACCCAGTTCAAATGGTCGGACTGGGTTCCTGCCTTCGCAGGAACACGGCAGATGGCGGGACTGGGGTTCGCGCTTCTCGCCTTGGCGATTAGCTGGTTTGCGCGAGAGCATCGCATTGAACCCTCGCCGGGGAAGCGAGCAGAGCTGGAGGTCATCAGCGGCCTGCCGTTATTCTGGCGGGAAAATGGCGTAAAAGCTGACGCGCCGATCATCACGGTCCTGCGCCAGCGCTTCGATGTGCGGCCTGTCGACAGTCCGCTGGCTCTCGAAAAGGGCGGCGCCGGAATGCTGCTGCTTGCCCAGCCACGCGCTTTTTCCCTGGACGAGCAGGTTGCTCTCGACGCCTGGATCGGCAAGGGCGGCAAGGCGCTGATCCTGGCCGACCCGCAATTGCGTTGGCCGATGGACTGGCCGTTGGGGGACCGGCGCAGGCCGCCGGCGGTGACCCTGCTCGCCGCGATGATCGAATATTGGGGCGTGCGGATGACGCCGCCTTCTTCCGGCGAACAGCGCCATTTCCTGGGCGATGGGCGGGTGCTGACCATTTATTCCGCCGCCGTTTTCGAGAATGCGGGGCCGGATTGCCGCATCGTCGGGCGCGGGCTGGCGGCGCGGTGCATGGTGGGGAAGGGCAGCGTGACCATCGTCGCGGATGCCGACCTGATCGATGACCGGCTCTGGCTGGCGGATCCCGCCGCGCCGCTGGAGCCGGCGCAATGGACCGCCGATACGCCGCAATTCGTGGCGGAAGCGCTGGGCGCGCTGCTTCCGGCAGGACGGCGCTGGGTGCGGTCGGGCGAGGCGCTGGTCAACGCCCTCCGCTGGGCGGTGGTCGTCGGGATTTTCTGGGCAGCCTTGGGAACGGTGCTTTTCCGGCGGCGCGCGGCGGCTCCTTCCGGCCTTTCTCCGCCACGGCCCGACCGGCCAGAGCCTGTTAAAGAAGGTTAATTACCAGAACAAAACAGGATTTCCCGGCTTTTCCCAAAATATCCCTTTTCTTGAACCCCGCGGCTTGGTATTTGAAAGCCATAGGGGTTTGTCAGGCTTTGCTAGTCCTGTGAGCCGGTTCGCCTCTGCGCGAATCCGGCTGGCGACGGCCTGCGCCCTGGGAACAGAGGGGCAGCAGTCGAAAAGTGTCGGACGTCATTCTCTACACGGGCAACGCGTTCAGCGTCGCGGACGGCAAGGGCCGTTTCGTGCTGCCCCTGGAGATGCGCCGGCAGGTCAAGCTGTCCAGCGGCAATGAAACGCGGCTTTTCCTTTCGGTCCATGGCGGCAACCCCTGCGCCACGGCCTTTGGCGAATCGCACCGCCGCCACCTGTTCACCGAGGTCGAGGAACTGGCCCGCGAAGCGCGCGCCGCTGGCCGCGATTACGATGCCGATCTGGAACTGGAACGGCGGCTCGGCACTATCGAGGAAGTGAATTTCGACGAAGGCGGCCGTTTCGCCATGCACCCCGACATCAAGGATGAGTATGGCATCGCCGACGCCGTCTTCTTCTATGGCGTGGGTCGCTACATCCAGATCTGGAAGCCCGAAACGCTGGTCGACAGCAAGGACCGGCCGGAACTGATCCGCAACAAGGTCCGCCGCTGGCTGGACCAGCGGGCGGCGGGAGAGGGCAAATGAGCGCTTCCCCCGACCATGCCCAAAGCCCTGAGCGCCACATTCCGGTGCTCATCGACGAAGTGCTCGACGCCCTCGCCATCAACCCCGGCGAGGTCCATGTCGACGGCACGTTCGGCGCGGGCGGCTATTCGGGCGCGATGGCGGACAGGGGGGCGAGGGTCTTCGCCTTCGACCGCGATCCCGATGCGATTCGCGAAGGACAGGCGCTGGCCGAGGAAAAGGGCGTCACGCTGATCGCTGGCGAATTTTCGCGGATGGAGCAATTGCTGGCGGAACGGGGCGTGACATCGGTTTCCGGCGTCACGCTGGACATCGGCGTGTCGTCCATGCAGCTCGACCGGCCGGAGCGGGGCTTTTCCTTCCAGGGCGACGGGCCGCTCGACATGACGATGAGCCGGAGCGGGATGAGCGCCGCCGATTTCCTGAACAATGCCCCTGAGCAGGAGATTGCCGACATCCTCTATCGCTATGGCGAGGAACCGCGCTCGCGCCGCGTGGCGAAGGCGATTGTCGAAGCGCGCCCGCTGGAACGTACCGGACAGTTGGCGAACGTCGTGCGCAAGGCGCTGGGCCACAAGCCGCATGACAAGAAGGATCCGGCCACCCGCACCTTCCAGGCGATCCGCATCCATGTGAATCGCGAACTGGAGGAACTGGAGCGCGGGCTGGAGGCGGCCGAGGCGATTCTGGAGGAGGGAGGCCGGTTGGCGGTCGTCACCTTCCACAGCCTGGAGGACCGCATCGTCAAGCAGTTCCTGCGCAACCGCAGCGGCAGCGAGGCGAGCGGTTCGCGTCACCTGCCCCAGCGCCAGTCCGGTCCCGCGCCGACCTTCGAAAGGCCCGCCAAGGCGGTGCGGCCCGGCATGGTGGAACTGGCGCGCAACCCCCGCTCCCGATCCGCCACGCTGCGCAGCGCCGTTCGCACGTCCGCCCCTGTTTCGTCCCTCCCGATCTCAACCAGGAATCTCCGCTCATGATCGCGGTCAAGAGATTGCAGAGCCTGATCTGGATCCTGCTCGTCGCGCTGGGCGCGCTCGGCGCCTATATGGTGTCGCTGAAGGTCGCGACCGAGCGCAACGAATTGATGAAGGTGCGGGCGCAGATCGCGCGGGCGAAGGCCGACATCCGCTATCTGGAGACGGAGTTCGGCGCCAGGGCGAACATGCGGCAGCTTGAGCGCTGGAACCAGGACGATTTCCTGTATGCGACGCCCACCGCCCAGCAATATCTGGCGGGCGAGCGGGCGCTCGCGCATCTGGACGGGGTGCAGCCCAACGGGCCGGACTATGTCGCGCCGCCGGTGATGGTGGCGATGGTGCAGACCCCCGCCGACCTGCCGTCCGCGCCGCAGGCCGCCCCCGCCAGCCCGGCGCCGACGCAGATTCGCAGCGACATCGCCGTCATCAGGGAAGCGCATGCGGCGGACAATGTCGACAAGATCACCAAGGCCGCGCCGGTCAAGACGGCCAAGGAAAAGGCGAAGGACGACGCCGACACGA
Organism: Sphingobium indicum B90A; assembly: GCF_000264945.2. NCBI lineage: Bacteria > Pseudomonadati > Pseudomonadota > Alphaproteobacteria > Sphingomonadales > Sphingobiaceae > Sphingobium > Sphingobium indicum. The sequence continues at coordinate 165,389 of NZ_CP013070.1, forward strand.
CGAAGCCCAACCCCGTCGCCCGCCGCGCGGAGCGGATGGCGATGCTGGACGCGAAGCTGCTGGACGACAGCACGCTGGGCGACATCAGCGCCAAGGCGAAGCGCGAGCGCGCCAGGGGGGAGCGCTAGATGGCGACGATCATCGTTCAGCCGGGCGGCGCGAGGGCGGGCAAGCAGCGCGTCGACCTGACGGCGATCGCGCATAACCGCCTGATGCTGCTGCTGATCCTGTTCATGGCGATCACGGCGGTGTTGATCCTGCGCCTGACCTGGGTAGGGGTCTTCGCCGGCAACGGGCGCGGCGGCGACGCGATGGGCGGCCTTCCAGCGCGGGCGGACATCGTCGACCGCAACGGCGTGCCGCTGGCGCGCACCATGGACGCCTATTCGATTGCGGTGCGGCCGTCCAAGCTGATCGGTGATCCGTCCGAGCTGGCGCGCAAGCTGCACGAGATATTCCCCGACGAACCGGCGGCAACCTTCTACAAGAAGCTGACCGGGCGCGGCTGGGCCTATCTGCGCCGTCGCGCGCTGCCGGAAGAGGTGGCGGCCGTGAACGCCCTGGGCGAGATCGGCATCGAATTCCCGCGGGAGAAGGAACGGCTCTACCCGCAGCGCACCCTGGCGGCCCATGTCATGGGCTTTGCGCCCAATGCGGACGGCAAGGGCGGCATGGGCGTGGAAGCGGCGTTCAACGACCGGCTGACCGACGCGGCGATGCGCGGTCAGCCCTTCGCCATGTCCATCGACAGCCGGGTGCAGGGCGCGCTGGAGAGCGAATTATACGCGCAGCTCGTCCAGACCCGCGCCAAGGGCGCGGGCGGCGTGATATTGGACGCCAATAGCGGCGAAGTGATCGCCATGGCGTCGATTCCCGTCTTCGATCCCAACAAGCTGCAAAATTATGCGGGCAAGTCGTGCAGCGAATCGCCGCTCTGCAACCATATGGTGCAGGCGCGCTATGAACTGGGATCGGCGTTCAAGCCGCTGTCGATTGCCGCGGCGATGGATCGCGGCGTCGTCACCTCCATGTCGAAAACCTATGACGCGACGGCGCCGCTGGGCATTGCGGGTTTCCGGATCAAGGACGACCATCCGCTCGGCCGCTGGATCAACGTGCCGGAGATACTGGTGCACAGTTCCAACATCGGCACGGCGCGGATCGCCGACCAGATGGGCGCGGAGCCGTTGCAGCATCTTTTCCGGGAGTTGCACTTCGACCAGCGCGCGCCGATCGAACTCAACGAACGGGCGGGCACGCTGTGGCCGGCCAATTGGGGGCGCATCACGACGCTCACTGTTTCCTACGGCCATGGCATCGCCGTGACGCCTTTGCATCTCGCTTCGGCTTATGCGGCGCTGGTGAACGGCGGGCTGTGGCGGCCTGCCACGCTGCGCAAATTGAAGGCGGAAGAGGTGCCGGAGGGCCGCCGCGTCTTTTCCGCCGCGACCAGCGCGCGCATGCGCCAACTGTTGCGCATGATCGTGGCGGCGGGTACAGGTCGCAGCGCCGACGCCAAGGGATACCGGGTGGGCGGCAAGACGGGTTCCGCCGAAAAGCCCCAAGAGGGCCGGTACAACAAGACTTCGCTGGTGACGACTTTCGCTTCTGCCTTCCCGATGGACAATCCGCGCTATGTGGTCCTCGTCACCATGGACGAGGCGACGGGCCAATATGGCCTGCGCACGGCCGCCTGGACAGCGGCGCCGGTGGTGAAGCGGGTGGTAGAGCGCACCGGGCCGATGCTGGGCGTGCTGCCCGACGAGCGGCGCGACGTCGACATTTCCGACCTCATGCCGCTGCTGCACGGCGACAAGGAGAAAGAATAATGCGCCTCGGGTCGCTGATCGAGGGGCTGGATGCAAAGCCCGATGCCGGGGCGTCGCTGGACGTTCCGGTGTCGGGCTTTGCGATCGATAACCGGAAGGTGGCGCCGGGCACGGTGTTCGGCGCCTTCCAGGGAGCGCGGGTGAATGGCGAGGATTTCATCCCCGCCGCCGTGCAGGCCGGGGCGACGGCGGTTGTCGCCCGGCCGGAAGCCAGGGTCGAGGGCGCGATCCATATCGCGTCGGACAATCCGCGCCGCCTGTTCGCGCAGCTTGCCGCCCGCTATTTCGTCCCATTTCCGGAGGTGACCGTTGCCGTCACCGGCACCAACGGCAAGACCTCCACGGTCGAACTGACCCGGCAGATCTGGCGGATGCTGGGGCATAAATCCGCCTCCATCGGCACCTTGGGCGTCACCACGTCAGTCGACCAGGTATCGACGGGCCTCACCACGCCGGACATCGTGACCTTCCTCGCCAACATGTCGGGCCTGAAGCGCGAGGGCATCACCCATGCCGCGTTCGAGGCTTCGAGCCATGGCCTTGCCCAATATCGCACCGAAGGGCTGCCGGTTTCGGCGGCGGCCTTCACCAACCTGTCGCGCGATCATCTCGACTATCATGGCGACATGGACAGCTATTTCGAGGCCAAGATGCGCCTGTTCGACGAAGTGGTCGCTCCGCAGGGCGCCGCAGTCGTCTGGGCCGATGACGAGTGGTCGGACAAGGTCATCCAGCGGGCTACGAAGCGGGGGCTTCGTGTGCTGAGCGTCGGGGTGCAGGGGCAGGCATTGCGTCTTGCCAACCGCACCCCGACCCAGTTGGGCCAGACGCTGGACATCGAGGTCGAGGGCAAGAACTACAAGGTCAACCTGCCGCTGATCGGCGCTTATCAGGCGGCCAATGCGCTGACCGCCGCGGGTCTGGCGATCGCGGGCGGCGAGGATGCGGGCAAGGTTCTGGAACTGCTGGGCCGGGTGCAGCCCGTGCGCGGGCGGCTGGAGCGTGCCGTCATCACCAAGGCGGGGGCGCCGGTCTATGTCGACTATGCCCATACGCCCGATGGGTTGCGCGCCGCCATAGAGGCGCTGCGACCGCATACGCGGGGCCGGCTGATCGCGCTGTTCGGCGCTGGCGGGGATCGCGATGCGGGCAAGCGGCCGCAAATGGGCAAGGTGGCGGCTGACCTCGCCGACCATGTGATCGTCACCGACGACAATCCCCGTTCGGAGGAGCCATCCGCCATCCGCGCCGCCGTGATGGCCGGCGCGCCGGGCGCGGAGGAGATCGGCGGTCGCCGCGCCGCCATTGCCGCCGCCATCGCGCAGGCGGGCGCGGACGACATCGTCCTGCTCGCGGGCAAGGGGCATGAGCAGGGCCAGATCATCGGGGACCGGGTGCTGCCCTTCGACGACGTGACGGTGGCGCGGGAATGCGCCGGATGATGCATTTTCCCGCCAGCCTTTCGCGTCTAGCCTTTCGACTACCTGCCAAGGTCGAAGCGGTTATGCGCAGCGGTTCTCGACTTCGCTCGAACCGAATGGAGGGCGGTGAATGACTGACCTCTGGACCTCCGAAGAGATTGCTCAGGCCACGGGGGGCGTCGCTTCGGCGCCCTTCGCCGTTTCTGGCGTGGCGTTCGACAGCCGCGAAGTGACGGGCGGCGACCTGTTCGTCGCGATGAAGGGCGAGGCGACCGATGGCCATCGCTTCGTCGACAAGGCGTTCGGCCAGGGCGCGGCGGGCGCGATCGTCAGCCAGCCCATCGCCCAGCCCCATGTGCTGGTGCCTGACAGCGCGGCGGCGCTGGAGGCGCTTGGCCGGGCCTCTCGCGCGCGGATGCAGGGCAAGGTGGTCGGCGTCACCGGATCGGTGGGCAAGACCGGCACCAAGGAGGCGCTGTTCCATGCGCTCGACCGCGTCTGTCCCGGGGAGGTGCACCGCTCGGTCAAGAGCTACAACAACCATGTCGGCGTGCCGCTGAGCCTGTCGCGCATGCCGAGGGAATCGGCCTTTGGCGTGTTCGAAATGGGCATGAACCATGCGGGCGAACTGGCCGCGCTGACCCGGCAGGTGCGGCCCCATGTCGCCATCGTCACCGCTATCGCGCCCGCTCATATCGAATTTTTCGGCACGGAAGAGAAGATCGCAGAGGCCAAGGCCGAGATTTTCGAAGGGCTGGAGCCGGGCGGCACGGCGGTCATCCCCTATGACAGCCCGCATGTCGCGACCCTCTATGCCAAGGCGGAGAAGCATGCGGCGCGCATCCTGACCTTCGGCTTCGATCCGCAGGCCGACGTTCGCGCCCGCGAAACCGTGCCGGCGGCGGGCGGCGGCACGCTGGTCACGGCGGCGCTGCCGGGCGTGGAACTGTGCTTCACCGTGGGCGCGCCGGGCGAACATTGGGTTTCCAACGCGCTGGCGGTGCTGGCGACGGTCGAGGCGCTGGGCGGCGATCTGGCGGCGGCGGGGCTGGCGCTGGCGGAAATGCCCGGCCTGCCGGGCCGGGGTCAGCGGAGCGTCCTGCCGGTCGAGGGCGGCGAGGCGTTGCTGATCGACGAAAGCTATAACGCCAATCCGCTGAGCATGGCCGCCACGCTCAAGCAGTTGGGCCGCGAGCAGGCGGAGCGCCGCATTGCCGTGCTGGGCGGGATGCGCGAGTTGGGTGACCGCAGCCGCGAACTGCACGCCGGGCTGGTCGAGCCGCTGACGGCGGGACAGGTGGATTATGCGGTCCTGGTGGGGGACGAGATGGACCCGCTGGCCCAGGCGCTGGGCGGCATCATGGCCTTCGACCATGTGCCTGACGCCGCCAGGGCCACCGATCTCATTCGAAATGAAATGCGCGCTGGCGATGCGATCCTGGTGAAGGGGTCGAACGGCATCGGTTTGTCGCGCCTGGTCGCCGCGCTACAGGAAGCGAAGAACTGATGCTCTACTGGCTTGCCCAGACCATGGATTTCGCGGGTGTTTTCAACCTCATCCGCTATTTGAGCTTCCGGGCCGGGGCGGCCATCGCTACCGCGCTGGTCATCGGGTTGCTGATCGGCCCGCGCTTCATCGGATGGCTGCGCGTGCGGCAGGGCAAGGGGCAGCCGATCCGCGACGACGGCCCGCAGACGCACCTCGCCAAGCGCGGCACGCCGACCATGGGCGGCCTCATGATCCTGACTTCCATGGTGTCGTCGGTGCTGCTGTGGATGGACCTGTCCTCCATCTATGTCTGGGCCTGCCTGTTCGTGACGCTGGGTTTCGGCGCCATCGGTTTCCTCGACGATTATGACAAGGTGACAAAGGCCAGCCACAAGGGGCTTTCGGGCAAGATGCGCCTCGCCTTCGAGTTCCTGATCGCCGGTTTCGCGGCGTGGCTGATCGTCAGCCAGCATGGCAATACCGCGCTTTACGTGCCCTTCTACAATGGTCCGGCCATCGAATTGGGGCCCTTCTATTTCCTGTTCGCCGCCTTCGTGATCGTGGCGTTCGGCAATGCGGTGAACCTGACCGACGGGCTGGACGGGCTGGCCACCATGCCGGTCATCATCGCCTGCATGGCGTTCATGGCCATCGTCTATCTGGTGGGGCGCGCCGACTTTGCGGGCTATCTTGGCATTCCGCATGTGCCGGGGGCGGGCAACCTCACCATATTGTGCGGGGCGATCATCGGCGCGGGGCTGGCCTTCCTCTGGTTCAACGCGCCGCCCGCGGCCGTCTTCATGGGCGATACGGGCAGCCTGGCGCTGGGCGGCACCATCGGCGTGATCGCCGTCACCGCGCATCATGAGATCGTGCTGGGCGTGATCGGCGGGCTGTTCGTGGTGGAGGCGATGTCCGTCATCATCCAGGTCTTCTTCTACAAGCGCACCGGCAAGCGCGTGTTCAAGATGGCGCCGATCCACCATCATTTCGAACAATTGGGCTGGGCCGAACCCACGGTCGTGATCCGCTTCTGGATCATCTCCTTCGTGCTGGCGCTGGCGGGACTCGCCACGTTGAAGCTGCGGTGAGCGCCATGGGGATCGTCTCCGACGTCTTTGCGGGCAGGAAATATGCGGTGCTGGGCCTGGCGCGGTCCGGCCTCGCCACGGTGGAATGCCTGGCGGGGAGCGGAGCGCAGGTCGTGGCATGGGACAGCCGCGAGGAAGCGCGTGAGGCGGTCGCGGACAAGGCGGAACTGGCCGATCCCACCGAAATCGACCTCAAGGGCTTTGACGGCGTGGTGGTGTCGCCCGGCGTGCCGCTCAACAAGCATCCCATCGCCATGCATGCGAAGCTGGCGGGCGTGCCGGTCATTGGCGACATAGAATTGTTCGCGCTCGCCCGGCCAAGCCTGCCGAAGCATCGGGTGGTCGGGATCACCGGAACCAACGGCAAGTCGACCACGACCGCGCTGGTCCATCATATCATCGAGACGGCGGGCATCCCGACGCGCATGGGCGGCAATATCGGGCTTCCGATCCTCGGCCAGACCCCGTTGCCGGAGGGCGGCGTCTATGTGCTGGAACTGTCGAGCTACCAGATCGACCTGACGCAGAGCCTCGACTGCGACGTGGCGGTGCTGCTCAACATCACGCCGGACCATCTGGATCGCTATAATGGCTTTGAGGGCTATGTGGCGTCCAAGGCGCGGCTGTTTGCGATGCAGTCGGCCGGCCATGTCGCGGTAATCGCGACGGAAGATGAACCGAGCCGGGGGATATTCCATTCCATCCGTCATTCCCGCGGAGGCGGGAATCCATCTCCGGACCTTGCATCTGGACGCGACGATGGGGAGATGGATCCCCCCCCTCGCGGGAATGACGGGGTTGTGGAGGTGCAATCGGGCGACATCGATCCGTCCGCTCAGGCCGGCTGGCCCGCATTGCAAGGCCCGCACAACGCCCAGAACGCCGCCGTCGCCATCGCCGTCGCCCGCGCGCTGGGCATCGACGAAGCGACCATCGAACAGGGCCTGCAAAGCTATGCCTCTCTCCCGCACCGGATGCAGCGGGTGCGGGAGTTGAACGGCGTCCTCTACGTCAACGACAGCAAGGCGACCAACGCCGCCTCGACCGCGCCCGCCCTCGCCGCCTATCCCCCGGTCGACGGGCGCAAGCGGCTGCACTGGATCGTCGGCGGCCTTGCCAAGACGGACAATCTGGACGAGTGCGCGCCCTGGTTCGGCCATGTCGCGCAGGCCTATACCATCGGCGAGGCTGGCCCCATGTTCGCGGAACTGCTGCGCCCGCATATGGCGGTGGACGATTCTGAGATGCTGTCCGCCGGCGTCCGCCGCGCGGCGCGGGTGGCCCAGCCGGGGGACGTGGTGCTGTTGTCGCCCGCCTGCGCGAGTTTCGACCAGTTCCGCGATTTCGAGGCGAGGGGCGATGCCTTCGCCGCTGCCGTCGCCGCGTTGGAATAGAGGGAAGCGGAGGAGCTTGGGAGGCATGTCGAGGGCAGGCGACCTTGTAAAGGAGTTCAGGAACCGCACCGTCCCGCGCGAGCGCACGGCGCTGGCCATCTGGTTCTGGGAAATCGACCGCGTGCTGTTGTCGCTGATCGTCGCGCTGATGGCGATCGGGCTGGTCGCCGTTGCGGCGGCTTCCCCCGTGGCGGCGATCGATCGGTCGACCAGCACGGTTTCGGTGACGCCGCTCATCTATTTCTACCGCCAGTTGATGTGGGTGTTCATCGGCCTGCCGATCATGCTGGTGATCTCCATGCTCCCCCGGACGCAGGCGCGCAGGCTGGCCTTCATCCTGTGCATCGTCTTTGCCGTGGCGCTGCTGCTGGTGCCGGTGCTTGGGTCCGTGGTGAACGGGGCGAAGCGCTGGATCGACCTGCCGGGCTTCCGCTTCCAGCCGTCGGAGTTCCTGAAGCCCGTCTATGTCGTCACCATGGCCTGGCTGCTGTCGCTGCGCGGCAAGGACATGACGCTGCCCGTGATCCCGCTGACCGGCGTGCTGACATTGCTGATCGCGGCGATCCTGATGAAGCAGCCCGACTTCGGCCAGACGGTGATTTTCCTCGCCTGCTGGGGCGGCCTGCTGCTGCTGTCGGGCGTGTCGATGCGCTTCATCGGCGCGATGGCGGGCGCGGGACTTGGCGGGCTGGTGCTGATGTACATGTTCTATGAAAATGGCCGTCAGCGCATCAACGACTTCCTGGGCATCGGCGTGGCGCAGGATGTCGGACCAGACCAGACCGAGCTTGCCTTCCGCACGATCACCCACGGCGGCTTCCTGGGCGTGGGGCCGGGCGGCGGGCAAAACAAGTTCCGCCTGCCCGAAGCGCATACCGACTATATCTTCTCCGTCATCGGGGAGGAGTTCGGCCTGCTCGCCTGCATCGGCATTGCCTGCGTCTATCTGGCGATCGTCGTGCGGGTGTTCCTGCGCATGCTGGACGAGGACGATAATTTCACCATCCTGGCGGCGGCGGGCCTGACCACCCAGTTCGGGCTCCAGGCGATCATCAACATGGGCGTCAATGCCCAGATATTTCCGTCCAAGGGCATGACGCTGCCCTTTATCAGCTATGGCGGCTCCTCTATGCTGGCGCTTTGTATCGGCGTCGGCCTGTTGCTCGCGTTCACGCGGCGCAATCCCTTCATGGGTCGGCACACGGTCGTCAAATGGAGTGGTCGATGAGCATTTCTCGACACTTCGTCCTCGCCGCGGGCGGGACGGGTGGTCATATGATTCCGGCGCATGCCGTCGCTGAGGAGTTGATGCTGCGCGGGCATCATGTCGCGCTGGTCACGGATGAGCGCGGCGCGAAGATTCCCGGCATTTTCGATAAGGCTCAGGTCCATGTCATGCCCGCCGGCCGGATGACCAGCAATCCGAAAAGCTGGCCGGGCGCGTTGAAGGCGATCCTGGCAGGCCGGGCTATGGCGCGGCGGCTGAACGAGACCTTCCGCCCCACCGCCGTGGTCGGTTTCGGCGGCTATCCGGCGATGCCCGCCTTGCTGGGAGCGCTGGCCGACGGGATTCCGACCGCGATCCATGAGCAGAATGCGGTGCTGGGCCGGGTGAACCGCTATCTGGCGGGCCGGGTGGACGCCATCGCCACCGCCTATCCGGATGTCGAGCGCCTGAAGGACAAATATGCCGGGAAGGTCCATCTGATCGGCAATCCGGTGCGCGAGGAGGTGAAGCAGCTTCGCGAGGAGGAATTCCCCGCCCTCACCGACGAAAGCGTGTTCCGCGTGCTGGTGATCGGCGGCAGCCAGGGCGCGACGATCCTTTCCAGCGTCGTGCCCGATGGCCTCGGCATGTTGCCGCTCAGCCTGCGCCGCCGCCTGCAGGTGACGCAGCAATGCCGGGCGGAGGATATTGAGCGGGTGCGCCGGCTCTACGCCGACCTGGAAATTCCGGCCGACCTTGCGACCTATTTCAACGACGTGCCGGAAAAGCTGGGCTGGTCGCATCTGGTGATCGCGCGGGCGGGGGCATCGACGCTGGCGGAACTGACCTGCGCGGGGCGACCGGCGATCCTGATCCCGCTGCCGAGCGCGATGGACGACCACCAGACCGCCAATGCCCGTGAGATGACGGAGGCGGGCGGGGCGCGCACCATCCCGCAGGCGCGCTTTACCGCGGTGGAGCTTGCCAAGCAGATGCAGAAAATGGCGCTGGAACCCGGCGCCCTCCAGAATGCGGCGAAGCGCGCCCGCGCCTGCGGCCGTCCCGATGCGGCCCGCGACATGGCGGACCTGCTGGAAAGCATCGGTCCCGCGCCGATCATGAACGATCCGCTGAAAGTCGGCCCGACGCCGACCAGCCTGAATTTGCAGGGCGTCCCTGCGTGAAGAGTTTCAACCTCTCCCCGTTCGGGCTGAGCCTGTCGAAGCCCTTTGCCGAGAGGAGCGAGGCGACTTCACCTGCGGCTCAGCGTGGCCCTTCGACTTCGCTCAGGGCGAACGGACATTGGAACAAGGAATATCAGGCATGAAGGGTGTCGGCACCGACATCGGCACGATCCATTTCATCGGCATTGGCGGCATCGGCATGTCCGGCATTGCCGAGGTGATGCACAATCTGGGCTACAAGGTTCAGGGGTCCGACGTCGCCGAAGGCTATGTCGTGGAAGGGCTGCGCAAGAAGGGCATCCCCGTGATGATCGGCCACAAGGCCGAAAATCTGGGCGATGCGGCCGTGGTCGTGACCTCCACCGCGATCAAGAAGGGCAATCCCGAAGTCGATCTGGCGCTGGAGAAGCGCATACCCGTCATCCGTCGCGCCGAAATGCTGGCGGAACTGATGCGCCTCAAATCCACCGTCGCGGTCGCGGGCACCCATGGCAAGACCACGACCACCTCCATGGTCGCGGCGTTGCTGGACGCGGGCGGTGTGGACCCGACCGTCATCAACGGCGGCATCATCAACAGCTATGGTTCCAACGCCCGCCTCGGCAACAGCGAGTGGATGGTGGTGGAGGCCGATGAGAGCGACGGCAGCTTCCTGCGCCTGGACGGCACGCTGGCGGTCGTGACCAATATCGATCCGGAGCATCTCGACCATTATGGCAGCTTCGACAAGGTGAAGGACGCCTTCGTCGAATTCGTCGAGAATGTGCCCTTCTACGGCGCGGCGATGCTGTGCCTTGATCATCCGGAGGTGCAGGCGATCCTGCCCCGCGTTCAGGACCGGCGGATCGTGACCTATGGCTTCTCGGCGCAGGCCGATATACGCGGCGAGAATGTCCAGCCGATCCCCGGCGGCAACCGCTTCGACGTGCAGATTCGCGAGCGGGACGGTTCGCTCCGCCGGATCGAGGGCATCGAAATGCCGATGCCGGGCCGCCACAATGTACTGAACGCCATGGCGGCGATCGGCGTGGCGTTGCAGATGGGCATCGATGACGCGACGATCCAGACCGGCTTCGCCAAGTTCGGGGGCGTGAAGCGGCGCTTCACCAAGGTCGGGGAAATCGCCGCCGGCGGCGGGATCGCGACCGTGATCGACGATTACGGCCACCATCCGGTCGAGATCAAGGCGGTGCTGGCCGCCGCCCGCGAAGGGGCGAAAGGCCGGGTCATCGCCGTGGTCCAGCCGCACCGCTTCACCCGCCTGCGCGATCTGATGGATGATTTCCAGCAGGCCTTCAACGACGCCGACATCGTCTACGCCGCCCCGGTCTATCCGGCGGGCGAGCAGCCGATCGAGGGCGTGGACAGCGCGGAACTGGTCGCGGGCCTCAAGCGCCGGGGCCATCGCAACGCCGCGACGGTCGAGGGCGCGGACGACCTTGCCCGCCTGATCGCCGCCGATGTGCAGGCGGACGACATGATCATCTGCCTGGGCGCGGGAGACATCACCAAATGGGCGGCGGGGCTTGCCTCCGCCGTTGCGGAGAAGGAAGCCGCCTGATGTTCGAACTCCTTAATGTCGGCCTCGAAATGCAGAAGCGGATGATCGACATCCAGATGCAGGGCGTCGAAGCCGCGCGGCAGATGGTTGACGCGGCCCAGCGCAATGCGGAGGCGGGTCTCGCCGCGACCAGGGCCGGCGAGGCGGGGATGAAGGCGATGAAGGGCTGGATGCGGCTCTGGGGGATGCGCGATTGACGCTGGCGACCACGTCCCTTCCTGCGGTTCGCGGCTCGCTCAAGGCCGATGCGCCGCTTGGCCCCCTCGTCTGGTTCAAGGCGGGCGGTGTCGCGCAATGGCTGTTCGAGCCGAAGGATGCGGACGATCTTTCCGATTTTCTGGCGCGGCTTGACCCGGCGATTCCGGTGATGGCGCTGGGGCTTGGCTCCAACCTGATCGTGCGGGACGGCGGCGTTCCGGGCGTGGTGGTCCGCCTTGGCAAGCCATTCGCCAGGGTGGAGCAGGTCGATGCGACCAGCCTGCGCTGCGGGGGAGGAGCATCGGGCATCCTCGTTTCCTCGACCGCGCGGGATGCGGGCATAGCGGGGCTTGAATTCCTGCGCTCCATTCCAGGAACGGTGGGTGGCTTCGTGCGGATGAACGGGGGCGCCTATGGGCGCGAGACTTGCGATATTCTGGTCGAGTGCGAGGTCGTGCTGCGTTCGGGCGAACGGGTGACGATGCCGCTCGATGCGCTGGGCTATACTTACCGCCACAGCATTCTGCCTGAAGGCGCGGTGGTGGTGAGCGCGGTCTTCCGGGGCGTTCCGGGCGAACCGGCCGCGATCCAGGCAGAGATGGACCGCATCGCCGCCGCCCGCGAGGAAAGCCAGCCGTTGCGGAGCAAGACCGGGGGTTCGACCTTCAAGAATCCCGATGGCCACAAGGCCTGGCAGTTGGTGGACGAGGCCGGTTGCCGCGGCCTGCGACTGGGCGGCGCGCAGGTTTCGGAAAAGCATACCAATTTCCTCCTCAACCTGGGCGATGCGACCAGCGCGGACATCGAGGCCCTGGGCGAGGAGGTCCGCCGCCGCGTGAAGGCAAAGAGCGGCATCGACCTTGAATGGGAAATTCAGCGGGTGGGCGTCCAGTCCCCCTCCCGCAAGTGGGAGGGGGACTATTTGAAGGAACAGAAATCATGACCCGTGGCCCCTGGCATGTAGCCGTCCTGATGGGCGGCTGGTCCGCCGAGCGGCCGGTTTCGCTCTCGTCGGGCGAGGGCGTCGCCAAGGCGCTGGAATCGCGCGGCCACAGGGTCACGCGCATCGACATGGACCGCGACGTCGCGCTGCGGCTCTCCGAAACCCGACCCGATGTCGTGTTCAACGCCCTCCACGGCGTTCCGGGCGAGGATGGCACGGTACAGGGCATGATGGACCTGATGGGCCTCACCTACACCCATTCGGGCCTCGCCACCTCGGTCATCGCCATCGACAAGCAGCTTACCAAGCAGGCGCTGGTGCCCCACGGCATCCCCATGCCCGGCGGTCATATCGTCCCCAGCGAAAGCCTGTTCGAGGGTGATCCGCTGCCGCGTCCCTATGTGGTGAAGCCGGTCAATGAGGGCAGTTCGGTCGGCGTCGCCATCGTGACGGAGGGGGGCAATTACGGTTCGCCCATCGGCCGCGATGTCGAGGGCCCCTGGTTGCATTTCGATGAGTTGCTGGCCGAACCCTATATTCGCGGGAGGGAACTGACCACCGCCGTGCTCGGCGACGAAGCGCTGCTGGTGACGGAATTGCGTCCCAAAAGCGGCTTCTACGATTTCGACGCCAAATATACCGACGGCATGACCGAGCATGTCTGCCCCGCCGATATTCCGCCGGAGATCGGCGAAGCCTGCAAGGCCATCGCGCTGCGCGCGCACCAGTTGCTGGGGTGCAAGGGCGCTTCGCGCTCCGATTTCCGTTGGGATGACGAGCAGGGCATCGAGGGGCTGTTCCTGCTGGAAGTGAACACCCAGCCGGGCATGACGCCGCTCAGCCTGGTCCCCGAACAGGCGGCCAGGCTGGGCATTGACTATGCCGAACTGGTGGAGCGTATAGTCGAGGACGCGCTGAACGGCGCCCGAACTGCAGCCAATGGGGGAGCGAAGCATGGCTGAAGCACGCATTCGGCGTGGCGGAACGGCGCGGCTGACGCGCACGACCGGCGCGCGCGGCCGCAGCGGGGGACGAGGGCGTTCGGCCAGGCAGCGAAGCTGGATCGACGGCCTGATCGACCTGCTGCCGGTCAGCGAGGAGACGCTCCAGCGCATGGCGAGCTGGACCATCGTCGGCATCGTGCTGGCGGCTCTGGTCGGCATCGCCATGCTGATGGGCGTTCCCGCCATGGCGGGGCAGAAGGCGTCCGAACTTGCCGCCCAGGCCGGTTTCGAAGTCGAGAAGGTCGAGGTGCGCGGCGTCGAGCGGATGGATGAACTGCCCATCTACAATATCGCCCTGGGCCAGGTGAGCCGGTCCATGCTCTCGCTCGACCTGCCCAAGGTGCGCGCCGACATGCTGAAGCTGGGCTGGGTCAAGGATGCGCGCATTTCCCGCCGCCTGCCCGATACGCTGGTGGTCGACATCGTCGAGCGCGATCCGGTCGCGGTGTGGCAGCATGACGGCCAGCTTCACCTGATCGACGTGACTGGCGTTGTGCTGCAATCCGTGTCCGCCGGGGCGATGCCGGACTTGCCTTTGGTGGTCGGTCCCAACGCCAATCTCCAGACCGCCGGCCTCAACAAGCTGATGGAAAATGCGCCCGCGCTCAAACCCATGCTGGCGGGCGCCACCTGGGTCGGGAACCGGCGCTGGGACTTGCGCTTTCAGTCGGGCGAGACGCTTTCCCTGCCCGAAGGCGACAGGCCGTCCGCCACCGCGCTGGTCAATTTCGCGCGGATGGACGGGGTGAACCGCCTGCTGGGCCGGGGCATCGTCAAGTTCGACATGCGCGATCCCGACCGTTTCGTGCTGCGCCTGCCGCAGGGCCAGGGAAGCGGGTCGTCCGGCGACGAGCCGGCCGCGAGCGCCGAAGCGCCTGCCAAGGGCGAGGAAGGCTGAACCCCCATGGCCCAGCCCAAGGTCGATAAGTTCGTCACCGCGATCGACATCGGATCGTGGAAGGTGTCCGCGCTGATCGCGGGTCGCACCGAAAATGGCGAACTGGCGATCCTGGGCACGGGCCAGCGCGAAAGCCGGGGCGTGCGGCGCGGCTTCATCGCGGACATGGAGCGGACCGAACTCGCCGTCCGGGAAACCGTGGAGCAGGCGGAACGCGTCGCGGGCACCAATATAGAGGATGTGTGGGTCAGCTTCTCCGGCGGCTCGCTGGTCAGCGACGTCGTCACGGTCGAGCGCGACATGGGCGGCTATCGCGTCGAACAGGCGGACATCGACGACCTGCTGACCACCGGCCAGCAGGGGATCGATCCGGACGGTCGCGTGGTTCTGCACGCTCAGCCGACCTGCTTCACCATCAACGGCCGGGTGCCGGTGAAGAAGCCGCTCGGCATGCATGCGGACCTGCTGGGCGTCGACATCCATGTCGTGCTGGCCGACGGGGCGCCGCTCGCCAATCTCGACCTCTGCGTGCGCGGGGCCTATCTCAACGTCAACTCCATCGTGGCGTCTCCCATCGCCACCGGCCTCGCCTGCCTGTCGGAGGAGGAGCGCGACCTGGGTGTCGCGCTGGTTGAACTGGGCGCTGGCGTCACCAATGTCTCGCTCTATGCGGGCGGCATGCTGGTCGGGCTGCACAGCATTCCCATCGGCGCGTCCGACATCACGGACGACATCGCCTCCGCCTTCGGCATCCGCCGAAGCCAGGCGGAGCGGATCAAATGCTTCTATGGGTCCGCCATGCAGAACCGTCGCGATTTCCGCGACATGATAGAGATCGCCGCCCCCCATGGCGACGTCGCCATTCCGGGACAGAGCGCCGGTCCCAATGCCGACGGCGGCAAGATCACCCGCGCTGCTTTGGTGGCGGTGATCTGCGAGCGGCTCAACCAGATCATGGTGGAGGTGAACGCCGCGCTGGCCGGCATGGGCTTCAACACCCCCACCGGGCGGCAGGTCGTGCTGACCGGCGGCGGCGCGGAAATGAAGGGCATTGCCGACTATGCGCAGGGCGCGCTGGGCCGCGCGGTGCGGATCGGGCGGCCGAGAGGCCTTGCCGCCATGCCGGAGGCGCATAGCGGCCCGGCCTTCGCGACGCTGGCCGGACTTGCGCTTTACGGCGCTTCGAACCCGGTTGACCTTAGAACGATAGCGCCCGCTCCCCAGACCGTTCATCGTATCGGCGCGCCAGCATGGTGGCAGAGAATGGTGAAGGCGATGAAGACGAACTATTGAAATAAAACACAGGTCAGACGAATTTTACTGGTGAAATACGCCATTATCTGTTGCATTAACCTTCGATGACAGTTTCGCTCACGTCACCGAAGCTGGAGGGAGCTAAAGTTTATGAGCATTGAAATCAGCCCGCCGCATGTGGACGAGTTGAAGCCACGCATCGCGGTGATCGGCGTCGGCGGCGCGGGCGGCAACGCCATCGCGAACATGATCGCCGCCTCCGTCGAGGGCGTGGATTTCATCGTCGCCAACACCGACGCGCAGGCGCTGAACGCGTCGCCCGCCGAACGGCGCATCCAGCTTGGTCCGCAGATCACCGAAGGGCTGGGCGCCGGCTCCCGCCCCGAAATCGGCAAGGCGGCGGCGGAAGAGACCATCGCCTCGGTCGAGCAGGCGCTGGACGGCGCGCATATGTGCTTCATCGCCGCCGGCATGGGCGGCGGCACCGGCACCGGCGCCGCGCCCGTCATCGCCAAGGCGGCGCGCGATCGCGGCATCCTGACGGTCGGCGTGGTGACCAAGCCCTTCACCTTCGAGGGCAATCGCCGCATGAAGTCGGCGGAGGCGGGCATCGAGGAACTGCAGAAGCATGTCGACACCCTGATCGTCATCCCGAACCAGAACCTTTTTCTGATCGCCAACCCCAACACCACCTTCAAGGAAGCCTTCCAGATGGCGGACGAGGTGTTGCAGCAGGGCGTGCGCGGCATCACCGACCTGATGGTCATGCCGGGCCTCATCAACCTGGACTTCGCGGACGTTCGTTCGGTGATGGGCGAGATGGGCAAGGCGATGATGGGCACCGGCGAAGCCGAGGGCGACGGCCGCGCGCTGCAGGCCGCTGAAAAGGCGATCGCCAATCCGCTGCTGGACGGCGTGTCGATGCGCGGCGCGAAGGGCGTGATCGTCTCCATCGTCGGCGGCGACGACATGCGCCTGATGGAAGTGGACGAGGCCGCCAACCATATCCGCGAACTGGTCGATCCCGACGCGAACATCATCTGGGGTTCGGCGTTCAACGACAATCTGAACGGCAAGATCCGCGTCTCCGTGGTCGCCACCGGCATCGACAGCGATGCCGCCGCCAATGCCGCGCCGCTGACCCAGCCGTTCAGCTTCGCCAGCCGTCCGGCCGTCGCCGTGCCGACCGCCGCCGCGACCAAGCCCGCGCCGCAGGCCGCTCCGGCTCCGGTGGCGGCTCCCGATCCCGCGCCCGAAGCCGAGCCTGAAACGCTGGAACTCGACGTGCCCGCCGCGCCTGCCCCGGCGCCGCTGACTCCGCCTGCCGCCGCGCCGGCGGCGGCGAAGCCCGCGCCCTTCAGTCCGCCGCGTCCCGCCGCTGTCTTTTCGGACGAAGACCCGGCGCAGGACGAATTGCTGCTGGGTGAGGACGCGGCCGAGGCAGCGCCGGCCCAGCCCGCTCCGGCGCCGCAGGCCGCGCCCCGCGTCGCCACCGGGGGCACGCTGTTCGAGCGCATGGCGGGCCTGACCCGCGGCGCCGAAAAGGGCGCTGTCGCCAGCGACGAAGGAACGCCCGCTCCGGACATTCCGCGCTTCCTGAACCGCCAGAGCAACCAGTAAGCGGCCACGGGGTTCGCCCCACACGCCCTATGAAAGCGCGCCATCGGCTGCCATGGGCAACCGGGCGCGCTTTTTCTTTCGACATATTCCCTTGTCCCGCCTCCATCCGCTAAAGGGCTGTCTGTGAGACGTTATGACATTTGGATTCTCCGCGGACTGCTTCTAGCGGGCACCGCGATGGCGCAACCGGCTCTGGCGCAGCCCGCCCAGGTGCAGGCGATGCGTCCCTCCAGCGCGGAAAACCTCAACAATCATCTGGCGCGCCTGGCGTCCAATCCGCGCGACGTGACGGCGCTGATCGGCGCGGGCGAGGCGGCGCTGGACATGGACGATGCGCGCGCGGCGGCGGGCTTCTTCGCCCGGGCCGATACGCTGGCGCCGAACAACGGCAAGGTGAAGGCGGGCCTTGGCCGCGTCATGCTGAAGAACCAGAACCCCGCCGAAGCGCTGCGCCTGTTCGACCAGGCGACGCGGCTGGGCTTTCCCGAAGCGACGCTGCTGGCCGACCGGGGGCTTGCAAGGGACATGACCGGCGATCAGGCGGGGGCGCAGCGCGACTATCAGGCGGCGCTCCAGCGGACGCCGGACGATGTCGAACTCACCCATCGCTATGCCGCCTCGCTGGGCATTTCCGGCCAGGTGGACGCGGCGGAGCGGGTGCTGAAACCGCTGCTCTACAAGAGCGACCGGGCCGCCTGGCGCTACCGCGCGTTCATCCTGGCGATGAACAACCGACAGGCGGACGCCAGGAAGATCGCGGAGCAGACCATGCCGTCGCAGCTTGCCGCGGCGATCCTGCCCTATATGCAGAAAATGCCTTATCTGACCGCCGCGCAGAAGGCGGCGGCGGTGCATTTCGGGCATTTCCCGGCCAATGTCGGTTCGACCATGGCCGCGATCACGCCGACCCCGCCCGCTTTCGCCTCCGCCACCCCTGCCGCACCGCAGGCCAGCCAACCTGCCGCCCAGACGCCGCCGGCTCGATCCGCGCAGCAGGATCGTCGTTCGCGCCGCGCTGAAACCGCCACGAGGCTCGCGCAGGCCGAAGCGCCGCCCCTTAGCGCGCCGGCGCCAAGCCAGCCCGTTCCCGCCGCCTCCGCTCCACAGACGCAGGCGCCGCCGCGGGCTGCCGCTCCCGCCGCCTCCAATGTGCAGGGTCCGCCAGCGCCCGGCTTCGAATCCGTCCCGGCGCAAAGCCCGGCACCCGCCAGTCCGCCGCCGAGCCAGCTCAACGCGATCACGCTCGCCCAGGCGTCGGCGCCGCGCACATCCACCCCGCCGCAGGGCGAGACGGCGCCCCCCGCCCCACTGGCCGCCGCGACGCCGGCCCCAGCGCCCCCGCCGCAGCAGCAGATCGACCCGGCCGTCACCCGTTCGCTGGCGGACATCATCCACGCCATCGACGTGCCCGAATCCGAGCGCCGGTCGAGCGTCGTCGCGGTCGACCTGTCGGAGATCGCCCAGATCCAGGCCGCCCGCCGCGCCGAGCGGGAGGCGGCCGCCGCCGCCGCCGCGGACAAGGCGAAGAAGGCCGCCGCCGCCAAGGCGAAGGCCGAAGCGGACGCCAAGGCCAAGCAACTGGCCGAGGAAAAGAAGAAGGCGGCCGAGGAAAAGGCGCGCCTTGCCGCCAATCCCTCGCGTAGCTGGCTCCAGGTGGGTACGGGTGCGAACAAGGGCGCGCTGGCCTTCACCATGAAGGGCTTGCGCAAGAAATATGCGTCGCTCGAACCGCAGGACGCCTGGGTGGCGAGCTGGGGCCGCACCAATCGCCTGCTTGTCGGGCCGTTCAGCAGCTTCACGCGGGCCAGGACGCTGGAGGACAAGCTGAAGGCGGCGGGCGCGGACGTGTTCGCCTGGAAAAGCGATGCCGGGGAAGTGGTCGAGCGGCTCCCGGCCAAATAAGGCGATTTACCACGGCGGGCACATCGAACGACTCGGCAATGGCCGAAAAGGACTTTAAAGGGCGCGGCATGACGCTGCTTGCACCCTATGCCTCGCATCCCGGCCGCAGCCGGGGCCGCCTCCACGCCGAACCCGGCGGGGAGGTGCGGGGGCCACGCGACATGTTCCAGCGGGACCGCGACCGCATCATCCACAGCATCGCCTTCCGCCGCCTGCGCCACAAGACGCAGGTGTTCGTGTCGCCCGACGGCGATCATTTCCGCGTCCGCCTGACCCACAGCCTGGAGGTGGCGCAGATCGGCCGCACGACGGCGCGGACGCTGGGCCTCAACGAAGACCTGACCGAAGCGCTGTGCCTGGCGCATGACATCGGCCATCCGCCCTTCGGCCATGCGGGGGAGGACGCGCTGGAGGCGGCGCTCGACGCGCATGGCGGCTTCGACCATAATGCCCATACGCTGCGCACGCTGATGCTGCTGGAAAGTCCCTATCCTCTATTCCGCGGCCTCAATCTGAGCTGGGAGATGCTGGAGGGGCTGGCAAAGCATAACGGCCCGGTCACGCGGCCCGGCTGGGCAATGCGGGAGGTGGACGCGCTGTTCCCGCTCGACCTTGCCAGCCATGCGTCGCTGGAGGCGCAGTTGGCGGCGATTGCGGACGACATCGCCTATGACAATCACGACATCGATGACGGGCTGCGCGCCGGCCTGCTGACGCTGGACCAGCTTTTGAGCGTGCCGCTGGTGAAGGGCTGCTGGGACCGGGTTCGCGCGCGCTATCCCGATGTGGCGCAGGATCGCTTGCTGCGCGAACTGGTGCGGGAGCAGATCGGCGTGATGGCGAACGACCTGATCGCCGCCACCCGCGCCAATATCGCGGCGGCGGGCGTGGAGAGCGTCGACGACGTCCGCCGGGCCGGGCGCGCGCTGGTGGGCTTTTCGCCCGAACTCGCCGCGCAGGAGCGCGACCTTAAGCGCTTCATGTATGCGACGCTCTACCACCACCCTTCACAACTGGCGGCGGCCGACCGGGCGCGCGTGATCGTGACCGACCTGTTCCGCGCCTATCAGGCGGACCCGACGCTGATGCCGCAGGAGTGGCGCGACGATTGCGCGACTTTCGAACCCCGGCGCAGCCGCCATATAGCGGACTTCATCGCCGGCATGACCGACCGCTACGCCGAAAAGCGTCATGCCGAGATTTTCGGCGAAGCGGCATTGGCCTGAGGCGGACGGCGGCAGGCCGGGCGCATAGGGCCGAACGGCCGGCAAAAGAGGAGCGCGCCGATTGAGCGATTGACGGCGCGGCGCGTTTCACGCAATGCGGAACTGTCGCCGGTGCCGTGGATTCGGTTATCGGACTTGATGCGGGAGAGCATGGGAGGCCTTTCAGGCCAGCCCGTCGCCGAAGGAGCAACCGCCCCGGAATCTCTCAGGCCAATGGACCGCATCATGGGCAGGCACTCTGGAAAGCGGACGGTTCATGCTGTCCCACCGAAGGGGTAAGCCATCCGGTCGCCTGGCCGGTGGTCAAAGCTCTCAGGTTCCGTGACAGAGGGGGTGGCAAACGCGATGAGTCCGACTCCGGACGGGCGCGTCTGTCGCCAATGACCCTCGCATGGAAAGGCCGCCCCTCATGTCCGGCAATGACGACATCGCCCATATCGAAGAAGAATTGCCGTTGCAGAACCTGCCGCTTGATGGTTGGCACCGCGCCAGGGGCGCGCGCATGGTCGGCTTTGCGGGCTATCACATGCCGATCCAATATGAAGGCATCATGGCCGAACATGTCTGGACTCGCGAACATGCCGGGCTGTTCGACGTCAGCCATATGGGCCAGCTCGGCTTCTCCGGCGAGGGCGTGGACGACGCGCTGGAAATCCTGTTGCCGAGCGACATCAAGGGGCTGAAGCCCTTTCGCCAGCGTTATTCCATGCTGCTCGACGAAGAAGGCGGCATATTGGACGACCTGATGGTCTCCCGCTTGGGGGACGGCGCTTTCGGCGGCGCGGACATCTATATGGTGGTCAACGGCGCGACCAAATATGACGACATGGGCTGGATGATCGAGCATCTGCCCGACGAAGTGGTGATGAACCACATGGACGAGCAGGCCCTGCTCGCCTTGCAGGGTCCGGAGGCGGGGGAGGCGCTGGCCACGCTGATCCCCGAAACCGCCGATCTGATCTTCATGCAATCCGGTCTCTTCACCTGGCGCGGCGTTCCGCTGTGGATCAGCCGGTCGGGCTATACCGGCGAGGACGGCTTCGAGATCAGCGTTCCCGCCGCCGATGCCGCTCTGCTCGCCGATGCGCTCTGCGCGTTGCCGCAGGTGAAGCCGATCGGGCTTGGCGCACGCGATTCGCTGCGCCTGGAGGCGGGATTGCCGCTCTACGGCCATGACCTGACGCCTGCCGTCAGCACCATCGGCGCCGATCTGGGCTTCGCCATCCAGAAGCGCAGGCGCGAAGAAGGCGGCTTCATCGGCCATGCGCGGGTGATGAAGGAATTGGCGGACGGGCCGGGTTCGAAGCGCGTGGGCCTGAGGATTCAGGGTCGCCTGCCCGCGCGCGAGGGCGCGCCTATCTTTGCCGGCGGCGCGCGGGTGGGCGAGGTCACGTCCGGCGGCTTCGCGCCGACCGTGGGCGCGCCGATCGCCATGGGCTGGGTCAGCCTGCCGCACAGCGCGATCGGCGCCGCGCTGGAGATCGAGGTGCGCGGCAAGCGCATCGCGGCGGAGGTTGCGCAGATGCCGTTCGTTCCGCACCGTTATCGCCGCAAAGCCTGAGTCCTTTCTGGTTTCTGATTGGTCGTGATTTTCAAGCAAATCACTCGGAGGGAAGTAAATTATGAGCCGTTATTTCACCGACGAACATGAATGGATCGATGTCGAGGGCGAAATCGCTACCGTCGGCATCACCGACTATGCGCAGGAGCAGTTGGGCGACATCGTGTTCGTCGAACTGCCCGCCGAGGGTACGGCCTTCGAAAAGGGCGACGACGCCGCCGTGGTGGAGTCGGTCAAGGCCGCGTCGGACGTCTATGCGCCTATTTCGGGCGAAGTGGTCGAAACCAACAGCGCGCTGGAGGACGAACCCGCGCTGGTGAACAGCGATGCCGAAGAGGATGGCTGGTTCTTCAAGCTGCGCGTCATTGATGCGAGCGAACTGGAAGGCCTGATGAACGAAGCCGCCTACAAGAAGTTCGTGGCGAGCCTTTGAGGACAAATAGCCCCTCCCCTTCAGGGGAGGGGTTGGGGTGGGGGATCGCCCTGAGCGCCGCGCCTGTGGATAGCCCCCACCCCGGGCCCCTCCCCTGAAGGGGAGGGGAGAGGAGATATGTGAAATGCGCTACCTACCCCTTACCGACACTGACCGGCAGGACATGCTGACCGTCATCGGCGCATCGTCGGTCGACGACCTGTTCGTGGACGTTCCCGCCGAAGCCCGGCTTCCCGGCAAGATCGCGGGCCTGCCCGACCATGCCAGCGAACTGGCGGTCGAGCGGCACATGGCGGCCCTTGCGCGGAAGAATCTGTCGGCGGGGGAAGCGCCCTTCTTCCTGGGCGCGGGCGCCTATCGCCATCATGTCCCCGCCAGCGTCGATCATCTGATTCAGCGCGGCGAGTTCCTGACCGCCTACACGCCCTATCAGCCGGAAATCGCGCAGGGCACGCTCCAGGTGCTGTTCGAATTCCAGACGCAGGTGGCGCGCCTGCTGGGTTGCGACGTCGCCAACGCCTCCATGTATGACGGGTCGACCGCCTGCTGGGAGGCCATCGGCATGGCCCGCCGCATCACCAAGCGCGGCAAGGCGATCCTGTCATCCGGCCTGCATCCCCATTATGTCTCGGTCGCCAACACCATGGCGAAGTTCACCGGCGACGCGCTGGTGCATCAGGCGCCGACTCTGGACGCCGCGCCCGACATCGACGCGCTGATCGCCGGGATCGACAAGGATACAAGCTGCGTCGTCGTCCAATATCCCGACATTCTCGGCCGCATCGCCGACCTGACGCCGCTGGCCGACGCCGCCCATGCGGCGGGCGCGCTGCTGGTCGCTGTCGTCACCGAGCCTGTGGCGCTGGGCGCTTGTCGGACGCCGGGTCATATGGGCGCGGACATCGTCGTGGGCGAGGGCCAGTCCATCGGCGTCGGCCTGCAATTTGGCGGGCCTTATCTGGGCCTGTTCGCGTGCAAGCAGAAATATGTCCGCCAGATGCCGGGCCGCCTCTGCGGCGAGACGGTGGACGCGGCGGGCAAGCGCGGTTTCGTGCTGACGCTTTCGACCCGCGAACAGCATATCCGCCGCGAAAAGGCGACGTCCAACATCTGCACCAATTCCGGCCTCTGCGCGCTGGCGTTCAGCATCCATATGACGCTGCTGGGCGAAAAGGGGCTGCGGGAACTGGCGGCGCTCAACCATGCCCTCGCCGTTCAGGCCGCCGACCGGCTGGCCCGGGTGCCCGGCGTCACGCTGCTCAACGACAGCTTCTTCAACGAATTCACCCTGATCCTGTCGAAGGACGCCCGCGAAGTCGTCCGCAACCTCGCGGACAAAGGGGTTCTGGGCGGCGTCTCGCTCGGCCGCCTGTTCCCGGATGCGCCGGAGATCGGCAACGGGCTGGTCGTCGCCGTCACCGAAACCGTGACCGCGGAGGATATCGAAGCCTTTGCCAAGGCGCTTGAGGAGGAACTGGCATGATTTGCCCCCTTACCCCGTTCGCCCTGAGCTTGTCGAAGGGCTCCACTGTTCTTCAAGAAAAGGGAAGGGCTTCGACAAGCTCAGCCCGAGCGGTTCTGGGAAGGTAAAGCACAATGACCATGCTGAAGGAAGGCCGCCCCACCGCGCCGCAAGCCCTGAACGAAGCCGATGCGGTCCCCGCGACCGCCACGGGCAACCGCGCCCTGATGCTGGAGGAGGCGCTGATCTTCGAGATCGGCTCGACCGAGACCACCGGCGTCGATTTCGCCGAAGCGCCCAAGGTCGCCAGCCGCCTGGGCAACCTCGCCCGCACCGACGGCATCGGCCTGCCCGGCCTGTCGGAGCAGGAGACGGTGCGCCATTACACCCGCCTCAGCCGCCAGAATTATGCCATCGACCTTGGCCTGTTCCCCCTCGGCTCCTGCACGATGAAGCATAATCCGCGCCTGAACGAGAAGGTGGCGCGGATGCCCGGTTTCGCCGATCTCCACCCGCTTGCGCCCCAATCGACGGTGCAGGGCGCGCTGGCGGTGATCCATGAACTGGCCGCCTGGCTGGTGACGCTGACCGGCATGCATTCCGTCGCGATGAGCCCCAAGGCGGGCGCGCATGGCGAACTTTGCGGCCTGCTGGCGATCCGCGCCGCCCTGGAAGCGCGCGGCGATGCGCGCAGCGTCATCCTGGTCCCCGAAAGCGCGCACGGCACCAACCCCGCCACCGCCGCCTTCTGCGGCTACAAGGTAGAGGATATTCCGGCGACCCCGGACGGCCGTGTCGATCTGGAGGCGCTCAAGGCCCGCCTCGGCCCCGATGTCGCGGCGGTGATGATCACCAACCCCAACACCTGCGGCCTGTTCGAGCGGGACATGAAGACGATTTCCGACGCGGTGCACGCCGCCGGGGCCTTCGTCTATTGCGACGGCGCGAACTTCAACGCCATTGTCGGCCGGGTCCGCCCCGGCGACCTGGGCGTCGACGCGATGCACATCAACCTGCACAAGACCTTCTCCACGCCCCATGGCGGCGGCGGTCCCGGCTCCGGCCCGGTGGTGCTGTCCGAAGCGCTCGCCCCCTTCGCGCCGCTGCCCTTCGTCGAAAGGCAGAGCGACAAATTCGTGCTGGTCGAGGAAGAGACGGCGGAAGACCATCACGGCCAGACCTTTGGCCGCATGGTCGCCTTCCATGGCCAGATGGGCATGTTCACCCGCGCCCTGACCTATATCCTCAGCCATGGCGCGGACGGCCTGCGGCAGGTCGCCAGCGATGCGGTGCTGAACGCCAACTATATCCTGCGCAGCCTGGACGATGTGCTGGACGCGCCCTTCGGCGGCAGCGGCCCCTGCATGCATGAGGCGCTGTTCAGTGACAAGGGGCTGGCGGAAGGCTTCACTACGCTCGACATCGCGAAGGGGCTGATCGACGAGGGCTTTCACCCGATGACCATGTATTTCCCGCTGGTCGTCCACGGCGCGATGCTGGTCGAACCGACCGAGACGGAAAGCAAGGCCGCGCTCGACCAGTTCATCCTGGCGCTGCGCAGCCTGGCGGAACGCGCCAAGGCGGGCGACGAGGCGTTGAAGGGCGCGCCCTATTTCGCGCCCCGGCGCCGCCTGGACGAGACGCTGGCCGCCCGCAAGCCGGTCCTGACCTGGACCGAGCCGGAACTGGCGGAAGCCGCCGAATGACGGACAGGCCGGAACCGTGGGAACCCGGTTCCGGCCCCGCCTCTGCGGGCAAGCGCCACGCGCCGGCGACGGCGCGCAACCGCGACGCCATATTGGCGGTGCTTCGCGAGGAACTGCCATCCTCCGGCCTCGTGCTGGAGGTGGCGAGCGGCAGCGGCGAGCATGCAGTCCATTTCGCCGCGGCCTTGCCCGCGCTCGACTGGCAGCCGAGCGATCCCGATCCGGCGGCGCTCGCCTCCATAGAGGCATGGCGGGAGGAAGCGGGCCTTGCCAATGTGCGTCCACCGATCCGGCTGGATGCAGCCGCCGATTGGCCGGTGGAAGCGGCTGACGCAGTCCTGTGCATCAACATGGTTCACATCAGCCAGTGGGCGGCCACCGCCGGGCTGTTCAAAGGATGCGCTAAACTGCTGCCCGCCGGCGCTCCGCTGATAATCTATGGCCCTTTCCTCGAAGCCGACGTCGAAACGGCTCCGACCAATAGGGCGTTCGATCGCTCGCTGAAGGCGCGTAACCCCGAATGGGGGCTTCGCGATGTCGCCGAGCTCGATCGGGTCGGCGACGCATTCGGCCTTGCGCAAGTCCGGCGGATGGAAATGCCGGCCAACAATCTCATCCTGATTTACCGTTCGCGCCGGTCCTGATCGAAACGGCCGGGAACTGAATCGGCGAGGTTCAACCGAGGAATTTGATCAGATCGGGCGTATTCCGCACATTCCGGCTGACCGCCAATATATGAGGGACGCTTTCCGTGGTTTCGGCATCAACGAGGACGCGAACGGCTCCCATCGCCTCAAGCGCCTTGGTGATCGACGTCTGGTTCAATTCCGACGGAGTCGTGATCAGTTTGGAGATTTGATCCGAATTCAATCCGATGGTCTTGACCTCCAAATCTCCCGAAAGCGCATCCGTCGAAGCGTTGAAGCCAATCGGGAACAGGCCGTTCAGATTCAGTCCGGCTTTCTTCGTGTGGATGTTCGCGATCACGCGAAGTCCCACGCCTACTTTTGCGCGGCCGGCCGTTTTCCCGTCCATCATGATGCTGTCCTGCATGAACCGCATATAGTCGACAGTGACGCGATAGCGGCCCTTTTCGCCGGTCAGCGCGCCCGTCAGGAATGTCAGGCCACCGCCGTCATTCACCTTTTCGACAGTGACCTTCGCATCCTGATTCGACATCAGGGCGCGTCTTTTCTTTTCGGCCAGCGATGCCCAATAGACCTCCGCCTCGGTCGTTCCGTCGAATATCTTGACCTTGGGAACCTGAATCGGCTCGATAGGCACGAAATTGGTGGGGTCGAAAGGATCGATCCCTCCCAAATCCGTGCGTTTGATGATCTGCGAGGACGCTTCCGACGCGAAACCGACGCCAGCGGCAATGGCGGCCATCGCCGCCAAAGCGTTCCGGCGGTCGTGGGTTCGCATTTCGGCATCCTGGCTGTCGGTCATAGATCACTCCCTCGATGGAAGAATAAGGGCATAGATCAAGACATTGCGCAAGCGAAACGCTTGGCGCGGGGATCGGGTTTCGGTCGGATTTGGATGCAATGGCGTTCGCCCCGCCCTCCCGCGAATGAACCCTCCCCGATATTCGAACGGCGGGCTTGAAAGTCACCCCCGCTCCTGCGAAGGCAGGACATCAGACCGGACGCCGGAACTGCGCTCCCGCCTTCGCGGGGGCACGGCGTGCGCCGAACGGAATGAATGCCTCACACTCTCCTCTCCCTCGTCACCGTCGAACTGGCCGCGCCCGTCGACCCGCGCGCGGCGGCGATGGCGGGCGCGCTGGCGGCGCAATATCCCGCGGCTTCGCGAGCGGTGCTCTTTTACGGCTCCTGCCTGCGGGAGAAGAATCTCGATGGCCTGATGCTGGATTTCTACCTGATCGTGTCCGACTATCGGGCAGCTTATGGAAAGCGCTGGCTCGCCACCGCCAACCGGCTGATCCCGCCCAATGTCTTTCCCTTCGAGCATAATGGCTTGGTCGCCAAATATGCCGTGCTGTCGGAGGCCGACTTTGCGCGGCTGAACAGTCCGGCCGCCGACAATGTCTCTGTCTGGGCGCGCTTTGCCCAGCCTGCGCGGCTGCTCTGGGCGGCGGACGATCTGGCCCGCCAACGCGCCATCGCCGCCGTCGCCGGCGCCGCCCCGACCCTGCTGTCGCTCGCCCGCCCGATGGCGCAGGAGCAGGACGCGCTGTCGCTCTGGCGGACGGGTTTCGCCCTGACCTATGGCGCGGAATTGCGGGCCGAGCGGAAGGGCCGGTCGCTTTCCATCGTCGATGCCGATCCCGACCGCTATCGCCGCTTCGGGAACGCCGCGCTGACCCAGGGCCTGCCGCCATCGCCGGAGCCGGATCAGGCGGCTGCCCGCTGGCGGGTGCTGCAAAGGCGCGGCAAATGGCTGTCCGTCGTCCGCCTCGCCAAGGCCAGCTTCACCTATGCCGGCGGCATCGATTATCTGGCATGGAAGATCAACCGCCATGCGGGCACCGCGATACAGATCAAGCCATGGCAGCGCCGCTGGCCGCTGATCGGCGCGCTTACTCTGCTGCCGCGGCTGTTCCGGGGTGGTGCGATCCGCTGAGCGCATTCGACAGCGCCTGTGCCAGGACGGTCAGCGTATAGGGCTTGCGCAGCACTTCATGCCCGCCGAAATCCGCGCTTTCGGCCGTGTCGCCGGCATAGCCGGTGACGAACAGCACCGGCAGGTGCGCGTAGACGGCGGGCAGGGTGCGGACCATTTCCGGCCCCGTCATGTCGGGCATCAGCACGTCGCTGACGATCAGGCCGATGTCGCGATGGCTGGCGAGCAGCTTCACCGCCTTGGACGGATGGTCGCAGGCGACGGGCAGGTGGCCCAGTTCGGCCAGCGCCGCCATCGTCTGGTTGAGGACGCGGGGGTCGTCCTCCACCACCAGGATGCGGGTCGGGGGATGAAGCACGGGTTCCCGGTCCAGCGTGGGCGCATCCATCGCGTCCTCGCCTTCCGCGCCGATATGGCGGGGCAGATAGAGGTGGACGCTGGTGCCCCTGCCGGGTTCGGATTCGATGCGGATTTCGCCCTCGCTCTGATGCACGAAGCCGAAAATCTGGCTGAGGCCGAGGCCCGTCCCCTTGCCCACCGGTTTGGTGGTGAAGAAGGGTTCGAACACGCGGGAGAGGATTTCGGGCGTCATGCCGCAGCCGTCGTTGCTGACGCTGAGCGTTACATATTCCCCGCCGGCGCATTCGCCGACCTCATGGTGGGCGAGTTGGACCTGCCCGGTCCGGATGATCAGGCGACCTCGTCCGTCCATCGCATCGCGGGCGTTGACGCACAGGTTCAATATCGCATTTTCCATCTGATGCTGGTCGACGAAGATCCGCCAGCCCTTCGCCTCATTTTCGAAGGCCATGGTGATCTGGTCCCCGATCGATCGGTCGATCAGGTCGGACAGCCCGGCCACCAGCGCATCGGGATCCACCGCGCTGGGCAGCAGCGGTTCCGACCGGGCGAAGGCCAGCAGGCGGCGGGTCAGCGCGGCGGCGCGGTTTGCGCCCTCCATCGCATTGTCGAGATGGCGGTTCGCCTCCTGCGGTTTCAGGCGCAGCTTGCGCTTGGCGAGTTCCAGCCCGCCGACCACCACCGCCAGCATGTTGTTGAAGTCGTGGGCGATGCCGCCGGTCAGCTGGCCCACCGCGTCCATCTTCTGCATCTGGCGCAGATTTTCCTCGGCGGCGGCGCGTTCGGCGGTCTCCTTCTTGAGTCGTTCATAGGCATCCGACAATTCGGCGGTGCGGGTGGCGACGGCCTCCTCCAGCCGGTCGGCGCGCTCCGCCTCGTCGTCCGCCTGCCTGCGCGCATTGCGCCGCTCGCTATAGGCGGCATTGGCGAACCAGAGCGCGAACAGCACGCAGACCAGCAGCACCAGCCCGAAAAGCTGGGACGTCTTGCCGAACCATGCATTGCGGTCCCCCGCCAGCGACACGGCCTGGCTGCGTTCCTGCAACCGGGCGTTTTCCGCCTGGATGACCCGGTCCAGCAGCGCCGTGATGCGCATCAGGTCGCGGGACTTGCCAGCCTGGTGGAATTGGGCGAGCGCCGCCATCTTCTGATCGTAGGTGGTGCGCAGGCCGATCTCGCTCAGCGTCTTGCCGCGCTGTTCGAACGCCGCCTGCAACGCCATCACATTGCCGCGTTGCCAGTCGGAATGGCGGGTGGTGTAGTTCAGCGTCTTGAGCTGGCTTGCGGCGGTGCGCCACTGGTCCTGGAACAGGCGGCCGGTATCGGGGTCCAGGCTGATGACATAGCGGGCCAGCGTCACTTCGGCCCGCGCCGTCTTCGCCTCGAAAGCGCGGGCGAGGGCGATCACCTCGAAACTGCGGCGCTGTTCCTTCAGCGCGCGCTCATGGTCGCGGGCCGCGTGGCTGGCGCTGTAGAGCAGCGTGCCGAGAGAACCCACCAGCAGGATGACGAGCACCAGCGGCAGGAAGCGCGCCACGAACGCCCGCCACCCTGTCGCATGTTCATCCATGAAAAACCCGTCCGCCATCGACAGTTACACTAGATGAACAATATTAACGGAGAAATGCCGCAGGTGAAAGGTTCCGCTTTTGCGGCAGATTCCATCGCGTTAAATGCCCGTCCGGTCGCGGCGTCGACGCGAAGGAGCGATCAGCCGATCGCGCCCGTGGCCCTGCCCGCGGCCTCGAACATGGCGATGATCTGGCCGACCTGTTCATCGCTATGTTCCGCGCAAAGCGAACAGCGCAGCAGGAAGGTTCCGGCGGGGGTCGCCGGGGGGCGCGCCATGTTGACGTAGAGCCCCAGCTCCAGCAGCGTCTGCCACATGGCCACCGCCTGGGTCTGGTCGGTCAGGATAACGGCGATGATCGCGGACTGCGGCGTTTCCGTGCCCAGCCTGAAGCCGAGGTCGGTGAGGCCCTTGTGCAGCCGCTGGCTGTTCTTCCACAGATGGGCGCGCTTCTCGCCCGCATGCATCAGCTTGTGGATCGACGTCGCGGCGGTGGCGACGACGCTGGGCGGCAGCGACGCGGTGAAGACATAGGGACGGCAGACGAGGCGCAACACCTCGAACTTCGGGTGGTTGGACACGCAGAAGCCGCCGACCGTGCCGACCGACTTGGAGAAGGTGCCGACGACGAAATCGACGTCCTTCTCGACGCCCTGCTCCTCATAGACGCCGCGGCCATTGGGACCGAAAAAGCCCATGCCATGCGCCTCGTCCACCAGAATCATGCAATTGGGATGCTTGCGCACGGCGGCCACCATGTCCGGCAGCGGCGCGACGTCGCCCAGCATCGAATAGACGCCTTCCAGCACCACCAGCTTCAGCGCGTCGGCGGGCAGGCGGCCCAGGCGCTTGTCCAGATCCTCCACGCTGTTGTGGCGGAAACGGACGATCTCCGCATCGCCCAGGAAGCAGCCGTCATAGATGGAGGCATGACTGTCCGCGTCCAGCACGACATAATCGCCCCGGCCCGCCAGGGTGGAAATCATGCCCAGATTGGCCTGATAGCCGGTGGAGAAGACCATCGCGCCGCTGGTGCCGTAGAAGTCCTTGAGCGCTTCCTCGACTTCCTTGTGCCCCTGATAGGTGCCGTTCAGCAGGCGGCTGCCGGTGGTGCCCGCGCCGAAATCGTCCAGCGCCTTCTTGCCCGCGGCGATGACGTCCGGGTCGAAGGTCATGCCCATATAGTTGTAGGTGCCGAGCAGGATCGTGTCCTTGCCCTTGATGACGGCCTGGGTGGGGGACTTCACCTCGTCCATGACGATGGCGAAGGGATCGCGCACGCCTGTCGCCAACAGCGCCTCGCGCTCGGCGATCAGGGGGTCGAATTTGGAGAAGAGGTCGCGGGTTTGCGTCGTCATATTGGTTCCTCGACCCGTTCGTGCTGAGTTAGGTGGGAAGGCAAAGGCCTCGTATCGAAGCGCCCTGCGCCGGTCCCTGTCCTTCGATGCGCCATTTCGACAGGCTCAATGGCTACTCAGGACGAACGGCAATAAAAGTCAGGCGGCTTTCAGCCCTTCAGCTTCGCCACGGCGTCCACGAGCTGGCCGACGGTCTCGATCTCGGCCTGCATGTTCATGGTGATGATGATGTCGAATTCATCCTCGATCGCGGCGACGAAATCCATCACCGTCAGGCTGTCCCATTCCAGATCGCCCGCGAAGGTGGTGGCTTCGGTCAGTTCGACGCCCTTTTTGTTGAAAGGCGCGATCTGGCTCAAAACGCTGTCGAAAATTGGCTGGCGATCCGTCATTATCCGTGGTGCTTTCCGTGAAAGAGCGGCTTTTGCCCTCAAGCGTCGCTCTTTGGCAAGGGAATAAGGCGGCAATCGGGCATGACTGTCGCGAAAAAGGGGGAGGGGGAAAAGATGGACGCGACGAATGCTCCGGTGCCCAATGCGATCCACCTGCTGCGCACGGCGGTGCAGACCAATATGCAATTGAGCCAGATGGCCGATCAGAAGGCCAACATGCTGATCGGCGCGTCGATGGTGATCTTCACGCTTTGCGTCGCGCAATTGCGGTCGGGGGCGCTGGTCTGGCCGGTGGCGGTGCTGGCGGTGGGCGTGTTCCTGGCCGCGACCTGCGCGATCATGGCCGTGCTGCCCAGCGTCGGCCGGTCGCGCGGGGATGTGGGAACGGACGACAATCTGCTGTTCTTCGGCATCTTCACCAGCCTCAGCGAGGCGGAATTCAGCGACCGGATGATGGCCCTGGTGTCGGACGACGATGCGCTGTGCCGGGCGATGCTGCGCGACATGTACCAGAACGGGCAGGTGCTCCAGCGGCGGAAATATCGCTGGCTGGGCTATGCCTATCGGCTGTTCCTGGCGGGCGTAGTGACGAGTTTTGTCGCGCTGGTGGTGGATTTGGGACTGGGGTGGGGTTGAGGGGAGCGCTTTGCTTGCCCCCATCAGCATGACGGGGAAGGGGCGGGCGAATGCCCCGGCAAATTACCGAAAATTGTCGGCGTAGGCCTGGATCTTGAGCGTCTTGGGCGCGGTCGGAATGACGGCATAGGCGATCCCCTCCCGCTCCGCATAGGCGCGGGCGGCTTCTTCGGAGGAGAAGGTCAGCCTGATCTGCTGCTTCGTGTCGCCCGAGCCAGCCCAGCCGGTCAGCGGATCGGGCTTCTTCGCTTCGGCCGCCACATATTCCAGCACCCATTTGCGGGTCAGCGCCTTGCCGGACTGCATGGCGTTCTTCTGGATCTGATAGATGCGCGCGCTCATCGCGAGGAAGACTCCTGAGGGAAGATCGGGTTGCGTTGCACCAGCGAATGGATCGAAGTCAAGGCTTCCCCTTGGCCTCGGCGCGTTTCGTGCGCAGCGTGGCGCTGGCCGCCGCCGGATCGTCCGGCCAGGGATGCCTGGGGTATCGGCCGCGCATTTCCTTCGCCACCGCGCTCCAACTGCCCGCCCAGAAGCCGGGGAGGTCGCGCGTCGTCTGGATCGGCCGGCCGGCCGGCGAGGTGAGGGAAAGCACCAGCGGAACGCGCGCGCTGCCGACCACCGGATGCTCGTTGAGGCCGAACAGGGCCTGGACGCGCAGTTCGACGCGGGGGCCGCCCTCCGCCGCATAGTCGATCTCATGGCCGCTGCCGGCGGGGGAGCGGAATTCGGGCGGGGCGAGCCGGTCGACCTGCTGCTTGCCGTCCCAGCCGATCAGCCCTTCCAGCACGCCGGAAAGCTGCGAACGGTCGATGTCGGAGAGACGGCGCCTGCCTTGCAGCAGCGGGGGGAGCCATTCGTCCAGCGTCTCCATCAACGCGGCATCCGACAGGGCCTCCACGCCGGCGAAGGCAGCGCGCATCCTGAGCGATCGCGCCGCGTCGGACCAGGGGAGA
Organism: Sphingobium indicum B90A; assembly: GCF_000264945.2. Classification (NCBI taxonomy): domain Bacteria; kingdom Pseudomonadati; phylum Pseudomonadota; class Alphaproteobacteria; order Sphingomonadales; family Sphingobiaceae; genus Sphingobium; species Sphingobium indicum. Next base: position 198,630 of record NZ_CP013070.1, read on the forward strand.
AGGTCCAGCCCGCCCAGCCGCACGCCGTCGGTCAGGGCTGCGACCACGGCATCCGGATCGGGCCGGTCATCAGAGCCGGACGAGAGCCGCACCGCGCCCAGCCGCCTTTCGCGCAACGCCTCTATCCCGCCATTGGCGGCCCGGAATCGCACGGTGCGATGCTCCGCGATCCGGGCCGCGAACAGGGCGATCACCTCCGCCTCGCCGATCGGCGCGGCGGAGAGGATGCGGGCGCCTGCCGCGCTGCCTTGCACTTCGCCCACCGCCAGCCATTCCTCCCGCGCCAGGGGGCTGAGCGGATCGAGCCGGAAGCCGCGTCCGCCGACGCTTGCCCAGTCCGCGCCGTCGGCGGAGCGGCGCTTGGAAACGCGATCCGGGAAGGCGAGGGCGAGACAGAGGCCGGTTTCATGGCCATGCTCCGCGCCAAGGGTTCCCTTGGCCGCAAGCGGTGGAACCAGCTTCGCCCATCGTCGCGCCATCGTCCGTGCCGCATCGGCGCGCTTGCCGCTCTCACGCCGCCAGCGCATTCGTCGCTGCGTCAGGTCCGTATCCTGCCCGCCGATTCCCCGTTCGCTCAGCAGCACGGCAACCTCCGCCGCGACCTCCGCCAGTCCGATTTCGCCCGCCCGCACCAGCATATGGCCGATGCGCGGTTCCAGCGGCAGGGCGGCGAGCGCCTTGCCATGGGCGGTGATGCGTCCGTCCTCGTCCAGCGCCTCCAGCGCCGTCAGCCGTCTGCGCGCCTCCGCCACGGCGGCGGCGGGCGGCGGGTCCAGCCAGCGCAACTCGCCCGGATCGCCCACCCCCCAAAGCGCGCAGTCCAGGATCAGGCTCGACAGGTCGCTCTCCAATATCTCCGGCGGGTCGAAGGGCGGCATGCCGGCGGTCGCCGCCGCTTCCCAGAGGCGATAGGCGACGCCCGGCCGCTGCCGCGCCGCGCGGCCCGCCCGCTGGATCGCCGCCGCCTGACTGGCGCGTTCCGTCACCAGCCGCGTTACGCCCGCCGCCCGGTCATAACGCGGCCGCCGCGCCAGACCGCTATCCACCACGATCCGCACGCCGTCGATGGTCAGGCTGGTTTCCGCGATGGACGTGGCGAGGATCACCTTCCGCCGTCCCTCCCGCGAGGGGCGGATCGCCGCCCGTTGCGCCGCCGGGTCGAGCGAGCCGTGGAGCTTGTGCACCTCCACCCCCGCGCCCTCCAGCCGTTCCGCTGTCCGTTCGATCTCCGCCACGCCGGGCAGGAAGGCGAGCAGGTCGCCTTCCGCCTCCTCGCTCAGCGCCCGGCGGATGGTCGCCGCCATCTCCTCCTCGATCCGCTTTTCCGATGCGCGCCCGACATGGCGTAACGCCAGCGGCTGGATGCGGCCTTCGCTCTCCACCACGGGCGCGCCGTCGAGCAGGGCCGCGAAACGCGCGCCATCCAGCGTAGCCGACATGGGTATGATCCGCAGGTCGGGCCGCAGCGCTCCTTGCGCGTCGAGGGCCAGGGCCAGCCCGAAATCGCTGTCCAGGCTGCGCTCATGCACTTCGTCGAACAGGATGGCGGAGACGCCCGAAAGCTCCGGATCGTCCTGAATCCGCCGCACGAAAATGCCCTCGGTCAGGACCAGCAGCCGCGTGGCCTTCGAAACCTTCGAATCCATCCGGGTTGCGTAGCCGACCGTGCCGCCGACATCCTCGCCCATCAGTTCGGCGATCCGCTCCGCCGCTGCCCGCGCCGCCAGCCGCCGGGGGGAGAGCAGCAGGATCTGGCCCGTGCACCAGGACTGGTCCAGCAGGGCGGGTCCGACGGCGGTGGTCTTGCCCGCGCCCGGCGGAGCCACCAGCACGGCATTGCTCCCTTCGCGCAGCGCGGCGAGCAGGTCGGGCAATACGGCATGGATGGGCAGGGCGGTCATCGCCGCTTCCTCTCGCGCCATTCACGCCTCAACGCAATGATTCAGCCGAACAACAGAATATGGATCGGGTTTTTGGGGTCCAGCAGCATCTTGGCGGTCAGCGCCAGCGACAGGATGATCAGCAGCGGCCGGATCAGTCGGCTGCCGAAGCGCATGGCCAGCCGCGAACCGATCTGCCCGCCGGTGATGCTGCCCACCGCCATGGCCAGCCCGACGATCCAGATCACATGGCCGCCCGCGATCATGGTGATCAGTCCGGCCAGGTTGCTGGCGAAATTGGCCGCCTTGGTCTGGGCCGTGGCGCGCACGAGGCCAAGGCCGCCGAGAGCGATGAAGATGGTGGTGTAGAAGGCCCCCGCGCCCGGCCCGAAAAAACCGTCGTAAAAGCCGATGACGCCGATCAGCAGGCTGAGCGCGACCATGCCGACCCGCTGGTGCCGGTCCATTTCGCCGACCTTGGGCGAGAAGGTGAAATAGGCCGCCAGCGCGATCAGCAGCGCGGGCATCAGTCCGGCGAGAATGGACGGATCGACCCTCTGCACCAGCCAGGCGCCGCCGACCGATCCCGCAAACGCCGCGAATATGGGCCAGCGATAGGCCTTCAAATCCATATGTCCCGCCCGCGCATAGGCGACGCAGGCGCCGAACGTGCCTAGCGAGCTTTGCAGCTTGTTGGTCGCGACCGCGGCCACGGGCGGGATTCCGGCGGCCAGCAAGGCGGGCATCGCGATCAGCCCGCCGCCGCCCGCCATCGCGTCGATGCACCCCGCGATCAACGCGGCGGCCATCAGGAAGGCAATGGTTTCAGGGGAGGGGATCATAAGCGGCGGTTTGGTCTTGCTGAATGAAAAAGGGTATGTGTGGCAGGAACCCGGTCCTGCCGTCTGAACTGGGTCCCTGCCTTCGCAGGAACACCAAACTCAAACGAACCGGCCGCCTGTTCCCTCAATAGGCGCGCGCAATGGCGAACTCGACCGCTTCGGTCAGCGCCGCCCTGGCCTTGCCATTGTCGAACATGCCGAGCGCGTCGATGGCCCGCTGGCCATAGTGCCGCGCCCGCGCCAGCGTGTCCGCAATCGCGCCGGTCTTGCGCAGCAGGCCGGTCGCATGGGCCAGATCCTCGTCGCTCACCCGGTTGCCCGCAATCGCCGCCTTCCAGAAGGCGCGTTCCTCGTCCGAACCCCGCGCATAGGCCAGGATGACCGGCAACGTCACCTTGCCGTCGCGGAAATCGTCGCCCGCATCCTTGCCCATGGTCGCGCCGTCCGATTCATAGTCGATGGCGTCGTCGATAAGCTGGAAGGCGATGCCGAGGTTCCGGCCATAGACGTCCAGGGCCTGCTCCTCCGCCTCGTCGCGGTCGGCCACCACGGCGGAAATGCGGCAGGCGGCGGCGAACAGGGCGGCCGTCTTCGCGCCGATAATGTCCAGATATTGCTCTTCGCTGGTGTCGATCTTGCGCTGGGCGGTAAGCTGGTTGACTTCGCCCTCCGCGATCACGGCCGATGCGTTGGAGAGGATCTTCAACACCTTCAGCGACTCCGCCTCGACCATCAGTTCGAAGGAGCGGGAGAAGAGGAAATCGCCCACCAGAACGCTGGCGCTGTTGCCCCAGATGATGTTGGCGGTCTTGCGGCCCCGGCGCAGCCCCGATCCGTCGACCACATCGTCGTGCAGCAGGGTCGCGGTGTGGATGAACTCGACCGCGGCGGCCAGCTTGTAGTGGCGCGACCCCGCATAGCCGACCAGATCGGCGCAGGCGAGCGTCAGCATCGGCCGCATCCGCTTGCCCCCGCCCGCGATCAGATGGCCGGCCAGTTCGGGGATCAGCGGGATGCGCGACTGCATCCGGTCCAGGATGACGGCGTTCACCTGGTTCATGCCCTCGGCGACCAGCGCCATCATGGGGGCGAGCGAAGGCGCGCTGCTGGCGCGGCCGATGGGATGGACATTGCCGGTGGCGGATGCTGTCATGACAAGCGCCATGTGGCGGCGCGAAATGCTAAAGGCAAGCGGGAATAGCTTGCCTGACGCCGCGGAAGAGGCAAAAAGCCCCCGATATTGGATGACGCATCGCTCGGGCGGAAAACCCGTACCCGCTTTTCCTGGCGATGCTCTGCTGGAGGACCATGGTGGACGAGACTTTGAAGCGCTATCGCGAGAGCATCGACAATATCGACGCGGCGCTGGTCTTCATGCTGGCCGAGCGGTTCAAGATCACCCAGGCGGTGGGCGAGCATAAGGCGACCCACGACCTGCCCCCCGCCGATCCGGGTCGGGAGGAACGCCAGATCGCGCGCCTGCGCCAACTCGCCACCGACGCCCATCTGGACCCCGATTTCACCGAGAAATTCCTGCGCTTCATCATCGACGAGGTGATCCGCCACCATGAAAGGCTGCGCGAGGGCTGAATATTACAGCCTAAGCCGGTTCGGCGATGTCCCGGTCGCGCGCGGGCCGCGTCGACCGGCCCAGCATCACCCCGCCCAGCGCCAGCGCGAAGCCGATAAGCTGAACCGGACCCAGCCGCTCCCCGAACAGCAGCCACGCCTCGACCGCCGCGAGCGGGGGCACCAGCAGCAACAGCATCGACATGCGCGTCGGTCCCTGGTGCCGCACCAGCCATACCAGCAAGGACAGTCCGGCGGTCGATAGCGCCAGCACCGACCAGGCGAGGCCGATCCACAGCATGGGTGAGCCGTCCCAGCGATAGTCCCCGACGAACAGCGTAGCCGCGATGGCGATCATCGCGCCGCCGCCATTCTGCACCGCCCCGGAAATCGCGATGCCGTCGCCCGCTATCGATCCGCGCTGGATCAGCGTGCCGCCCGCCATGCTCAGCACGGCGAACACGGCCGCGACCGCCGGGCCGACCGCGATCGATCCGGCGCCTGACCGCTCGATCGCGGGCAGCAATACGCACCCCACGCCGATGATCGCGGCGGCCAGGCCGACCCAGGCGCGCTGCGGCAGCCGGTCGCCCAGGAAGGCCACGCTCGCCACCGCCACCATCAGCGGTTGCAATGATCCCAGCAGCGCCATGACGCCGGCGGGCATGCCGTTGTTCACCGCCCACCAGCTCAGCGTCAGGTAGAAGCCGTGCAGCATCGCGCCGGCCGCCAGGTGCAGCCCCAGTCGCCGCCCGCGCGGCAGGGCCTGCCGCGCATGGAACGCCGCGCCGCCCAGCAACGCCGTCGTCAGCGCCAGCCGCACGGCCAGGATCAACTCCGGCGTCGCATGCGGCACCGTCGCCCGCGCGACGATGAAGCCGGTCGACCAGATAAGGACGAACAGAAGGGAAGCGAGGCCAACGATCATGCGCCGGCCTTTGGCCTATCGGCGTCCGCCTGTCGAGGCGTGCGATGGGTCAGGAAAGCGGTGGGTGTGGCTGGGGTTGGCCAATAGCGGACATTAAATCCTCCCTACGCGTAGCGTGGGGAGGGGGACCGTCGGCGCAGCCGATGGTGGAGGGGAAATACGCAGACCGTGCCCCATTCCCCTCCACCAGCCTTCGGCTGGTCCCCCTCCCCATCTATCGATGGGGAGGAATAGAATAGGTCCGCTCTCCACCCGAACCCGCTTCATTCCCGTCCGGCGCGAATGGCCGCGCCGCCGGCGAAGGGCGTGATCGCGACCAGCAGCAGGGAGGCCGCGCCCAGGAATTTGAGTGCGGCGCCGCTGCCGTCGCCCAGCGTCCCCGCGCCGAAGATCAGCAACGGCACGGCAAGCGGCAGGGCCAGCAGCCCCGCCAGCGCGCCGCTGGAGCGCAATCCGGCCGTCAGCGTCGCCACCAGCAGTCCCAGCGCCGCCAGGGCGGGCGTGCCGATCAGCAATCCCGCCTCCAGCAAGCCTATGGTCGCCGCGTCCAGCTTCAACAGCGCGGCGGCGGGCAGGGTCGCGATCATCAGCGCCGGGCCGAAGCCCAGCCAATGCGCGACCAGCCGGGCGAGCACGACCGTCTCCTCCCCGATGCCGCGCAGCGCGATCTGGTCGAGCACGCCCGCGTCCCGGTCCGGCGCCACCAGCCGGTCCACCGGCAGCAGGCTGGCGAGCAGCGCCGCGATCCACAGCATGCCGCCGCCGCTCCGCCGCAGCAGCGCCGCGTCGGGGCCGACGGCAAAGGGGTAGAGGCTGGCGACCAGCAACAGGAATGCGATCGGCAGCCACAGCCCGGCGGATTGCCAGGATTGCCGCAAATCGCGCGCCGCCAGCGCCAGGAGGATGGTCATGCCTCCTCCTCCGCCCATGCATGGTCCCGCATCGCCAGGACGACCGGGCTAGCGAGCGGCAGCGGCTGGTGCGACGCGGCGACCACCATGCCGCCCTTTGCCAGATGCCCCGCGACCGCCTGCCCCAGCAGGTCCAGCGCCGCCTCGTCCAGCCCGTTGCCCGGCTCGTCGAGCAGCCAGATCGGCGCGCCGCTCGCGATCACCCGCGCCAGCGCGGCGCGCTTGCGCTGCCCGGTCGACAGCATGCGCACCGGCACTTGGCGGAGCGGTTCCAGCGCCATCGCCGCCATCGCCGCGTCCAGCGCCATGGGCGCCGCGGCATCCAGTCGCGCCCAGAAGCGCAGCGCGGCTTCGAGCGGCTGTTCCATGTCCAGCGCCAGCCGCTCGTCCGTCATCGCGACCCGGCCATGGCGCGCGACCGTTCCGGCGGTCGCGCGCAGCAGCCCGGCGCAGATCCGGATCAGGCTGGACTTGCCGATGCCGTTCGGCCCCTTCAGCAAGGCGCTGCCGCCCGGCTCCATCGCCAGGTCGACGCCGCGGAACAGCAGCCGCCCGCCGCGCGCGCAGGCGACGCCCGACAGGTGCAATCCCGCCCGGCTCATAGGGTGACCATGTCCTCCAGCACATGCATGTCGATGTCGGACAGGCCGAAATGATGGCCGATCTCATGCACCACCACATGGGTGATCAGCATGTCGAGCGGCACGCCCGTTTCCACCCATTCGTCCAGCAGCGGCCGGCGGAACAGGTGGACGGTCGGCGGCAGGTCGCCGGTCTGCGCCGCTTCCCCGACCGGCCGCCCGGTGTAGAGGCCGGTGAGGCCGAAGGGATCGTCGATCTCCATTTCCTTGAGCACCTGCGGATCGGCAAATTCCTCCACGAACAGCACGACGTTCGACAGGTGCGATCGGAACGGTTCGGGCAGGCGCGACAGGGCCGCCAGCGCCAGGCTTTCTATATCCTCGCGCGTCGGCGCAAATCGGGGCGGTTGACCGGCATCGTCCATGGGAGAGACATAAAGCATGTTCCGAATCGTCTGCAAACCGCCGACGCATGGGAAAATGAGTTAACGCCGCCGGAATCGGCCGGGCAAGGGACGGGAAAAGACAGATGATCGCGAAACTGGACGGGGAGGAACGCGCGCTGGCGCTGAGGCAACTGCCGGAATGGACGCCGGTGCAGGATCCGGACGGCATCCGTCGCCTTTTCGCCTTCCGGGATTTCACGGCCGCCTTCGGCTTCATGACGCAGGTGGCGCTGCTGGCGGAAAAGGCGGACCATCATCCCGAATGGTCGAACGTCTACAACCGGGTAGACATCTTGCTCACCACTCATGATGCGGGCGGCCTGTCGCGCCGGGACGTCGAGCTGGCCGCTCGGATCGACGCCCTTCTATAGGCCTCTATTGCGATGCGTTCCCTTCGATCCGGTCGTCATAGCCGCTGAGCGCGGACATGACCGCCGGGTCATGGGCGTAGCGGTGCCGCAGCAGCGCCAGCCGCGCATCGGTGCCGGTGCAGAGCGCGGCGATATTGTCCTGCAAATAGGCCAGCCGTTCCGCGTCATAAGCTTCCTCGCCGCGGAAATGGTCGCACCCGTCGCGGTCGACCATGTAACGCGTCACTTCATCGGGAAAGGGCTGGAGGTCGGCTGCCCCGTCCGATGGCGGCAGGTCCGGGACATAGGGCGGCGGCGGGATGTTGACCACCGAAGGCTTCATCGGCAGCAACCGCAGGGGCGCGGCGCTCGCCGCGCCGGCGTCCGCCAGCCGTCCGGCGCCCTTTTCGCCAGCGTGCAAAGGCGCGGCGTCAATGCCGGAAGACGCGGGAAGCGCCTCTGCCGCCTCTTCGCGGCGCGGAGGCATGTCGGGCATCGCGAGGGAACCGACGGCCTCACGCGGCTCGCCCGGCCGTTCCTCCGCCTTTGCGCCGCTCTGTCCGTTGGAGCCTGGAGAACAACCGGCGACCAGCGCCAGCGCCAGCATCGGAAACAGCGTCTTGCCTGCGTTCACCCGATCTCCTCTCTCAAGCCGGCGATCAGGTCGGCGGCATGGTCCAGCCGCTTCTGCTCTTCATCGAGAATCGCCAGAAAAGCGGTCCGCCTATATTGATGCACGGCCTCCTGGGAAAGACGGCTTGCCGCGGGACATGCCGAAATTACGATATCCAGCAGCCGCTCCACCCCATGCAGTCGCCCCCAGAGATAGTCGTTCTCCCGATAGGCGCGGCTGAAGAACGCGCCGAAATTGTTGAATTCTATGCCTTTCAGCGTCGCTTCCGCCCCGCCGGAGCGGATCGCGCCGCAATCCTCCGGCGAGATGCGGTCGACCTTGACCGGGTCATATTCGTCCATCCCATGGCCTTGCAGCAGCGGCAGGGTGGCGATGTCGTAGAAGGGGAAGCCCAGATAGGCGAGCAGCATGGTCCGACGCGCCGCCTTGGGCAGCGCCGCCAGGGCTTCGGCCAGCATCATGTCCGCCGCTTCGTCCCGTTCGCGCAGGCCGCGCAGCCGCGCGACCGCCTCCAGCGCGGCGCCCGGATCGTTGGGGACTTGCCCGGCCGCCGCCTTGATCTCCCCATTGTAGAAGTCAGCGCCCTCGCATTCGGTATAGTGCGACAGGGCGGCGTAGATGGCGTCGTGCATCTTCTGGATGACGGCGTCGTCGGCGGTCGCCTCCACCTCCAGCGTTTCGGACAGCCGCCGGGCCAGGAAACGCAGGCGGCGGATGCGGAAGGACAGGTCGTGCTGGCGGAAGAAGCCGACCGGGGCGGAGGCGGGGCCGACATCCTCCGTCAGCCGGTCCGCGCCGACGGCGCGCACATGGCCCCACAGCGCCTGGCGGTAGCTTTCGCGCATCAGCGGGCTTTCCTCCCCGCTCAGGCGGAACAGCAGGTCGGCCAGATCCTCGACGATGCCGGAGAGTTTCAGATGTCCGTAGGCGGGGAAGGCGAAACCGGCGGAACCGGCCGCCCGCTGCTGCGCCTTGCTGCGCCAGGCGGACAGCCGGGCCGGCGTCGGCCGGTCCAAGAACAGCATGCCGCCGATGGCGCTCTCCACCTCCGCCTCTATGCCCGGCCGCAGCGCGTTCAATATGCGCGCCATGCGGCGGATGCGGGCGCTGTGCCGGTCTATGGCGTCCAGATTGTCGCGGATCGGCTGTTCGCGGGGAATGTCGCTGAGCGCGCCGAAGATGGTGCGGAAGAAGCTGGGCAGCGGCGCATCCGCGCCCGAGGGCGCGTCCTCCGCCTCGCCGTGGCGATTGAGCTGGATCGAGCGATGGCCCGGCTTGGGATCGATATAGACGAAGCGCCGGTCGACCTCCCGCCGGGAGGGCCGGTTCCTGAGCGCGCCGATGGCCTGGGCGAAGGGGGCGTTGGCCAGCACCGAACCGTCGATCAGCACCGCATCCTCGGCACGGCCCCGCGCGGCATGGCGGGGCAGCGCGCGCGCCAGGAAGGCGTCCCGCGTCGGCCAGGCGCGATGACGGCGTTTCAGCACCCGGTCCAGCTCGCGCACGGTGAAGGGCGGGAAAGCGCCGGGGAAGCTGGCCGTGGCGCGGGCGGCGAAGACCAGTTCGGCGGGATCGGCAAGATTGCGCTCGCCATGGCCGCGGGCGCGAAAGCCGATGGAGAGGCGATGTTCCGTCTCCACCACCTGGGGCGGGCTGTTGAGGTTCAGGCTTTGCGGATGCCCCTCGAAATCGGTGACGGTGACGAACAGGTCCAGCGGATGGCCGGGCGGCAGCAGCGCGGGGCCGTGCCCGGTCGCCTCCATCGCGTCGAAGGCGTCCAGGATCATGGCGGTGAAGATGTCCCCGCCGAAGGGCGGTTCGAACCAGCGGGAACGTATGAAGTGGGACAGCTTGTGTCGCACCTCCTCCCGCGTGTCGGGGGCGACTGTGCGCTCGACCGTGTCGCCCGGATGCCGCGCCGCCATCCAGACGAGCGGCGTCGCCCAGAATTTGGTGATCCGCCGCGCCGGCCGGGCGTCGGGGTCCAGCAGCTTTTCGACATCGGCATTGTCCAGCCACATGTCGGTCAGCGGGTCCAGCGACTGGCCCGTCTCTATCGCCTGCGCCAGGAAGATGCCGTTGATGCCGCCCGCGCTGGCCCCGGCGATGATGTCGGGCATCACGCGCAACTTGATGCCGCAGGCCTTTTCCAGATCCTCCAGCAGCTTGCGATAGACCGCCTCGCTGCTGTTGCCGGACGGCACGTCGTCATGGAACGCCCGGCTGGCGCGGGCCAGATGCCAGATTTCCTTGGTGATGCCGTGCATGTAGACAGCCAGGCTGATCCCGCCATAGCAGACCAGTGCGAGCCTGAGTTCCCGCTCTTTCATGGGGTTGAGAGTTGCAGAGGGCGATGGACTTGTCGAGGGTGTGTTTCCGTTCCGGGGAAAAGTGGTCCTGCGAAGGCAGGAGCCTGGGCAGCGTGGACAAATTCAAGACAGCCGCCTGACCGAGAGATTTGGGTGGAGAGCGGACGTTCCCCCTCCCGCCTGCGGGAGGGGGTTAGGGGGTGGGCTGGCGCAACATCAGCGTTGTTTTGCAACGGCTAAGTCAGAAGCTCGCTTCGCTCGCGCCCACCCCTGGCCCCTCCCGCCTGCGGGAGGGGAATGTCTTGGATTGGTCATTAGCTGCCACTAAATTCCTCCCTATGCGAAGCATGGGGAGGGGGACCGTTCGCGAAGCAAATAGTGGAGGGGAAATTTCGGAGGTCGTGCCCCATTCCCCTCCACCACGCTTTGCGCGGTCCCCCTCCCATCTCCCGATGGGGAGGAACTAGGATAGGTGCGCTTTCCACCCATAACCGCAATTTCATTGCCTTCCGGGGTGGCGTTCTGCCTGCGGCCTGCCTAATTTGGAACCATGGCAAGAAGCAGCCGATCCAACGACTGGGGCTTTCCCCGCTGGCGCAGCTATGGCGCATCGCGTGAGGCGCAGCAGGTGCGCCTGTGCGACCGGCATGGTTGCGACCGGCCCGGCGACTGTCCCGCGCCCAAATCGCCCAATAGCCGCGAACGCTGGTATTTCTGCACCGACCATGCGGCGGAATATAACCGCAACTGGGACTATTTTCAGGGCCTCGACCAGGAGGAACGCGAACAGCGCGAGCGGACGGAGCGGCGCGACGCGGGCGGCTATCAGAACAGCGCCTATCATGGCTGGGGCGGACCGGGCGACGGCAGCCGCTCGCGGGACGAGATGCACGCGCTCCAGGCGCTGGAGCTGGAGGATGACGCCGATTTCGACGCGGTAAAGAAAAGCTGGCGGCGTCTGGCGAAGGAATATCATCCCGACGTGAAGCCCGGCGACGCGCAGGCGGCCGTGCGCTTCCAGACGATCCAGGCCGCCTATGAAGTGCTGCGCGCCGCGGAGGAGCGGCGGACGTGGAAACCGCGGGAGCGGGCGGATTGAAGGATCGCGTCCGGTCTGACTGGGACCATGCGGTGCTCGTCTGCCGCAAATGTTCGAAGAGGCTGGACGGCGGTTTCGGTCCCGACGGCGGCGAGCGGTTGGCCAAAGCGCTGCGACGGCACCTTTCGCTGAAAAAGGGGCGCAAGGCGGCGGCGGGGATCGTCGAGGTCAATTGCCTGGGCGTCTGCCCCAAGGGAGCGGTGACGGTCGTGGACGGCGGGCAATCGCGCGACTGGTTGCTGGTGCGTCCCGGCGCCGATCTGGATGAACTGGCCGGAGCGCTGAACCTGCCTGCCGGAAGGCGAGGCTGAAATCAGCCTGCCCGCCTGATCCGGGACGATTCGATCAGCCCGGCGTCGAACAGCAAGGGCATCAGCAGCCCTTCCTCCTTTTGCAGGCGGTTCAGGATGCCGGCCAGCATCTCACGGGTTTCACGACAGAAATCCGCCCATTCGCGTTCGATCCGATCATCGCTCCAGCGCGCCATATAGGCGGCGAAGTCGCTGGCCATGGGCGCCATTTCGCTTTCGAGGCGCGCCGCCGTGCCGCGCAGCTTTTCATGCGGCTGCCGCTGCATATTGGGGTAGAAGATGCGATCTTCCAGCGCCAGATGCGCCATCAGCAGGCGCGCGAACTGCCAGCGCAGCGGGCCAAGCCTTTGCGGAATATTCTCGTCCGCGATCGCCTGATGAAAGCGGGCGATCATCGCCTCGATCTCATCATGCTGCCTCTGCAATTCGTCGAGGTCCATGCACCGTTTTCCTCATCCCCGCCGGGCATTTTCCAATGACGGGGTTAAGAAACGGTTGTCGGGAATTTACAAAGGTTTGAACGGATGCCCGCCACGCATTCCACGCGGCGGGCATCCCGGCTTTCAGGCCGGCTGGTCGGCCCGGCTGACGCCCTGGCCATCCAGATTCTGGGCGGCGAAATCCCAGTTGATCGCTTCCTTCAGGACGCGGTCGGCATAGTTAGGGCGGGCGTTGCGATAGTCGATATAATAGGCATGTTCCCAGACATCGAGGATCAGCAGCGGCGCATGGCCCTCATGCGCGACGGGCGTGTCGGCGTCGTGATAGCTGGTGACTTCCAGCTTGCCGTCCTTCAGGATCAGCGCGGCCCAGCCGCTGGCGAAATGGCCGACGGCTTCGGCCTTCAGCTTTTCGATCAGGGCGTCGACCGAACCGAAGGCTTCCTCGATCTTGGCGAGCAGGTCGCCGCTGGGCGCTGTCTTGGTGGGCGAGAGCGACTGCCAGTAGAATGTGTGGTTCCAGATCTGGCCGACCTGGTTGAACAGGCCGCCCTTGGACGACTTGATCAGTTCGACCAGCGACTTGCCCTGGAGCGAGGCGTCGGCGGCGACCAGTTCATTGGCCTTCACGACATAGGCATTGTGGTGCTTGCCATGGTGGAAGTCGAAGGTTTCGGCGGTCAGAATGTCGCCAAAGGCATCCTTGGCATAGGGAAGGGGGGGCAGAACAAAGGCCATGTCGGAACTCCTCGGGTTCTTGGGTCGGGTGGCCGCATAACGACGATGCGGCCGGAAGGCTCCCCGCCCCTAGCAGTGTTACCGCCCTACGGAAAACAGGATATTTTCGTCCAAGATGCGGAAATATCCATGTGACAGCGGCGTAACGATGGCATAGCATCGCCGGTCAGGCCGCCCGGAGAATGCGGCGGTCGGAACTTGGGGGAAGGGTCCATGGCAAAATTCTTCGGCAATCTGAATCTCGTGCTGGTCGCGGGGCTGCTGCTCGCGATCGTTGTCATGTTCGGCGCGCATGCCGGGCTGGTCGACGCCAACGCGGTTTTCCGCTGGCTGCACCTCTTCTTCGGCATCATCTGGATCGGGCTGCTTTATTATTTCAACTTCGTCCAGATCCCGACCATGCCGAAAATCCCGGCGGAATTGAAACCGGGCGTTTCCAAGCATATCGCGCCCGCCGCCCTCTTCTACTTTCGCTGGGCGGCGGCCTTTACGGTGCTGACGGGCCTGATCGTCGCCTGGCTGGCGGGTTATGTGCATCAGGCGCTGCTGGTGCAGGCGCCCTACACGCTGATCGGCATCGGCATGTGGCTGGCGCTGATCATGGCGTTCAACGTCTGGTTCCTGATCTGGCCGAACCAGAAGAAGGCGCTGGGCATCGTTCCGGCGGAGGACGACGCGAAGGCGAAGGCGGCCACAACCGCGATGATGTTCAGCCGCCTCAACACCCTGCTGTCGCTGGCGATGCTCTATTGCATGGTCAATTTCAGTTGATCTGGCGGGGCGGGCGTCCCGTGGCGCCTGCCCCTATCCCTGCGGCGGGGTGGTTTCGCCGACATCCTCGCTGTCCAGCTTTTCGCCCAGGTCCAGGCCGTGGCGCATCAGCATCGGTATGTTGGCGGCGGCGAAGACGACCGACACGACGGTCACGCCCCACACCTTGACGGCGAGCCAGCTATCGAAGCTCATCGTCCGGCGCATGATTTCGTTGGCGAGCGCCATGAAGACGAAGAAAAAGGCCCAGTTGCGCGACAGCTTGCGCCAGCCTTCCTCGGTCAGTCCGTCATAGGCGGCCTGGAGCAGATATTTGAGCAGCGCCTTGCCGCGCATCAGCCCCGCGAACAGCATCAGCGCGAAGAAGGCGTAGATGATGGTCGGCTTGATCTGGATGAAGCTCTGGTCGCGGAAATAGATGGTGAGCCCGCCGAAGAAGAGGATCAGCAGCGCCGAGAGCCAGAGCATGGGCGACACGCGGCCCAGCTTCACCTTCGACACGATGACGGCGACGACGATGGCGGCCATGAAGGCGGCGGTGCCGAAGGTCATGGCGGTGATCGGATTGCCAGGTCCCCACAGCCACCCCGCGCCCTTGTAGGTCAGGAAGAAGACGAGGAGCGGGCCGAAGTCCAGCGCCAGGCTGAGATTGCCGTTATGGGCGGGTTTTTTGGAGGTAGGTTTTTGGGGGTCAGCCATGACTAGGTGCTCCGGTGCTCCTGCGAAGGCAGGAGCCCAGGCCCGCCGTCCGAACTGGGCTCCTGCCTTCGCAGGAGCACGCTATTTCTTTGCAGCGCATGATTTCACCGCGCATAGGCGGTCCCCGCGATTGCCCGCGCCATGTCGCCCGGATCGAAGGGGCGCAGATCCTCGATCTTCTCGCCCACGCCGATGGCATGGATGGGCAGGCGATATTTCTCCGCCGCCGCGACCAGCACGCCGCCGCGCGCCGTGCCGTCCAGCTTGGTCATGACCAGCCCCGTCACCTGCGCGACTTCCTTGAAAACCTCGATCTGGCTCAACGCATTCTGCCCCGTGGTGGCGTCCAGCACCAGCACGACGTCATGCGGCGCCGCCGGGTTCAACCGGCCCAGCACGCGGCGGATCTTCGCCAGTTCGTCCATCAGCTCGGTCTTGTTCTGGAGGCGGCCCGCCGTGTCCACGATCAGCACGTCGATGCCGGTGGCGGTCGCCTGCTTGACGGCGTCGAACACGATGCCCGCCGCGTCGCCGCCCTCCTTGCCCGCGACGATGGGGATGCCCAGACGATCCGCCCAGACCTTGAGCTGGCCGATGGCGGCGGCGCGGAACGTGTCGCCCGCCGCCAGCATCACGCCATAATCCTGCTCCAGGAAATTATTGGCGAGCTTGGCGATGGTGGTGGTCTTGCCGGAGCCGTTGACGCCAATGACGAGGATGACCTGCGGGCGCGGGAAGGCCTCTATCTCCAGCGGGCGCGCCACGGGGGCGAGGGTCTTTTCGATCTCCTCCGCGATGATCTCCCGCAGATAATCTTCGGTCAGTTCGCGATTGTAGCGGCCTTCGGATAGGCGGTCGCGCACGCGGGCGGCCATGGCGGGGCCAAGGTCGCTGACGATCAGCGCTTCCTCGATCTCGTCCAGCGTCTGCTCGTCCAGCGCGGCCTTGGTGAAGAGGCCGGTGAGATTCTCGCCGAGCTTGTCGGACGTGCGCTTCAGGCCGCCGAAGAGGCGATCGCGCCAGCTTGTGCCGGGTTCAGTCATTGCTGCGCCTCTTGCGCGATCAGCGCGCCATTCTCAAGGCCCGTGATGGTCGCATGGATGATGGAGGAAGGCGTTTGCGGCGCGCCGAAACGCACCGGGGCGAAATTTTCGGCATGGCCCGAAAGCCCGTTGCGTTCGACCAGCACGGATTGGGTCGAGCCGATGAGGTTTCGCAGCCAGCCTTCCCGCTGCGCTTCGCAGGCCGAGCGGAGGCGGGCGGCGCGGGCCTTGACCGCGGCGCGGTCGACCTGCGGCATGCGGGCGGCGGGGGTGCCGGCGCGGGGGGAATAGGGGAAGATATGGCCGTGGACGATGGCGCATTCCTCAACCAGCCTGAGGCTGTTTTCGAACATGGCCTCATCCTCGGTCGGGAAGCCCGCGATGATGTCGGCGCCGATGCTGATGTCGGGGCGGGCGGCCTTGAGCCGCTCCACGATGCGGACGGCGTCGGCGCGGCCGTGGCGGCGCTTCATGCGCTTCAGGATCATGTCGTCGCCCGCCTGGAGCGAGAGGTGGAGGTGCGGCATCATGCGCGGTTCATGGGCGATGAGGTCGAACAGCCGCTCGTCGATCTCCACGCTGTCGAGCGAGGACAGGCGCAGGCGGGGGAGGTTGGGCACGCCCTTCAATATGCGCTCGATCAGCAGGCCCAGCGAGGGCGCGCCGGGCAGGTCGGGGCCGTAGCTGGTGACGTCGACGCCGGTGAGGACGATTTCCTTGTAGCCCGCGTCGACCAGTTCGCGGGCCTTGTCGATGACGGCGCCCGCCGGGACGGAGCGGCTGTTGCCCCGGCCATAGGGGATGATGCAGAAGGTACAGCGGTGGTCGCAGCCATTCTGCACCTCCAGAAAGGCGCGGGCATGTTCGGCGAAGGCGCTCGCCATATGGGGGGCGGTCTCGCGGACCGACATGATGTCGGAGACGTGGACTTTCTGCGCCGCGCCCTCCTCATGCGTCATCCCAGCGAAAGCTGGGATCCCAGGCCCAACGCCGTGCCCTATCGCCTGAGATCCCAGCCTTCGCTGGGATGACGAGTAGGGGGAAGGGGTCATCTTTTCGCGGTTGCCGATTACCGCATCGACCTCGGCCATCTGGGCGAAAGTCTCAGGCTCGGTCTGGGCCGCGCAGCCCGTCACCATGATCCGCGCATCGGGGCGGTCGCGGCGGGCGCGGCGGATCGCCTGCCGCGTCTGGCGGACCGCTTCGGCCGTCACGGCGCAGCTATTGACGACGATCAGATCGTCCCGGCCGCCAGCCATCTCTCGAATCGCCTCGCTTTCCGCGATGTTGAGGCGGCAGCCGAGCGTGATGATCTGCGGGCCGCTCATGTCAGAAGCGCGCCCAGTCAGCCTCGCCGTCGAAGACATGGGTGGCGGGGCCGGTCATCATGATGTGCCCGCCCGGCGTCCAGTCGATCACCAGGTCGCCGCCCGGCAGGCTGACCGTCGTGGGGCCGCTCACCAGCTTGCGCCGGACCGCCGCCACCGCCGTCGCGCAGGCGCCGGTGCCGCAGGCGCGGGTCAGCCCGGCGCCGCGTTCCCAGACGACGAGGCGGATGTGATTGTCGCCCACCACTGCCGCGAAATTGACGTTCACGCGGGCGGGGAAGAGCGGATCATGCTCGATCAGCGGTCCCAGACGGTCGAAATTCACACCGTCCAGATCGTCCAGGAAGAAGATCACGTGCGGATTGCCGACATTGACCGCGACCGGGGCGGGGAGGTCTTCCCAGCTTACCGGCATGGCCAGCGTGTCCATGGCGTAGGCGAGCGGGATTGCGTCCCATTCCAGCCGGGGCTGGCCCATGTCGACGCTCGCGCCGCCGTCGACGGCCTTCGCGTCCAGCAGGCCTGCCTTCGTCTCGATCAGCACGTCGCGGCCGACGAACAGGGGGACGCAGCGGGTTGCGTTGCCGCAGGCCTCCACTTCGCTGCCGTCGCTGTTGAAGATGCGCATCGACACGTCGGCGCGGTCGCTATTTCCTATCAGGATGAGCTGGTCGCAGCCGATCCCGGCATGGCGGTCGGCGATGGCCATGGCGCGCGCCTCCGTCATGTCGAGCGCGCCATCGCGCGCGTCGATCACGACGAAGTCGTTGCCCAGTCCATGCATTTTCGAAAAACGGCCCATAGTGCGGCGCATGTAGGGCCTGTGAGGCGAAAAAGCCACCCTAAGCGGTGCTCAGGGATGCCCGCCTGCGCCCATAGAGGAAATAGACGGCCAGGCCGATGGCGTTCCAGATCAGGCAGGCGATGATGGTCTTCACCGGCAGGCTGACGAACAGATAGGCGCAGCCGCCGATGGCGCCGAGGCCCACCAGCCATCCGGCGGGCGTGCGGAAGGGGCGTTTCATGTCCGGGCTGCGCCGCCGCAGGATCAGCAGGCAGGCGCCCACGGCGGTGAAGGCGATCAGCGTGCCCGCATTGGCCAGCGCCGCGATCTCGTCGATGGGCAGCAGGCCTGCGACGATGGCGACCAATAGGGCGGTGACGGCGGTGATGCGGGCGGGGGTGCCGCGCCTGGAGATTTGCGCCAGCCCTTGCGGCAGGAAACCGTCGCGGGCCATGACCAGGAAGATGCGGCTCTGGCCGTAGAGGAAGCCCAGCAGCACGGTCGGCAGGGCGATCACCGCCGCGATGGCGACGATGCGCGCCACCTGCCCCTTGCCCATTTCGCGCAGGATCAGCGCCAGCGGCTCCGGGCTGTCGGCGAAGCGGGTGAAGGGCATCGCCCCCACCGCAGCCGCCGCGACCAGTACATAGATGAGCGTGCAGGCAAACAGCGAACCGACGATGCCGATGGCCAGGTCGCGCTCCGGATTCTTCGCCTCCTCCGCGGCGGTGGAGATGGCGTCGAAGCCGTAGAAGGCGAAGAAGATGATCGCCGCCGCCGCCATGACGCCGCGCTCCACCCCGTCCGGCCCCATCGACTTGGCGAAGCCGAAGGGCATGAAGGGCTGGAGATTCTGCGCGTCGAAGGCGGGGAGGGCGATGGCGACGAACAGGCTCAATGTCGCGATCTTGATGAGGACGAGCAGGCTGTTGAGCCGGGCGCTTTCATGCGTGCCCAGCATCAGCAGCGCGGCGACCACGGCGATGATGAAGATGGCGGGCAGGTTGACGAGGCCGCCAAGCTCTGGTCCTCTGGTCAGCAGGTCCGGAAATCCCACGGAGGTCAGCAGCGGCGCGGCATAGCCCGACCAGCCGACCGCCACGGTCGACACCACCAGCGAATATTCCAGGATCAGGCTCCATCCCACCATCCAGGCGATGCCCTCCCCCAGCACGGCATAGCTGTAGCTGTAGGCGCTCCCGGCGGCGGGCATCATGGTGGAGAGTTCCGCATAGGCCAGCGCGGCGCAGGCGCAGATCGCGCCCGCAATGGCGAAGGACAGCAGCACCGCAGGCCCCGCCCGGTCCGCGCCGACGCCGATCAGGGTCAATATGCCCGTGCCGACGATGGCCCCCACGCCCAGCGCCAGCAGATGCGGCCAGGACAGGGTGCGCGCCAGCCTGTGCCCTTCATGGGCGGGCATCATCGCCTCCATCGGTTTGCGGCGCGTCCAGCTCATTGCGGTCTCCCTTCCTGTGCAGGGGTTGCCGGGTTGGGGGTGGCTGGCAAGGGGAATTTTTTCGAGCGTTCTATAATGGGGGCTGGTGGGGGGTAAGGTCTTTCCGGAAGGCTATCGTCATTCCCGCCTTCGCGGGAGCGACAAATTTGGGTGGGGAGCGGACGTTCCCCTATTCGTCACCCCGGACTTGATCCGGGGTCCCGCTGCCTTGGGCTGGGCGCGGACTCAGAAAGAAAGCGGGACCCCGGATCAAGTCCGGGGTGACGGTAAATGATGTCCGCTCATGGCCAATAGCCGACGTTAATTCCTCCCTACGCTAAGCGTGGGGAGGGGGACCGCTCGCGAAGCGAGTGGTGGAGGGGGAAATACCCAGGTCGTGCCCCATTCCCCTCCACCACGCTTCGCGCGGTCCCCCTCCCCATCCTTCGATGGGGAGGAATGGGGTAGGTCCGCTTTCCACCCAAATCTCTCGATCCGGCGGCTCTCTTGAATTTTGTCCACGCTGCCTGGCCCCAAGGGCGGAACTGGGCTCCTGCCTTCGCAGGAGCACGGCTTGCTGAAATAAAGGGCGTTAATTCTCTTCGGGCGTTGCCAGATAGTCCCGCACGTCGCGCCGCAGTTCGCCAGCGCAGAGGTAGAGCGCGATGACATTCGGGATCGCCATCAGGAAGAAGCTGCTGTCGACGATGCCGACCACCCGGCCCAGGTCGATGGCGGCGGCGGGGGGCAGGGCGACGATGTAGAGGATCTTGTAGCTCCACTGCGCCTTCGGCCCGTTGCCGAACAGATAGCCCCAGGCCTGAAGCCCGTAAAAGCCCCATGCCACCAGCGTCGAATAGGCGAACAGCACCACGACCACCGCCAGCAGCCAGGGGAAGGAGGGCGAAACCTGCGCGAAGGCGGCGGAGGTGATGGCGATCCCCTCCAGCCCGCCATTCCATGTGCCCGCCACGACCAGCGCCAGCCCGCCCAGCGCGCAGACGATCATCGTGCCGAGCAGCGGTTCCAGCAGGGCGACCAGCCCCTCCGACACCGGATGCCGCACCCGCGCCAGGCTGTGCGCCATCACCGCCGATCCCACGCCCGCCTCGCTGGCGAAGACGGCGCGCCGCATGCCCGCGACGAAGGCGCCCACCGCGCCGCCGGTCGCGGCCTGGCCGCTCCATGCGCCGCGCCAGATGTCCGCCAGCGCGCCCGGAATGGCGGCGGCATGGAGGATCAGCACGGTCGCCACGCCGATCAGATAGACCGCGACCTTGAGCGGCGTCAGCCGCTTCGCCACCTCGCCCAGCCAGGCCGCGCCGCCCAGCGTCACCAGCGCCACCGCGCCGGCCAGCATCGTGCCATAGGCCCAGCCATTGGCGAAACCCGTCACCACCTTCACCTGCGCGAAGCTCTGGTTGACCTGCACCATGGGGATCGCCCCGAACAGCGCGAAGAAGGCGTAGAAGCCGCCCAGGATCAGCCCCGCCTTCGGCCAGCCGCGCGCCGCGCCCACGGCCTTGAGCACATACATCGGCCCGCCATGCACATGGCCCTGCGCGTCGAAGACGCGATATTTGAGGCCCAGCGTCACTTCCGCCATCTTCACCGTCATGGCGAACCAGCCGATGACGAACATCCAGAGGATCGCGCCCGGCCCGCCCATCGTCAGCGCGACCGCGACGCCCGCGATATTGCCGAGGCCGATGGTGCCCGACAGCGCCGTCGACAGCGCGCCCCACTGGCTGACGTCGCCCTTCGCCTCGCCCGCATGCGGCTGCGCCCTGAGGATGCGGAGCGCCCGGCCCACCGCGGTCAGGTTGGGAAAGCCGAGCCAGAGGGTGAAGAACAGCATCGGCAGCGCGAGGTAGAGCACGATCAGTTCGATCTGCGCGCCCAGCACCGGCACCTTCATGAAGACCGCGCCGGAAAGGGCGTCGACCGCTGCGTTGAATCCGTCCATTTGCAAGGGGATGGCCGGTCCTTGCTGGAAAGTCGAACAAAGATTGCTATGGGAAGCATGAGAGCTTCACCGCTGGGCGGGCAGGGACGATGAGCAGGACATATTTCGGCACCGACGGCATTCGCGGGCGCACCAACCAATGGCCGATGACCGCCGAACTGGCGATGAAGGTCGGCATGGCGGCGGGCAAGCATTTCAAGCGCGGCACGCATCGCCATCGCGTGGTGATCGGCAAGGATACGCGGCTTTCCGGCTATATGGTGGAGAATGCGCTGGTCGCGGGCTTCACCGCCGTGGGCATGGACGTGGTGCAGTTCGGGCCGATCCCGACTCCGGCGGTGGCGCTGCTGGCCCATTCGATGCGCGCCGATCTGGGCGTGATGATTTCGGCCAGCCACAATCCCTATTTCGACAATGGCATCAAATTATTCGGGCCGGACGGCTACAAGCTGTCGGACGAGGACGAGATGAAGATCGAGGCGATGCTGGAGCAGGAGATTCCGCTCGCCGCATCGCAGGACATCGGCCGCGCCCGCCGGGTCGAGGATGCGCGGGGCCGCTATATCCATGCGGTCAAATCCAGCTTTCCGGCCGATCTGCGGCTGGACGGGCTGAAGATCGTGGTCGATTGCGCCAATGGGGCGGCCTATCAGGTCGCGCCCTCCGCCTTCTGGGAATTGGGGGCGGAGGTGGTGGCGATCGGCGTCACGCCCAACGGCATCAACATCAACGACCGTTGCGGTTCGACATCGCCCCAGCTTTTGCAGGAAAGCGTTGTGTCGGCGGGGGCGGATATCGGCATTGCGCTGGACGGCGACGCTGATCGGCTGATCGTGGTGGACGAGCATGGCGCCATTGTCGACGGCGACCAGATCATGGCGCTGATCGCGGGCAATTTCGCGCGGGCGGGGACGCTGCGCGGCGGCGGGCTGGTGGCGACGGTGATGTCCAACCTGGGGCTGGAGCGGTTCCTGTCCGGCCAGGGCATGGCGCTGGAGCGGACCAAGGTCGGCGACCGCTATGTGCTGGAACGGATGCGGGAGGGCGGCTTCAACGTCGGCGGCGAGCAGTCGGGGCATATGATCCTGTCCGACTATGCGACCACCGGCGACGGCACGGTGGCGGCGTTGCAGGTGCTGGCGGCGCTGGTGCGGTCCGGCAAGCCCGCGAGCGAAGTGCTGCACCAGTTCGATCCGGTGCCGCAATTGCTGAAGAATGTCCGCTTTTCCGGCGGCAAGCCGCTGGAGCATGAGGATGTGAAGCGGGTGATTGCCCAGGCGGAGGCGGAGCTGAACGGCAGCGGGCGGCTGGTGATCCGGCCTTCGGGCACGGAGCCGGTGATCCGGGTGATGGCCGAGGGCGACCGGGAGGATCAGGTGAAGGATGTGGTCGAGCGCATCTGCGACGCGGTGGCGAAGGCGGCGGCGTGATGCTTGAGATGCGGCCCGATTGCGAGCGTTGCGGGGTCGACCTGCCCGCCGATGAGCCGGGGGCGTTCATCTGTTCCTTCGAATGCAGCTTTTGCGCGCCCTGCGCGGAGGCGTTGGACGATCGTTGCCCCAATTGCGGCGGGGAGTTGATGGACCGGCCGACGCGGATGGGGGATGCGCTGACGCGGCATCCGGCGTCGACGGAGCGCAAATATAAGGCATGAGTGTCGCCCGCATCCTGATCATCGCTGGGTCCGATAGTGGCGGGGGCGCGGGCATCCAGGCGGATATCCGGACCGTGACGCTGCTGGGCGGCCATGCGATGACCGCGATCACCGCGATCACGGCACAGAATACCCTGGGAGTTCAGGGCGGCGTGCAGGGCGTCCATCCCGTTCCGACCGACATGGTGCTGCGGCAGATGGAGAGCGTGATCGGCGACATCGGCGTCGATGCGGTGAAGATCGGCATGATCGGATCGGCGGAGACCGCCGTGGCGGTGGCGGAGCGGCTGGCGGCGCTGGAGGGCGTGCCCATCGTGTTCGATCCGGTCATGGTGGCGACCAGCGGGTCCGTGCTGGCGGACGGGGAGACCATCGCGGCGTTTGAGCGGCTGATGGCGCTCGCCACGCTGGTGACGCCCAATATTCCGGAACTGGCGGCGCTGGGCGGGGAGGAGATCGCGGTCCGTTTCGCGACGCATGTGCTGGCCAAGGGCGGGCATGGCGAGGGGCCGATGCTGACCGACCGGCTGATCGGGCCGCGGGGCGTGGTGAAGGCGTGGAGCAATGCGCGGATCGACACGCGGCACAGCCATGGCACGGGCTGCACGCTGGCCAGCGCGGTCGCGACCGGGCTGGGGCAGGGGCTGGACCTGATCGACGCCATCGAGCGGGCGCGCAAATATGTGCGGGCGGCGCTGGCGTTGGCGCCGGGTCTGGGGCAGGGCCATGGGCCGATGGGCGCGCCCTTCGGATTTCACGACCATGCCTGATTTCGCCCATGAACTGCTGCACCATCCGGGGCTGGTGGCCGGGGTGGACGAGGCCGGGCGCGGGCCGCTGGCCGGGCCGGTCGTGGCGGCGGCGGTGATCCTGCGGCAGGAGGACTGCCCCGAAGGCCTCAACGACTCCAAGCAATTGAGCGCGGCCCGGCGCGCCGTGCTGGAGGGGGAGATCAAGGCGCGGGCGCTGTGCTGGGGGCTGGGGGTCGCCTCGGTCGAGGAGATCGACAGCCTCAACATCCTCTGGGCGACGATGCTGGCGATGACGCGGGCGGTCGAGGCGCTGGCCCATGACTGCGCGCATGTGCTGGTGGACGGCAATCGCTGCCCGCAATGGCGCTGGGCGTCGACCGCGATCGTCGAGGGCGACGCCAAATGCCTGTCCATCGCGGCGGCATCCATCCTGGCGAAGGAGGCGCGCGACCGGATGATGGTGGAGGCGGCGGCGGCGCATCCCCATTATGGCTGGGAAAGCAACAAGGGCTATGGCAGCGCCAGGCATCTCGCGGCGTTGCGGGAACATGGCCCGACGCCGCTGCATCGCAGGAGCTTTGCGCCGGTCGCGCAGTTGAGTTTGCTGTAGAACGCATCCGGGGCTGGCGCTGGCGCGTCTTATGGTTAAAAAAGCGTTTATGCGCGCTTTTCTAACCTCAATGCTGCTTATGTTCTGCGCCATTGCCGTTCCGGCCGGGGCGCAGGAGCCGGTGGGGGCGGGCGGCTATCGCTGGCTGGAGGAGGGCCCCTTTGCCGGGCCGCTCTATCTGGTGATCAGCATCGAGCGGCAGATGGCGCATGTCTATGACGGCGACCGGCTGGTGGGGATGGCCAGCGTGTCGACGGGCATGAAGGGGCATCGCACGCCGACCGGGGAGTTTCCCGTGCTGCAGAAGCGGCAATGGCATCGGTCGAACCTCTATTCCAACGCGCCCATGCCCTTCATGCAGCGGCTGACCTGGGACGGGATCGCGCTGCATGCCGGGCATAATCCGGGCTATCCGGCGAGCCATGGGTGCATCCGCCTGCCCTATGATTTTGCGCGCAGGCTGTTCGGGATGACGCAGGTCGGGACTTTGGTGAGCGTGACGTCGGATCGCTTGAGTCCCGCGCTGATGGTGGATGCGCTGGTGGCGGGCGATCCGGGCAGCGCGGTCGTGACCTTCTCGCCGCAGGCCGCGCCGGTGGTGTTGGCGCAGCGGGATGAGACGGTGCCGCCGATGCCTATGCTGGAGGTCGATCCGGGGATTTTCCGGCTGCGGTTGATGCGGCGGTAGGGGGTGGCCGTCGTTCCCCCTCCCGCAGGCGTTCAAACGAGGCACGTGACTCGTTTGAAGGGGTTAGGGGGTGGGCTGGCGCGACATCCACGTTGTTTTGCAACGGTTAAATCAGAAGCTCGCTTCGCTCGCGCCCACCCCTAACCCCTCCCGCCTGCGGGAGGGGAATGTCTTGGGTTGGATGATCAGGCCGCTTCGGCAGTCTCTTCCGTCGCGGGGAGGCGGATGAGGTAGTCGAAGGCGGAGAGCGCCGCCGTCGATCCCGCGCCGCAGGCGATCACGATCTGCTTGTAGGGCACGGTCGTGCAGTCGCCTGCCGCGAAGACGCCCGGCAGGCTGGTTTCGCCGCGCGCGTCGATCTCTATCTCGCCGCGTGGGGAGAGGGCGATGCTGTCCTTCAGCCATTCGGTGTTGGGGACAAGGCCGATCTGGACGAAAATGCCCTCCAGCTCGACATCATGTTCCGTGCCGCTGTTGCGGTCCTTGTAGCTGAGGCCGGTGACGCGCTCGCCATTGCCGTCCACCCGGGTGGTGAGGGCGGAGGTGATGATCTTCACGTTCGGCAGGCTGGCGAGCTTGCGTTGCAGCACCGCGTCGGCGCGCAGTTGGCTGTCATATTCGATCAGCGTCACATGGGCGACGATGCCGGCCAGGTCGATGGCCGCCTCCACGCCGCTGTTGCCGCCGCCGATCACCGCCACGCGCTTGCCCTTGAAGAGGGGGCCGTCGCAATGCGGGCAATAGGCCACGCCCTTGTTGCGATATTCCTCTTCGCCGGGGACGCCCATCTGCCGCCAGCGGGCGCCGGTGGAGAGGATGACGGTGCGGCCCTTCAGCGAGGCGCCATTTTCGAGCACGACTTCATGATAGCCGCCTTCGGTCCTGGCCGGGATCAGCTTCGCCGCCTTTTGCAGGTTCATGATCTCGACATCATAATCCTTGACGTGCGCCTCCAGCGCGGCGGCGAATTTGGGGCCTTCGGTGCGGCTGACCGAGACGAAATTCTCGATATCCATGGTGTCGAGCACCTGGCCACCGAAACGTTCCGCCGCGATGCCGGTGCGGATGCCCTTGCGCGCCGCATAGATGGCCGCCGCCGCGCCCGCGGGGCCGCCGCCGACGATCAGCACCTCGAACGGATCCTGGGCCTTGATCCTTGCGGCGGCGCGGGCGGCGGCGCCGCTGTCGATCTTCGCGACGATCTGCTCCAGTTCCATGCGGCCGCTGGCGAAGGGTTCGCCGTTCAGGAAGACGGTGGGAACGGCCATGACCTTGCGGGCGTCGACCTCCTCCTGGAACAGCGCGCCGTCGATGGCGGTGTGGCGGATGCGGGGGTTGAGGACCGCCATCAGGTTCAGCGCCTGCACCACGTCGGGGCAGTTCTGGCAGGAGAGCGAGAAATAGGTTTCGAAGGCGAAGTCGCCGTCAATGTCCTTGATCTGCTGGATCAGTTCCTGCGCGGCCTTCGACGGATGGCCGCCGACCTGGAGCAGGGCGAGGACGAGGCTGGTGAATTCATGGCCCATGGGAAGGCCCGCGAAGGTGACGACGATGTCCGTGCCGGCGCGGCGGATCATGAAGCTGGGGACGCGCCTGTCGCTGCCGGCGGCGATGGACACCTTGTCCGACAGCTCGGCGATCTCTTCCAGCAGGGTCTTCAGTTCGCGGCTCTTCGCGCCGTCGTCCAGCGATGCGACCAGTTCGATCGGCTGGGTGATGTTCGCCATATAGGCCTTGAGCTGACCCTTGAGATTTGCGTCCAACATATCGGTCTCCATGGTTGGGCGCGCCTATCCGGGGCGCGGCTTGACGATCGCCGGGATGGTGCGACCCGAAGGCCCGGCGTTTTTGCTAATGATCTGGCGGTCTTGCCGTTCCCTGTTCCTGCGAAGGCAGGACTGCGGTTCAAGCGGCTGGACTGGGCTCCTGCCTTCGCAGGAGCACGCAGCATGTAAAGGCCCTGCCGGATCAGGGAGGAACTCTACCCGATCCGGCAGATGCCCTTTCAGGTCGTCAGATCTTGCCGACGAGGTCGAGCGACGGAGCAAGGGTCGCTTCGCCTTCTTCCCACTTGGCCGGGCAGACTTCGCCGGGGTTGGCGGCGACATATTGGGCGGCCTTGATCTTGCGGAGCAGTTCGGTCGCGTTGCGGCCGACGCCTTCCGAGGTGATTTCCATGAACTGGATCACGCCTTCGGGATCGACCAGGAAGGTCGCGCGGTCGGCCAGGCCGACGCCCGGACGCATCACGTCGAAATTATTGGTGATCTGGCCCGACTGGTCGCCCAGCATGTAATAGTTGATCTTGCCGATGGCCGGCGAGGTGTCGTGCCACGCCTTGTGGCTGAAATGCGTGTCGGTCGACACCGAATACACCTCGACGTTCAGCTTCTGCAGCGTCGGGTAGATGTCGGCCAGGTCTTCCAGCTCCGTCGGGCAGACGAAGGTGAAGTCGGCGGGGTAGAAGAAGAAGACGGCCCACTTGCCCTTCACGTCGGCGTCGGTCACGTCGACAAACTTGCCTTCCTTGTAAGCGGTGGCCTTGAACGGCTTGATGGTCGTATTGATAAGCGCCATGGGCTTTCCAGTTCCTTTTCAGGGGTTGCTGTTGCCCGACCCATGTAGGGAATGCGCACGGCGGCGTGAAATTGGTTTTATCGACCAGGTTGATTGATAAAAGCGATCACTGCCGGTTCATTGATCGGCTTGGGCTGTAACTGCATCCAGACGATGGCGAGCCGGCAGATGGCGGTTTTCCGTGACCCCTTAAATATCGCGCCAGCCCACCCCCTGGCCCCTTCAAACGAGTCACGCGCCGCGTTTGAACGTCTGCTGAACGTCTGCGGGAGGGGGAATGGCGGGAAACCACCCGCATCACGCAATCTGGCGAGTCTTGAATTCGTCGACGCTGCCTAGCCGTCCCTCGGCTTTTCCAGGACATAGTTCATCGCCTCCTCCAGCATGCCCAGCGCTTCCTCTATGGTGAAGGTGGAGGAATCGAGGCACAGTTCCAGCCACAGGCCGTCGATCATCGCGGTCAGCGCGATGGCGGCGATGCGCGCCTCCGGCCGGGCGATCTGGGGGGCGGCCTCCCGCAGCAGCACCTCCATGCGTTCGCGCCCGCCGCCATAGGTTTCGGCATGGGTGGCGGCGATGGCCGGATTGGTCTTGTTGAGGCTCCAGAAGGAAATCCAGGTCGCCAGCAGATTGGGGTCCAGCACCGGCGGCTGGAAATTGGAACGCAGATAGGCCCAGAGCCGGTCGCGGGGGGAGGGGCCAGCCTCCGCCACGGCGCGCTCCATCGCGGCGGCGACCTTTTCGCCGACATCGCGATAGGTGGCCAGGATCAGCGCGTCGACGCCGTCGAAATAATGGGTGAGAAGGCCCGCCGAAACGCCGGCATAGGCGCAGATGGCGCGGACGGACGTGCCGCCCACCCCCTTTTCCGCAAGGCAGCGCGCCGTCGCCTCGATCAGGGCCTGCCGCCGGACATCGGCGGATTCGCGAACGAACCGTGCCCTTTCGGGGCGCCCCTCAACCTTGTGCTCCATGTCTTTTCCCCGCCCATGATCCGCCCTTCCCGCCGAAGCCGCCGACAGGCGGCCCGTCCCCTGCCAGGAAAAGGGATCGAAGCCCCGCGTTCAGCGGTTTATGGGGTCAATTGCAAGGAGAAATATGGATGACATGTCGCAATATGGGCCTGATCCTCCCGCTCATCGCGATGGGAGCGCTAACGTCCGGTTGCGCCAAGGGCGTGGACGAAGGCGGGGCCGCGAACAATGCCGGACGGCCGGCGGAGGTGGAGGCGATGGCGGAGCCGGACGCCGTGGACGCGGCCGCCAATGAGGCGACAGGTCCGCCCACCGACGCGTGGGTCGGGCGGTGGAACGGGCCGGAGGGGCTGTTCCTGGACATCCAGCCTTCGCCCGATGGGCGGCGCGGCCATTACGCCATCGCCAACCAGGACAATCTGGACCGGCAGGGGGACTATGCCGGGGTGGCGGAAGGCGCGACGATCCGCTTCGCGCGCGACGGCAGGGATCTGGTCATCCGTCCGGGGACGGGCGCGGAAACCGGGTTCAAGGATCTGGCCGGCCGGCAGGATTGCCTGATCGTGCTGCCGGGGCGGGAGGGCTATTGCCGCTGATCCGGTCAGGAACCCGCTCGCTCGCTTGCGCATTATGCCGCCGGGAGGCGTGAAGACGAGGAGGATTCATATGGCGGATTATCAGGAACGTCCGGCGACGACCACGATCATCGAAAAGCGCGGCGGCGGCGGCACCATGGTGGCGGTTCTGCTGCTGGTCGTGGTGGTGGCGATCGCCGCCTTCTTCCTGATCGGCAGCGAGAGCCGGAAGGACAGCGCCGTCGAAAGCGCGGCCACCCAGGTCGGCCAGGCCGCGAGCGATGTCGGCGACGCGGCCAAGGACGCGGCCGGGACTGTGAAGGAACAACCTGCGGATTGATCGGCCTGGACGCATTCAGGACTTGTCGGACCGGGTGATCTGGGTGGGGAGCGGATGTCCCCCTATCCGTCACCCCGGGTCTTTCGACAAGCTCAGGACAGGCTTGATCCGGGGTCCCGCTTTCTTTCTGAGCGCGCGCCTCGTCCAAGGCAGCGGGACCCCGGGTCAGGCCCGGGGTGACGGAAAACTGAAGACCGCACTGCCCATCCCGACATTTTCGAATTTGTCCGCTCGCCCTAGCCCGCTCTTGCCTGCGGGAGGGGGATGACGGCCAACCATCGAAATCAAAAAAGGGCGCTCCGTCGAGGAGCGCCCTTTTCTTTGTCTGCTGTTCCGGCTCAGCCGAAGTTGCTTAGCCTTCCACCTTTGCGTGCTTGGGGGCGGCTTCGTTGAGGATGCGCAGGATCTTCTTGAGCGCGCTCGGTTCGTCCGTTTCCTCCATCGCCGCGAGTTCGCGGGCGAGGCGGCTGGAGGCGGCTTCGAAGATTTGCCGTTCGGAATAGCTCTGTTCCGGCTGGTCGTCGGCGCGGAACAGGTCGCGGGTCACTTCGGCGATCGACACCAGGTCGCCCGAATTGATCTTCGCCTCATATTCCTGGGCGCGGCGCGACCACATGGTGCGCTTCACCTTGGGCTTGCCCTTCAGCGTCTCGACCGCTTCCTCCAGCGTCTTGTTGGAGGACAGCTTGCGCATGCCGACGCCTTCGGCCTTGTTCGTGGGCACGCGGAGCGTCATGCGTTCCTTTTCGAAGCGGAGCACGTAAAGCTCCAGCTCCATGCCCGCGATCTGCTCCTTCTGAAGCTCTATGACGCGGCCAACGCCATGCTTGGGGTAAACAACATAATCACCTACGTCAAAGGACAGCGCCTTGGCAGCCATTTGAAACCTTTCCATTATTCCGGGAGGAGCGGTGGCGTTCGCCTTGCAGGTGCGAACGGATGCACGAGCCGAGGGGGATGCGGCGCCACCATCAAGTCATCAGGCATTTATCTCCGTAGCGGACGCGACCATGTCCACCTGTTGATGACTATTTAGCAGATTCGTAACAAAATTGCCACCCCTGGACACAAAATCCGGGAGTGGGCAGGCAAATAAACCGCAACAGCTTGTTGCCGGGGGCAGCCGTTGCGCCGGTGGCGGGCGACGCTGCGGCGCGGCAGCTCAGCTACCGGCGCCGGGTTCGGGCGAGAAGAATTGTTCGAACTTGTTTTCGACGCCCTTCATGTCGTCGGCGTCGGCGGGCGCATCGCCCTTGACGGTGATGTTCGGCCATTCGGCGGAGAATTTGGTGTTGAGCTCCAGCCATTTTTCCAGGCCGTTCTCCGTATCGGGCAGGATCGCCTCGGCCGGGCATTCCGGTTCGCACACGCCGCAGTCGATGCACTCGTTCGGGTTGATGACCAGCATATTCTCGCCCTCGTAGAAACAGTCCACGGGGCAAACCTCGACGCAATCCATATATTTGCAGCGGATGCAGTTATCGGTCACGACATAGGTCATGGGTCAGCACTCTTGGCAATAAGGACAATCGGCGCCCTGCTATGCGCGGTCGCAGCGAAGGTCAATGAGGATATTGTTGGGCGGCGGGTAGCGGGCTTTTTCCTGTCATCCCTGCGGAGGCGGGGATTCTGTCCCCTGCCGATGAGCTTGGGGCAATGTCGGGAGATGGGTTCCCGCCTTCGCGGGAATGACGGTGGGGAGGGTCAGGCGCCGACCGTCAGTTCCTCATAGCAGGACTGGGCTTCGGGCGCGGGGCCGCGGCGGCCGGGAAGCTGGAGGATGCGGACGACGCGCACGCCGCTGGGGTGGGGGAAGGTGATGAGGTCGCCCGCCCGCACCGGAGAATGGGAGCGTTCGATGCGGCGGCCGTTCAGGCGGATATGGCCGTCCTCCGCCATTTTCTGCGCGACCGAGCGGCTTTTCGCGAGGCGCGCGAACCAGAGGAATTTGTCGATGCGCAGGCTTGGCCCATGGGCCGACGCCGTGCCCGCGTCAGCCATTGCGGCCCAGCAGTTCGGCCAAGCCCGCGAAGGCGTGGTTGCCGGTGGGCGCCGGGCCGGACGAGGCGGCGGGGCGGGGCGGGCGGTCGCCGCGCGGCTTGCCCTGGGGCTTGCCCGCCGCCGGGGCGCCGCGCTTGTCGCCGCGCTGCTGCTGGTGGGGGCGGGGCTTCTGGCGGCCGCGGAAGACCCAGTTGGGGCCGCCCTCTTCGGGCGCTTCCACCGGGCGGAAACCGGCGAGGCGCATCAGTTGCAGGAAGGCTTCTTCCGACAGGCCGAGCGAGACGATCTGCGGGCTTTGCGCGGTGAAGGCTTCGTTCTTGGCGATGGCTTCATGCGCGGTGCGGGCCATGCGTTCGGCCATGTCGATGCGCAGCATCTGGTCGCCGAAACCCCGGAAACCGGCGATGCGGGCGCCCATCTGATCGAACTTTTCCCCCGCCGGGATCAGGGTGAGGCCGGGGCCGGGCAGCGGCAGGCAGGGCTTGCCCAGGCGGGCAGCCAGCAGGGCGGCGCGCCAGCGGGCGGAGCCGGGCTTGAGCAGGCCGGGATGGTAGATGTCGAGGACGCCGATATCGATGCCTGCGCGGCGCAGCAGGTGCCGCTGGTCCTTGTCGAGATGGCCGAGCGCCGAATCGAGGTCGGTGCGCGCGATCACGCCGCCCGCATCGGCAAGCTGCGCGAAGACGGCGCGGACCACGGCGGGGACTTCGGGGTCGGCGCTGCTCGCGACCATCTTGGTGAGGGGAAGGAGATGCTTTTCCTTCTGCGCGTCGAACCATGTGGCGAGGCGGGTCGCGACCTGCTTCTGCACGTCCTGACCGAGGGCAAGGAGGGCGCGGTCCAGCCGGATTTCGGGGGCCAGCAGCGCGGAGCCGCCGTGCAGGCTCGCGACCGGATTGCCCTGCCAGCTTATGCCGGGGGCCTGACCCGCTTCGTCCGTGAGCGCGAAATCAGTATCGGGCGCGCCCAGTAATTCGTCAGCCTTCACTCGCAATATCCTTCCAAGGCGCCGTTCAGCGGCCGCCAGCAGCATCTTCCTGTCCTGATGCCGGGTAGCGGGATCGACCGAGAAACGAAATCCGTCAAGTCGCCCAATCGTCTCGCCATCGACGCAGACTGTCCCGTCCGGCTCCATTTCGACCGGCAGGTTGGCCGCGCTCTGGCCCATGTCCCTTAGCAGAACGGTGGTGCGCCGGTCCACGAAACGCTGCGTCAGCGCGGCGTGGAGCGCGTCGGACAGCTTTTCTTCGAGGGCGCGGGTGCGTTCGGCCATTTCCGCCGGATGGGCGAGCCAGTCGGCGCGATGGGCGATGTAGGACCATGTGCGCGCCGCCGCGATGCGGCCCGAAAGCGTGTCGATGTCGCCCTGCACCGAATCGAGTCGGGCGATCTGCTGCGCGAACCAGTCGCGGGGGATGTGGCCCGTCCCTTCGGACAGGAAGCGCCAGATGCGGCTGACGGCGCGGGCATGATGTTCCGCGCCCAGCTTCTGGAAATCGGGCAGGCCGCAGGCGGCCCAGAGGCGTTCGACCTGTTTCTTCCCCCTGGCGCGTTCGATGACGACGGGGTCGTCGGCCAGGCGCTTGAGAACGGCCAGGTCCACCGCTTCGGGGGCGGGGCGCAGTTCGGGGCGTTCGGGCTTCTGTTCCAGGTCGGAGAGCAGGTGGTCGAGCCGGTCGGTGCGCGGCGTGCCGTCGCGCCAGAAAAGCTGTTCCACCGGGGGGAAGCGATGGGCCTCGATGGCCTCTATCTCTTCGGGGGTGAAGGCGGCGTCGCCATCTTCATGGCCCAGGCTGCCGAAGGTGCCGTCCTTGTGGTGGCGCCCGGCGCGCCCCGCGATCTGCGCCATTTCCGCGACGGTCAGGCGGCGGGTGCGGCGGCCGTCGAACTTGCGCAGGGAGGCGAAGGCGACATGGGCGACGTCCAGGTTCAGCCCCATGCCGATGGCGTCGGTGGCGACCAGATAGTCGACCTCCCCGTTCAGGAACATCTGCACCTGCGCGTTGCGGGTGCGGGGGGACAGCGCGCCCATCACCACCGCAGCGCCGCCCCGGAAGCGGCGGAGCATTTCGGCTACCGCGTAAACCTCTTCGGCGGAGAAGGCGACGATGGCGGACCGCTTGGGCAGGCGGGAGAGTTTCTTCGCGCCCGCATAGCTGAGGGTGGAGAAGCGGGGGCGGCCGATGATCTCCGCATCGGGGACCAGCGCCTTGACCAGGCGGCCGATGCTGGCCGAGCCGAGGATCATCGTTTCCTCGCGGCCCCTCGCCCGCAGCAG
Organism: Sphingobium indicum B90A; assembly: GCF_000264945.2. NCBI lineage: Bacteria > Pseudomonadati > Pseudomonadota > Alphaproteobacteria > Sphingomonadales > Sphingobiaceae > Sphingobium > Sphingobium indicum. Next base: position 232,146 of record NZ_CP013070.1, read on the forward strand.
GCGGTCGGTGAAGATATGGCCGCGCTCCGGATCGGCGCCGAGTTGGGCTTCGTCGAGGGCCACGAAGGCGTAATCCTTCAGGCCCTCCTGCGCGGGTTCGCGGCCCCCGCCGATTGGCATGGATTCCGCCGTGCAGAGGAAATAGCGAGCGCCGGGGGGCACGATCTTTTCCTCGCCGGTGATGAGGGCGACCTGCGCCGGGCCCTTCATGCCGACCACCCGGTCATAGACCTCCCGCGCCAGCAGGCGCAGCGGAAAGCCCATCATGCCGGAACTGTGGCCGCACATGCGTTCGACCGCCAGATGGGTCTTGCCGGTGTTGGTGGGGCCCAGGACGGCGGTGACGGGCGAGCGGGCGAATAGGGCCATGGTTTCCGCTATGTCGGGCATGGATCAGGGAAGGGCAAGGGGGAAGGGCGTGGCGGGGCGGACAAATTCGGAATGGAGCGCGGTCATATCCTTTTCCTCCCCATCGGGAGATGGGGAGGGGGACCGGCCGTAGGCTGGTGGAGGGGAATGGGGCACGACCTGCGTATTCCCCTCCACCACTCGCTTCGCGAGCGGTCCCCCTCCCCACGCTAAGCGTAGGGAGGAATTGATGCCGGCAATTGCCATTTCCCGCATTCCGAATTTATCCGCGCCGCCCGGCAAATCGGCGCGACGCGCTGTCGGCCGCCGGTCTTTCGCGCAGCACGTCCGGCCGCAGGAAAAGGGTTAAAAAAGCCGTCTTTATTTGACTTTAACCGTATGCCTTTACAGGATTGGGGATGAACGCGCGGCGGGGGTCGGGCGATATTTGCCCTGGGGGGCCTGGTTCACCGTGTTTCATGAAGGTCAGATCAATGCCCAGCAGGGTGGCGCCTCCGCGTCCCTGTGGCTGACTGACTCGATCCGCAATGGGGGATCGGCCCAGGATCGGCGCGGCTGGCGAGAGAAGCTGCGCGATTGGGCCGAGGATGTGGAACTGGTCCCCGACCTTGGCCAGCGGGTGGGAAGTTTCACCTGGTTCCGGGGACTTGCGACCTGCCTTGGGCTGTGCGCGGCGGCGCTTTACCTGTCGCCGGGCTTCCATCCCCTGCCCGGCGCGCCGCAGCCGCTGATGCCGGCCAGGCAGTTCGATGAAGTGCGCAGCCAGATGATCATGCCCCTTGCCCTGGGCGCGGACAGCGGGCGGCGCATGGGGCCGACCGACGCGGTGCAGCCGCTGCGCGAGACGCCGGAGCGGCCGCAGATCGAATTGCGCGCGCAGATCGGCGGCAGCGATTCGCTGGGCCGGGCGCTGGCGCGGGCGGGCGTGAGCGGCGGCGACGTGGCCACGGTGACGAGCCTGGTCGCGGGCGACACCGGCGCGGGATTGAAGCCGGGCACGCCGCTGGACATCGTGCTGGGCCGCCGGGCGAGCCGGGACGTGCCGCGGCCCCTGGACAAGCTGGCCTTCCGGGCGCGGCTCGACCTGGGGATAGAGATTGCGCGGGTCGGCGGGGTTCTGCAGGTGCAGCGGACGGCGATCCATGTGGACGAGACGCCGCTGCGCATCCAGGGCGTGGTGGGCGAGAGCCTCTATCGTTCGGCGCGGGCGGCGGGCGCTCCGCCCAAGGCGATCCAGAGCTTCCTGCGCGTCGTCGCGCAGCAGGTCGATCTCGGATCGATCTCGGCCGGGGATCGCTATGACATCATCACTGAATATCGGCGGGCCGACACCGGCGACGTGGAGGTGGGCGACCTGCTGTTCGCCGGGCTTCACCGGGCCAGCGGGCGCGGCATCGACATGCTGAAATGGACGCAGGACGGGCGGACCCAGTGGTTCGAGGCGTCGGGCGTCGGCCAGCGGCGGGGCGTGCTGTCGGCGCCGGTGGCGGGGCGCATGTCGTCCAGCTTCGGCATGCGGCGCCATCCGATACTGGGCTATACCCGCATGCATGCGGGGATCGACTTTGCCGCCCATTACGGGTCGCCCATCTATGCGGCGACCGACGGCTTCGTGTCCTATGCCGGGCGGCATGGCGGGCATGGCAATTATGTCCGGCTGGAGCATGGCAACGGCCTTGCCACCGGCTATGCGCATATGAGCCGCATTGCCGCGTCGCCGGGGCAGCGGGTGCGGCAGGGGCAGGTGATCGGCTATGTCGGATCGTCCGGCCTGTCGACCGGGCCGCATCTGCATTATGAACTCTATCGCAACGGACGGACGATCAATCCGCTGTCTGTTCGCTTCACGACCACGGCGCAACTGGCCGGGCGGGAACTGGCGGCCTTCCGGGCGCGGCTGGCGCAGTTGAAGGGCCTGCGCATCGGCCTGCCCGTGCAGGTGGCGCATAGGAATGCGGCGCCGGCGGCCACCGGGAAATAGCTTTTCGCGGGCGATGCCGTCGGCTAACGGGCGGGAATGAACGCAGCGGCTTCCGACATCACCGCGATCCTGCTGGCCGGGGCGCGGCCGGTCCCCGATCCCCTGGCGGTGGCGGCGGGCGTCGCGGTCAAGCCACTGGTGCCGGTGGCGGGGGAGCCGATGATCAACCGGCCGGCCCGCGCCCTGCTGGCGCATCCGGCGGTCGGGCGGCTGGTCGTGCTGACCCAGGCGCCCGAATTGTTCGCGGCCGATCCCGCGACGGCCTGGCTGGCGGAGCATCCCAAAGTGCGGTTCGAAAGGAGCGGGGGCGGGATCGCGTCTTCGCTCATCGCCTTGCTGGACCGGGGGGATCTGCCCTTTCCGCTGCTGATGACGACGGCGGATCATGTGCTGCTGGACGGGTCCATGCTGGACCAGATGGTGCGGGAGTCATCGGGCGCCGACATCGCCGTGGCGATGGTCGAGCGGAGGACATTGCTGGCGCGCTATCCGGGGTCGCGGCGGACCTGGCTCAAATTCCGCGACGGCTGGTGGTCGGGGGCAAATATCTTCTGGTTCGGCAGCGGCAAGGCGCGGCCGGTGATCGCACTGTGGCAGGAGGTCGAGCAGGACCGGAAGAAGGGGTGGAAGATAGTGTCCGCCTTCGGTCCTTTGACATTGCTGGGGGCGGTGCTGCGGATTGCGACGCTGCGGGGCGGGATCGCGCGGGTGGGGCGGCGGTTCGGGATCGTGGCGCGCCTGGTGGCGATGGAGAAGGCGGAGGCCTGCATCGACGCGGACAAGGTGGATGACGTGATGTTGATCGAGGGGATCCTGGCTGACGCAGCAGAATAGAACTTTCGTGTTCCTGCCTGCGCAGGAGCACGTATTTCCGCAGCCGCACTAATTATCTCAGTAGCCGTCCAGCGCCTCCAGCGCGGTGAAGCGTTGCGACCAGAGCGCGCCATAGACCGCCATCCACTGCACCACGGGCGCGAGGCCCTTGGCGCGGGCGGTATAGTAGGTTTCGCGGCCGGACCTGCGGGCCGTCACGAGGCTGGCGCGCTTCAGCTTGCCGAGATGGCGGGACACCATGGGTTGCGATACGCCGGAAATGGCGGTGAGGGCGTGGACGCTCTGTTCCCCTTCGCGCACCAGATATTCCAGCAGGGCGCGCCGGGTGCCGTCCGACAGGGCCTTGAACAGTTCGTCGCAGGAGGCCGATCGATCCCCCTTTAAAATATGGTCGGTCATGGACCCATTCATAATCATCGGGTTATGAGTGGGTCAAGGTGAAGACGATTTTTACCCTTCCAAGCGGCGTTAACCAAAAAAACTTCGCGCCCCTTCCCCGCTGAGTCTTTTGCGCCACATTAGCCGATCTAGAGTCTTTCGAGTCGCGGTCGACTCAATATCTAGTGGCTACCCGGTTCGTTCCCGCCCGCGTTAACCATTATGGCAGGCTTGGACCCTAAGTCGCTGATCTTGACGGCCGACTCCCAAGGACTCATCGCTGGACCTCAGAAGGAAACGGGGGTCATCTAATGGGTGTCATGGAACGCGTCGCGCCGCTGCGGAAAAAGGCGGTTGCGCCCGTAGAGGTCGAGGCAGACCGCCTGCTGCGCGGCGACTGCATCGCGGAAATGGCGAAGCTGCCCGACGCCTGCATCGACATGATCTTCGCGGATCCGCCCTATAATCTCCAGCTCGGCGGCGACCTGTTCCGGCCCGAAGGCGGCCGGGTGGACGCGGTCGACAATGACTGGGACAAGTTCGACACGCTGGGCAGCTATGACCGCTTCACCAAGGCCTGGCTGCGGGAAGCGCGGCGCATATTGAAGCCCAACGGCACCATCTGGGTGATCGGCAGCTACCACAATATCTTCCGCGTCGGCACGGCGTTGCAGGACGAGGGCTTCTGGATCCTGAACGACATCATCTGGCGCAAGTCCAACCCCATGCCCAATTTCAAGGGCACCCGCTTCACCAACGCGCATGAGACGCTGATCTGGGCGAGCCAGGGCGAGGACGCGAAATATACGTTCAACTACAAGGCGATGAAGACGCTGAACGACGAGTTGCAGATGCGCTCCGACTGGGTGTTGCCGATCTGCGGCGGGCAGGAGCGGTTGAAGCGCAACGGCACCAAGGCGCATCCGACGCAGAAGCCCGAAGCGCTGCTCTATCGCGTGCTGCTGGCCTGCACCAGGCCGGGCGACGTGGTGCTCGATCCCTTTTTCGGCACCGGGACGACGGGCGCGGTGGCCAAGCGCCTGGGCCGCAAGTGGATCGGCATCGAGCGCGAGGAGGATTATATAGAGGTCGCGCTGGAGCGGATCGAGGCGGCGCTGCCGCTCGATGAGAGCGCGCTCACCATCATGCAGAGCGCGAAGGCGCAGCCCAAGGTGGCGTTCGGCACGCTGGTCGAGACCGGCTATCTCCAGCCCGGCGCGGTGCTGACGGACTCGAAGCGGCGCTGGCAGGCGGTGGTACGGGCGGACGGTTCGCTCAGCGTGGGCACGGATACCGGCTCGATCCACAAGATGGGCGCGACCCTGCAGGGCGCGCCGAGCTGCAATGGCTGGACCTTCTGGCATTGCGAGGTGGAGGGCGTGCTGAAGCCGATCGATGCGCTGCGGCAGACCTATTTGCTGGCGAACGAGCCTTAACGATCCCGGATTTCCTTTCGGGCTCTGGGCGACGGAGTTTGAAGATGTTGCCACAGCTTCCTGCCGATGCGCGGCTTTACCTGCGCCCCACTTGGTTCGCGCCGTCGCCCGTCGGCCTGGCCGACGGCTCGGCGGCGCGGATGGGCAATGGGCTGATCTGGTTCCAGGCTTATGAGCTGACGGCGCGGAAGGACGGGCGGCGCGTGGCGCGGGCGACGGTGCCGGTCGCGGAGTTCGCCGATGCCATCGCGGGATTGCCCGATACGCTGGCGGAGCGGGCGCGGCTGCTGGCGGCCAATATCTCGGCGCAGAGGCAGCCCCTGGTGCTGGGGGAACGCACCATCCGTTTCGACGCGCCGCAGGTGATGGCGATCCTCAACATCACGCCGGACAGCTTTTCCGACGGCGGCAGGCATATGGACGATCCGCAGGCGGCGGCCGATGCGGGTTTCGCCATGGCGGCGGCAGGGGCGGCGCTGATCGATGTGGGCGGCGAATCCACCCGACCCAGGGCGCCGCGCCTGTGGGAAGGGGATGAGATCGCCCGCGTCGTGCCGGTGATCGAAAGGCTGGCGGCGGCAGGGGTTCCCATGTCCGTCGACACCCGCAAGGCTGCGGTGATGGAAGCCGCGCTGGCCGCCGGAGCGGCGGTCGTCAACGATGTGAGCGCGCTGCGGCACGACCCCCGCGCCATGGAGGTGGTGGTCGCGGCGGGATGCCCCGTCATCCTGATGCATGCGCCGTCGGCCGGGGATGATCCGCACGACAATGCCGGGGGCTATGGCGATGTCGTGGCCGATGTGTTCGACATGCTGGAGGAGCGCGTGGACGCCTGTCTGGCGGCGGGGGTGCCGCGCGGGAAGATCATGGTCGATCCGGGATTGGGCTTCGGCAAGTCGCTGGGCGACAATCTGGCGCTGGTGAACGGGCTGGCGACATTCCAGGGGCTGGGCGTGCCGCTGCTGTTCGCGGGCAGCCGCAAGCGCCTGATCGGGGCCTTGTCGAACGAGGCGCCGGCGGCGGAGCGGCTGGGCGGTTCGGTGGCCCTGGCCTTCCGCGCCGCCGAACTGGGCGCGCAGATGGTGCGGGTGCACGATGTCGCGGAAAGCGTGCAGGCGCTGCACCTTTGGCGCGGTCTGGCGGATGCGGGGTTGAGCGGCGTTTAGAGCATCGTGCGGAAAAGTAGGAACCGGTTTTCCGCTCAAAAGGATGCGACAACAAGAACTTGCCAGGACAGGCTCTGTTCCAGGCTTCCGGTCGTCAGAGCCAGCCTTTCGCCCGATAGGCTTCGGCGGTCGCCCGCAATCCCTCTTCCGTCGGCACCCTGGGCGCCCACAGCTTCCTGGGCGGTTGCTTGCGCTTCTTCACCACCCAGTCGGGGTGGCAGAAATAGCTGACCCGGTCGGGCGTCAGCCTGGCGTTCCTGCCGCGCACCAGCCGGTCGAGCCGCGCGCCCACGCCCAGCAGCCAGGCGGGCGTGGCGAAGGTCCGCACCGCCCTCTCTCCAGGCCGTCCGACGGCGCGGCCGATCGCCTGCGCGAAGTCCATATGGTCCCAGCCGCCCGGCGCGCCGTCGTCCACCTCATAGACATGGGTCAGGCTCTTCATGTCCTTTTCGACCGCCAGCGTCAGGAACAGCCGGGCAAGGTCGCTCACCTCGATCACCGACAGCCGTCCGCCCGGCGGCATGAGCATGAACCCGCGCTTCGCCATGCGGAACAGTTCCAGCATCTCCCGGTCGCCCGGCCCGTAGATGGCGGGGGGGCGGATGATGGTCCAGTCGAGGCCGCTGGCCTTCACATGCCGTTCCGCCAGTTCCTTCGACCAGCCATAGTCGGACAGGCCCGGCTCCCGCGCCGAGAGGGAGGAGACGTGGATCAGCCGCCTGACGCCGCGCTGGCGCATGGCGTCAACCACCGCCATGGTGCCGCGGGCATTGCCGGTCTCGAACCCCTCGCGGTCGGGCGCGTTCACCACGCCCGCGATGTGGATCACCACGTCGGCGTCGCGCACCAGCGTGTTGAGCGCCGCCCGGTCCTCCAGCGCGCCGGGCACCCATTTGAGATGGGCGCGGGGCGGCTGCGCCCGGCGGGTGATGGCGGAGACATGGTGCCCCGCCGCCAGGGCCTGATTCAGGGTCTCGGCGCCGACGAAGCCCGTCGCGCCCGTCATGGCGATGCGCAGGGACATGGGATCAGACCATCGCCATATGGTCGCGGTGGACCAGCACCGACCGGGGCAGGTGGCCCAGTAGCGTCGCGATGTCCTCGCTGCGCTTGCCCGCGATGCGCGCCGCTTCCTCGCTGTCATATTCGATGAGGCCGCGGGCGATCACCCGTCCGTCCTCCGCCAATATGTCGACCACGTCGCCGCGGGCGAAGATGCCCTCGACCCGTGCAACCCCAGCCGGGAGCAGGCTGTTGCCGCGGCCCAGCGCCGCCTCCGCCCCCGCATCGACCACGATCCGCCCGCGCACCGTCAGGCGCCCGGCCAGCCAGCCCTTGCGCGCGCCCTTCGCCTGCGCGGCGAGGAAGATCGATCCTTTGCCGCCATCGGCCCAGTGCGAGAGGGGCGAATCCACCTTGCCGGAGATGATCGCCAGATGCGCGCCCGCCCCGGTGGCGATACGCGCCGCCTCGATCTTGGAGGTCATGCCCCCCGACCCCATGCCGGAGGCGGAACCGCCGTCCGCCATCCCCGCGATGCGCGCATCGATGCGCTCGATTGTCTCTATCAGCATGGCGTTCGCATCGACATGCGGATTGGCGCTGTAAAGCCCGTCGACGTCGGACAGCAGCACAACCGCGTCAGCCCGTGCCGCCTGTCCGATACGCGCCGCCAGCCGGTCATTGTCGCCGAAGCGGATTTCCGCCGTGGCGACGCTGTCATTCTCGTTCACGACCGGCACGACGTCGAGCGCCATCAGCCGCTCCAGCGTGGCCGACGCGTTGAGGTAGCGGCGGCGATTTTCCAGATCGTCCAGCGTCACCAGCATCTGCGCGGCGGTGATGTCCCTTTCGTGGAGCAGGCTGGCCCAGCATTGCGACAGCGCGATCTGGCCGGTGGCGGCGGCCGCCTGAGCGTCTTCAAGGCTGCCGCGTCCGCCCTTGGGCAGCTTCAGCCTGCGGGCGCCGAGCGCGATGGCGCCGGAGGAGACGATGATGATCTGTTGGCCCGCCTGCTTGCGCGCCGCGACGTCGGCCACCAGCGTGCGGAGCCAGGCTTCGCGCACCTCGCCCTGCGGATCGACGAGCAGGGCCGAGCCGATCTTGATGACCAGGCGGCGGATCTGGGAGGGGGGGAAACCGGAAAGGGAAGGGGTCATGAAGCGGTCCGAATGCGCTCCTCCCCTGCAGGGGAGGCGTTGGGGTGAGGAGACAAGGCGGGGGAAGCCCTATCCGGCAAGCCCCCACCCCCGACCCCTCCCCTGAAGGGGAGGGGAGGAGTTACAGTGGCGACCACGGCTTCTCGTCTTCTTCTGTCCCATCCTCTTCCTCCCCGCCGGGCTGGTCCAGCAGCGGCAGCACCGCGTCCAGCAGGGCGGGCACGCCTTCGCCGGTCGCGCCGGAGATGATGAACACATCCTCCACCCCAGCCTCTTCCCGAAGCTGGCCGGCAATGTCCTCCATCAGTTCCGGCCCCAGCAGGTCGCCCTTGTTGAGCGCCACGATCTGCGGCTTTTCGTCCAGGCCGCCGCCATAGGCCGCCAGTTCGTCCTGCACGATGCGGAACTGTTCGACCGGGTCGTCGCCGGTCGCGTCGATCAGGTGCAGCAGCACGCGGCAGCGTTCGACATGGCCCAGGAAGCGGTCGCCGATGCCGGCGCCCTCGGCCGCGCCCTCGATCAGGCCCGGAATGTCGGCCAGCACGAATTCCCGGTCGCGATGCAGCACCACGCCCAGTTGCGGCTTGGTGGTGGTGAAGGCATAGGCGCCCACCTTCGCCTTGGTGTTGGTGACCTGGTTGATGAAGGTCGACTTGCCCGCATTGGGCATGCCCACCAGGCCGACGTCGGCCAGCAGCTTCAGCCGCAGCCACACCCACATTTCCTGCCCCGGCCAGCCCGTGCCATGCTGGCGCGGGGCGCGGTTTGTGCTGGTCTTGTAGGACAGGTTGCCGCGCCCGCCGTCGCCGCCGCGCAGCAGGACGATGCGCTGCCCGACCTGCGTGAAGTCGGCGAGCAGTTCCTGCTCATATTCCATCGTGCCGTCCTCATCCTCCGTCCCCTCTATGGGCGTGGGATCGGACAGGATCTGCGTGCCCACCGGCACCTTGATGACCAGGTCTTCGCCGCCGGCGCCATAGCGGTTCTTGCCCGCGCCGGGCATGCCGCGCTGCGCCTTGAAATGCTGGGTGTAGCGGAAGTCGATCAGGGTGTTCAGCCCGGCCACCGCCTCGAAGATGATGTCGCCGCCCTTGCCGCCGTTGCCGCCGTCCGGGCCGCCATATTCGACATATTTTTCCCGCCGGAAACTGACCGCGCCGGGACCGCCCCAGCCGGACTTGATGTAAATCTTCGCTTGATCAAGAAAATGCATCGCGCGCCCATAGCGGTTTATGCGGCGGAATTAAACAGGCGCGCCGCAAAAGCGGCCGCTTCTTCCGAAACGCGGCGGGGGCGGGGGAAGGCGGCCCGGCGCCGCCCTCCCCGGTCGCGGGGTTCAGGCCGCCAGAGCCGGCAGCGAATCCCCGTAAAGATCGGCGGACGAATCCGCCGTCATGGGGATCGCGCCCTCTTCTCCAGGGGCGCCTTCCTCGAAGACCAGGCAATCCGCCGCCGCGCCCCGGCCCAGGCTGAAGCGGCGTTCGATGCGGCCCGTGTCGCGGAAGCCGAGCTTGCGCAGGACGTTGCCGGACGCGGGATTGTCCGCGAAATGGGCGGCGCGCACGTCGCGTATGCCCAAGGCGCGGGCCATGTGCATGACGGCGCCCGCCGCTTCGGTGGCGAAGCCGAGTCCCCAATAGGGGCGGGCGATCCAATAGCCCAGTTCCACCCTGCCGTCATCCGCCGCATGGAGGCCGCAGCCGCCCACCAGGCGCGGCGCGCCCTTGGTGCGGGTGAAGGCGAGCAGGCTGGGCAGGCGCGCGTCCTGCGGCTGGGCCAGGAACGCCTGCGCATCGGCCCGGTCGTAGGCGGCCGGCGCGCGGGTCAGGTTGCGCAGCACGGCCGCATCGCCGATCGCGTCGGCAAGGGCCGGCGCGTCTTCCATCCAGCCGGGCCGCAGCAACAGGCGGGGGGTACGGGCGAACATCGAAAGTCTCCTAATCTCCTGCGCGCCAATGACCGCGAAAAGTTACGGCATGACGACTATCTTCTCTGGCTGGGCCCCGCCCGCATGACGCGTGAGAAAGGCGGGGGTTCCAGCGGCCTGAGGGAAATTCAGGGGAGACGCCCTTCGACGCGAAAAAGGGGCGCTCCCGGAGGGGGCGCCCCTTGTTTCCCTCGAACCCTGGCGGTGGCCGAAAAGCCGTTCCGCCAGGAGGATCGCCCCGTTTGCGTGGGACGATCCGTCATCGATCGTCCGTTATTCGGCTGCTTCGGCCATGGCGTCGACCGATACATATTTGCGGCCGAGCTTGCCGGTGTGGAATACCACGCGGCCTTCGCCCAGCGCGAACAGCGTATGGTCCTTGCCCATGCCGACATTGCGGCCCGGATAGACGCGGGTGCCGCGCTGGCGAATGATGATGTTGCCGCCGATCACTTCCTGACCGCCGAACTTCTTAACGCCAAGGCGCTTCGATTCCGAATCGCGACCGTTGCGCGACGAACCGCCAGCTTTCTTATGTGCCATGACTCAAACTCCTCGTGACTTTGCTGCGGCTCAGGCGATCGACACGATCTTGAGGATCGTGTGATTCTGGCGGTGGCCGTTGCGGCGGCGATAATTGTGCCGGCGGCGCTTCTTGAAGACGATGACCTTCTCGCCCTTCGCCTGCGCGACGATTTCGGCGGCGACGGTCAGCTTGGCCGCGTCCTTCACGTCGCTGCCTTCGCCGGCGAACAGGACGTCATCCAGCGTCACCTTGTCGCCGGCCTCTCCGGCCAGCTTCTCGACGACGATCTTGTCTCCGGCGGCGACGCGATACTGCTTGCCGCCCGTGCGCACGACTGCGAACATGGCTCTTCTCTTCTCGTTCAAATCTGCTTTACGCAGATCGTCGAGGGACAATGCCCTGTTGGACCCGCGCGGGAATGTGGCCCGCTACTGGAATGACTCGCCGATGTCAACCGGCAAGCGCGGCATTCGGGGCTGGTTTTTGGCCTTGTCCGACCCTATCCTGGCGCGGCGAAGGGCCAGCAAAGGGACAATATCACGGATGACGCCAGCGCCGTACAGGAAGGACACCTTGGCCGGCCGGCTGCCGTTCATCCTGACCCTGTGGCTGTCGCTGGGCGTGGCCCTGCTGAGCGCGCTCGTGCCCCTGGGGCCGCCGTCCAGCCGGTTCACCGGCTCCGCCTTCAATCCGGCCACCACCGGCGTGGTGCTGAAGGCCCGCGCCCATGCGACCCCCCTCACCGTGCAGGCCATGGAGCCGGATGGCGATGGGCGCTCGCCGTTGCCGGCGCTCGCCGCGGGCGGGCCGGTGGCCATAGCGATGCTGCCGGGCGCAATCCCGCTGCGCCCCGGCGACCGATTCTCGCCCTCCTTGGTTTCTTTCCCGTCCTTTCACCTGCTGTCCCGCCAGCGGGCGCGGGCGCCGCCGGCCCTTTCCTGACGCATCAGGGCGGCCGTTTTAAGGCCGCCGTCAGGAAAAAGGAGCCTCTTCATGACCCGCAGAAGATCGCGACGCGGCGGCACGGGGCCGTCCCGCCGTCCGCCATGGTGGTTCATGCCGGCCGTCATGGCGGGACTGGGCGCGGCCGGCGCGCTGTTGTCGGCGGCGATGCTGACCGTCGCTGAATGAATAGGATATGCTGCCGATGGAGGGCGTTCCTCCATCGGCAGCCAGGGAAAGACACTCCATGCCCCATCACACGCCCCTGATCGGAACGATCGTCGCGGGCCTTGTCGTTGCCTTCGTCATGGGCGCCATCGCCCATCGCCTGAAATTGTCGCCGCTGGTCGGCTATCTGATCGCTGGAATCATGGTCGGGCCGTTCACGCCGGGCTTCGTCGCCAATGCCAGCCTGGCCAATGAACTGGCGGAAATCGGCGTCATATTGCTGATGTTCGGCGTCGGCCTGCATTTTTCGCTGCGCGACCTTCTGTCGGTGAAGAATATCGCGGTGCCCGGCGCCCTCGGCCAGATCGCGGTGGCGACGCTGATGGGCATGGGCCTGGCCTATTATATGGGCTGGCCGTTGATGGGCGGGCTGGTCTTCGGCCTGGCGCTGTCGGTGGCGAGCACGGTTGTCCTGCTGCGCGCCTTGCAGGGGGCGGATCTGGTTGAAACGCGCCGGGGCAGGATCGCCGTGGGATGGCTGATCGTCGAGGATCTGGTGATGGTGCTGGCGCTGGTGCTGTTGCCCGCGCTGGCCGGGGTGATGAACAATGCCGATGCGGGGGCCGATGCGGGGGCCGGAGCGGGGGCCGGTGCCTTGCTCGCGCCGCTGCTGGGCACGCTGCTCAAGGTCGCGGGCTTTGTCGCGCTGATGCTGGTGGTCGGCCGCCGCGTCATTCCCTGGGCGCTGCACTGGGTCGTGCATAGCGGATCGCGCGAGCTGTTCCGCCTGGCCGTGCTGGCGATAGCGCTGGGCGTGGCCTTTGGCGCGGCGGTGGCGTTCGACGTGTCCTTCGCGCTGGGGGCGTTCTTCGCCGGCATGATTTTGGGCGAGACGCCGCTCAGCCGCCGCGCCACGGAGGAGACGTTGCCGTTGCGCGACGCCTTCGCGGTGCTGTTCTTCGTTTCGGTCGGCATGCTGTTCAATCCGGCGGTGCTGGTCGAACAACCGCTGCCGCTGCTGGCCACGGTGGCGATCATCATCATCGGCAAGTCCATCGCCGCCTTCGCCATCGTCCGCGCCTTCGGCCATCCCGGCGACACGGCGCTGACCATCGCGGCCAGCCTGGCGCAGATCGGCGAATTTTCCTTCATCCTGGCATCCTTGGGGACGGGATTGGGCGTGCTGCCCGCCGAAGGGCGCGACCTGATCCTTGCCGGCGCGATCGTGTCGATCTTCCTCAATCCGCTGATCTTCTCCCTCATCGTGCGCGGGCACAAGCAGGAGGAGGTCGAGGAAGAGGCAGAGGCGCAGAAGGCCAGGGCCAAGCCGCGCATCGGCCATGTCATCCTGGTCGGCTATGGCCGGGTGGGCAAGCTGATCGCGGATCGGCTGGCGGAAAAGGGCGCGCATTTGGTGGTGATCGAAGCGGACTCCGACCGGGCGGAGGAGGCGGAGGAGACCGGCCTCACCGTCGTGCGCGGCAGCGCGCTGGAGGACCGGCATCTGCGGGCGGCCGGCATAAGCGAGGCTCGGCGCCTGCTGATCGCCGTGCCCGAAGGGTTCGAGGGCGGCGCGATCCACGAACATGCGCGCCATTTGAACCCCGACCTCCAGGTCATCGCCCGCGCCCATTCCGATGCGGAGGTCAGGCATCTGGAGGGGCTGGGCGTGCCCCATGTCGTGATGGGGGAACGGGAACTGGCGGCGCGGATGCTGGCCCTTTGCGGGGCGGGCTAGTCAGGAGTAAGGGCCGCTCCGTCGAAGGGCGGCCCTTTCCTGTTATCGGGGCTTGCGCGGACCGGGCCGCCTGGGGCCGCCCTTGAACGGGCGGGGGCTGTGCGCGGGCGGGCGGGGGCCGCGATCATTGGGGCGGCCCTTGCCGTGGCGGTTTTCGCGGGCGGCTTCGCGGGGCGTGCCCTCGACCTGCTCGAAGGCGATGTCCGCGCCCTCGTCATTGGCCTCTCCGGTCCGCTTCACCGAACCGATGAAGCGCGATACGATGGCGCGGGGGATTTCGAACAGGGTCTCGTTTGCGGCGATGCGGATCGCGCCGATGTCCTGCCGCGACACATGGCCGCGACGGCAGATCAGCGGCAATATCCAGCGCGGGTCGGCGTTCTGGCGGCGGCCGATGTCCATGCGGAACCAGACCGTGTCCTCGAAGCCGGGGCGCGGCCCGTCGCGGCGTTGCGGGGCTTCGCTGGCGTCCAGCAGTTCCTCCGGCGCGGGGAGGGCGGCGCGGGCGCTCCTCACCAGCATGGCGGCGATTTCCTTGGCCGATTTCGCCTCCAGCAGTTCGGCGCCCAGCGCCCAGTCCTGCTCGTCGAGGTCGGCGCGTTCCATCAGTTTCTCGCGCAGGCGGGCATTGTCCTGTTCCTGGATCGCTTCCTTGCTGGGCGGGGTGCCCCATTCGACCGGGATCTTCGCGCCGCGCAGCATGGATTCGACCCGGCGGCGGCGGGGATAGGGGACGATGAGGACCGCCGTGCCCTTCTTGCCTGCGCGGCCGGTGCGGCCGGAGCGGTGCTGCATCGTCTCCGCGTCGCGGGGCAGTTCGACATGGACGACAAGGCTGAGATTGGGGAGGTCGATGCCCCGCGCCGCCACGTCGGTCGCGACGCAGACGCGGGCGCGGCGGTCGCGCAGCGCTTGGAGGGCATGGTTGCGTTCATTCTGGCTATGCTCCCCCGACAGCGCCACCGCCGCGAAGCCGCGCTCGGTCAAGCTGGCGTGGAGGTGGCGGACATTGTCGCGGGTGGCGCAGAAGAGGATCGCCGTCTCCGCCTCATGATAGCGCAGCAGGTTGACCACGGCATTTTCGATGTCGGCGGGGGCGACGGTCACGGCCTGATAGCTGATGTCGCCATGGCCGCGCTCATCGCTGACGGTGGAGATGCGCAGCGCGTCCTTCTGGTAGCGCTTGGCGAGCGCCACGATCGGCTTGGGCATGGTGGCGGAGAAGAGGAGGGTGCGGCGGCCTTCGGGCGCGCCGTCGAGAATTTCCTCCAGATCCTCGCGGAAGCCCATGTCGAGCATCTCGTCGGCTTCGTCCAGCACGACGGTCTTGAGGCCGGAAAGGTCGAGCGCGCCGCGTTCCAGATGGTCGCGCAGGCGGCCCGGCGTGCCGACGACGATATGCGCGCCGTGGCTGAGAGCGCGGCGTTCCTTGGCGGCGTCCATGCCGCCGACGCAGGTGGCGATGCGGGCGCGGGCCTCGCCATAGAGCCATTCCAGTTCGCGGGCGACCTGCAGCGCCAGTTCGCGGGTCGGGGCGATGGCGAGGGCGAGCGGCAGGCCGGGAGCGGGGAGGCGGCTGGCGTCGCCCAGAAGTTCCTTCGCCATGGCCAGGCCGAAGGCGACGGTCTTGCCGGAGCCGGTCTGGGCCGAGACGATGAGGTCGCGGCCTTCGGCTTCCGGCTGGGTGACTTGGGCCTGGACGGGGGTCAGGCTTTCATAGCCCTTTCGCGTCAGGGCGCCGGACAGGAGAGGGGGGAGGTGTTCGAAAGACATTCTATTTTCCATCGGTAAAAGGCGACCCGCCATTCCCGACGGATACGAAGGTGACCTCAATGCGCTCCGGGGGTTTTTGGAGCCGGGGTGCAAGGTCATGCGCCCCGAAGTTCACACCGTTGTTGGGGGTGTCCCCGGCGGTGTTTGGAAATGCTGTGCTCCTGCGAAGGCAGGAGCACAGCATAGCATAAAAAGCGAAAGCCTCCTTCCCCATGTGGAGGAAGGAGGCTCCCCTATCTGTTTGTGCGTCGGATCAGACCGAGGCGACTTCCGCCACGTCGACCTTCACGCCCGGACCCATGGAGGAGGACAGGGCGATCTTGCGGACATATTTGCCCTTCGAACCCGACGGCTTCGCCTTGACGATGGCGTCGACGAAGGCGTCGAAATTCTTGCGCAGGTCTTCGGCCGAGAAGCTGGCCTTGCCGAGGCCGGCGTGGATGATGCCCGCCTTTTCGACGCGGAATTCGATCTGGCCGCCCTTGGCTGCCTTGACCGCTTCGGCGACGTTCGGGGTGACCGTGCCCAGCTTCGGGTTCGGCATCAGGCCCTTGGGACCCAGAACCTTGCCGAGGCGGCCGACCAGGCCCATCATGTCGGGGGTGGCGATCACGCGCTGGAAGTCGATATTGCCCGCCTGGATCGATTCCAGCAGGTCTTCGGCGCCCACCACGTCGGCGCCGGCGGCGGTCGCGGCTTCAGCCTTGTCGCCGCGGGCGAACACGGCGACGCGGACGTCCTTGCCGGTGCCGGCCGGAAGCGTGACGACGCCACGGACCATCTGGTCGGCGTGACGCGGATCGACGCCCAGGTTGATCGCGATTTCGACGCTTTCGTCGAACTTGGCGGTCGCGTGGGTCTTGATCAGGCCCAGCGCCTCGTCGACGCCGTGCAGCTTTTCCTTGTCGATGGCGGCGGCCAGAACTTTGGCCTTCTTCGTCAGCTTTGCCATGCTCTTAGCCCTCCACCACTTCGAGGCCCATCGCGCGGGCGGAGCCTTCGATGATCTTCGTCGCCGCGTCGATGTCGTTCGCGTTGAGGTCGGCCATCTTGGCCTGCGCGATTTCGGCGAGCTGCGAGCGCTTGATCTTTCCGGCAGTGACCTTGCCCGGTTCCTTCGAACCCGACTTCAGGTTGACGGCCTTCTTGATCAGATAGGTGGCGGGCGGCTGCTTCGTGACGAAGCTGAACGAACGGTCCGCATAGACGGTGATGATGGTCGGCAGCGGCGTGCCCTTTTCCATCTTTTCCGTCGAGGCGTTGAACGCCTTGCAGAATTCCATGATGTTCACGCCGCGCTGACCCAGCGCCGGGCCGATCGGCGGCGAGGGGTTGGCGGCTCCAGCGGGCACCTGGAGCTTGATATAGCCCGTAATCTTCTTGGCCATGTTCACTCACTCTGTTGCTGGGCGCGTCCGAGGATGCGCCCGGTTCAAGTTTAGCGGTATTGACGGATCACCGGAGCGATCCTCCCGCAGCTATTCCCGGTTTCCCGGAAATTCCTTTGCCGTCATGCCGCCTTTTCGAGAAGAAAGCGGGACCCCGGATCAAGTCCGGGGTGACGGATGTTGTTCTTACTTCGCCAGGCTTCCTATTTGGACAGTTCGACCTGTTCGAAGTCCAGTTCGACCGGGGTGGCGCGGCCGAAGATCGACACGGACACCTTGACCCGGTTCTTTTCGAAATCCAGTTCCTCGACCGTGCCGTTGAAGCTGGCGAAGGGGCCGTCCAGCACCTTGACGCTGTCGCCGATCTCGTAATCGACGTTGATCTTGTGCTTGGGCGCGGCCTCGGCGGCCTTCTGCGCGCCGAAATAGCGGGCCGCCTCCGCCTCGCTGATGGCCTGCGGCTTGCCGCTCGACCCCAGGAAACCCGTCACCTTCGGCGTGTTCTTGACCAGGTGGTAGATGTCGTCGTTCATCGCCAGCTTGGCGAGGACATAGCCGGGCATGAACTTGCGCTCGACCTGCACCTTCTTGCCGCGCTTCACCTCCGTCACGGTCTCGGTGGGGACTTCCACCTGCTCGACCAGTTGGGAGAGGCCCATGCGCTCGGCTTCGGACAGGATCGATTCCTTGACCTTGTTCTCGAAGCCCGAATAGGCGTGGATGATGTACCAGCGCGCCATGTTGCCGTCTCAAACTCCCACTAAGCGATTCACTGGGAAATCGCGGTAATCAAAAACTCTCAAGCCTGGCCGGCGGCGAACGCCAGCAGCCACTGGACGATCGCGCCGAAGAAGGTGTCGATGCCGAAGAAGAAGATGCCCAGCAGCGAGGTCATGATGACCACCATCACGCCGGTCATGATCGTTTCGCGGCCGGTGGGCCACACGATCTTCGACGCTTCGGCCTTCACCTGATTGACGAATTCGCCCGGAGAAACCTTCGCCATCGCCCGCACCAAATCCTTCCAACAAACACCAAAGCGCGAAGCAACAGTCCGCCCTCCCGATCCCGCCCTGTTCGGCGTCCGGGGGTGCGGCCGCGCTCCGCGACCCATATTTCTTCAAGCGCATCTAGCCGCGAAACCCCGATATTTCAAGGTTCGCGGCCAGGTCGCTTGGCAGGAGTGGAGGGACTCGAACCCCCGGCATTCGGTTTTGGAGACCGACGCTCTACCAACTGAGCTACACTCCTGCACTGGCCGGGGCCAGCGAAGGAGGGCGCTTTAGCGTGGCGGGCGGGGTTGGGCAAGCGGGAAACTTAAAGGAAATTCCCGCCCTTCATGATCCGCCTTACCCGGCCCTGCACGGGCATGCGGTCGAACGGAGTGTTTCCGGCCTGCGCCGCCATTTTCCCCGAATCGACGATCCAGGGCGCGTCGGGATCGATGAAGATCAGGTCCGCCGCGCTGCCCGGCGCGAAGCCGCCCGCGTCCACGCCCAATATACGGGCCGGATTGGCGCTGAGCAGGGTCATCAGCCGGTTGAGCGTCACATGCCCCTCCCGCACCAGGTTGAGCGACAGGGCGAGCAGCGTTTCCGCCCCCGCCATGCCCGGCGCGGCGTCGGCGAAGGGCAGGCGCTTGTCCTCCGGCCCGCGAGGGTCGTGGCTGGAGGTGATGACGTCGACCGTGCCGTCCGCGACCGCCGCGATAGACGCCTTGCGGTCATCCTCCGACCGCAGGGGGGGCGAGAGGCGGGCGAAGGTGCGGAAATCCGTCACCGCATTGTCGGAGAGGAAGAGATAGGCCGGGCTGATGCCGCATGTGACCTTCAACCCCTCCGCCTTGGCGGCGCGGATCAGGTCGAAGCCCGCCTTGGTCGTCACCAGCCGGAAGTGGATCGCCGCCCCGGTGGCGTGGGCCAGCATGATGTCGCGGGCGATGGCCATGGCTTCGGCGCAGGCGGGGGCGTGGGGCAGGCCGAGGCGGGTCGCGGTCTCTCCGCTGGTGGCGACGGCCTTGCCCGCCAGCCCCGCATCCTCGGCATGGGTGATGACGGTGAGGCCGAGGCCGGAGGCGTAGGAGAGGACGCGCATCATCACGCCCGAATCCGCGATCCACTGGCGGCCGGTGCCGACCGCCTTCGCGCCTGCCGCCTGCATCATGCCGATTTCGGCCAGTTCCGCGCCCTTGAGGCCCCGCGTGGCGGCGGCGATGGGGTGGACCCAGAAATCGGGTTTGCCGGCGCGGGTGGCCTGACGGATGAGGCCCGCGTCGTCCAGCGGGGAGGACTGGTCGGGCATCAGCGCGGCGCGGGTGATGCCGCCGAAATGGAAGGCGGGCTTGTCGGTGGCGAAGACGCCGAGGTCGATCAGGCCGGGGGCGACGACCAGGCCCTTGGCGTCGATGGTTTCGGCGTCCGGGGGGATGGCGACGTCGCCTGAGGCGAGGATGCGGTCATCCTCTATCAGGATGATGCCGGGGGTCAGGTCTTTGCCTGAAGGGTCGGCCAGTTTGCCGTTGGCGATGGCGAGTCTGGTCATTGCGCGTTCCCCCTGCCTTGCGCCTCGGGATGGGGCGGGAGATGGATCCCCGCCTTCGCGGGGATGACGAGGGCGGGGGCGGGGGTGGTGGTCGTCATGCCCAGCCCTCCACGCCGCGCGCGCCTCTGGTCAGGACGTCCAGGCAGGCCATGCGGATGGCGACGCCCATTTCCACCTGCTCGGTAATGGCGGAGCGGTCCGGGTGATCGGCGACGACGCTGGCGATCTCCACGCCCCGGTTCATCGGGCCAGGGTGCATGACCAGCGCGTCGGGCTTGGCGATGGCGAGCCGTTCCGGGGTCAGGCCGTAGAGCATGTGATATTCGCGGGGGGAGGGGATGAAGGCGCCGTCCATCCGCTCATTCTGGAGGCGCAGCATCATCACCACGTCGGCGCCCTCCAGCCCCTCGTCCATGCGGCTGTAGGGGGTCGCGCCCAGCATCTCGACCTCCGGCGGCATCAGCGTGGGCGGGGCGACGGCGCGGACCTGCGCGCCCAGGGCGGCGAGGCAGAGCATGTTCGAGCGCGCCACCCGGCTGTGCAGCACGTCGCCGCAGATCGCGACGACCAGCCCTTCGAACCCGCCCTTGCGGCGGCGGATGGTGAGCGCGTCGAGCAGGGCCTGGGTCGGGTGCTGGTGCCAGCCGTCGCCTGCGTTCAGCACTGGGCAGTCGACCTTGTCCGCGATCAGCGCCACCGCGCCGGAACTGGCGTGGCGGATGACGATCACGTCGGCGGCCATGGCGTTCAGCGTCATGGCGGTGTCGATCAGCGTCTCGCCCTTCTTCACGCTGGAGGTGGCGGCGGCCATGTTGACGACGTCCGCGCCCAGCCGCTTGCCCGCAATCTCGAAGGAGAGGAGGGTGCGGGTGCTGTTTTCGAAGAAGGCGTTGATCTGGGTCATGCCCGCCAGGCGGTCGTCATGCTTGCGCGCGCCGCCCCGGTTGCTCTTCGCCCAATGTTCCGCCTCATCGAGGAGGAAGCGGATTTCCCAAGGCTTCAGGTCGGCGATGGACAGGAGATGCCGGTGCGGAAACAACGCCCGGCCGGTCAGGTCGGACTGGGCGGATGGAACGGTGATGTCGGGCATGAACCGATCCTTTAGGCGAGGGTGGGGGAGAGGGCAAGGCATGGCGGCGCATGCCGTTTCACCCCCGCCCGAACCACCGCCCCAGCAGCGCGCCGTCCCGGATCACTTCCCGCGCCGCATTATGGCCCGGCGCGCCGGTCACGCCGCCGCCCGGATGCGTGCCCGCGCCGCACATGTAGAGGCCCTTGAGCGGGCCGCGATAGTTGCCGTGGCCCAGCACCGGCCGCGCCGCCCATAGCTGGTCCAGCGTCATGTTGCCGTGCATGATGTCGCCGCCGACAAGGCCGAATTTCCGTTCCAGGTCGAGCGGGGAGAGGATGTCGCGGGCGATCACCGACCGGGCGAAGCCGGGCGCGTGGGCGTCGACGGTGGCGATGACGTGATCCGCCGCCGCCTCGCGTTCGTCGTCCCAGTTGCGGCCGTCGGGCAGGATCGGCGCGAATTGCTGGCAGAAGAGGCTCGCCACATGGCATCCCGCCGGGGCGAGGCTTTCGTCCACGGTCGAGGGGATCAGCATCTCGACTATCGGTTCCCTCGACCAGCCCTCGCGCTTCGCGTCCATATAGGCGCGGTCCATATAGTCCAGCGTCGGCGCGATGACGATGCCCGACTGGTGATGCTCGCCCAGGCCGGGCAGGCAGGCGAAGTCGGGCAGCGCCGACAGCGCGACGTTCATGCGGAAGGTGCCCGACGCCGCCCTGAACCCCCTTATGCGCTTCAGGAAATCGGGCGGCAGGTCGGCGGGGTCCATCAATCGTTCGTAGAGCAGTTTCGGCCCGACATTGGCGATGACGGCCCTGCCCATCACCTCCTCCCCGCTTTCCAGCCGGACGCCCACGGCCCGCGATCCGTCGACCAGCACGGACGCGACCGGCGCCTCCAGGCTGATCTCCACGCCCAGGTCGCGCACCACCTGCGCCATGATGCGGGTGATCGTGCCCATGCCGCCGACGCAGTGGCCCCAGGCGCCCTTCTTCCCGTTCACCTCCCCGAAGACATGGTGCAGCAGCACATAGGCGCTGCCCGGCGCGTCGGGGGAGGCGTAGTTGCCGACCACCGCGTCGAAGCCGAACGCCGCCTTCACCGCCTCGCTCTCGAACCAGCCGTCGAGGAAGCCGCGCACCGACCGGGTGAACAGTTCCAGCACGTCGCGCTGCTGTTCCAGCGTCAGGCCGCCGATCCGCCGGCCCTGGCGCAGCGCGGCGACGACCATCGCCAGCCCGTCGCCGGCATTGGGCGGGGTCTTGAGCGTCATGTCGCGCAGCAGGTCGGCCACCACCTCCAGCGCGTCATAATAAGCGGGGAGGGCGGCGGCGTCCTTCACGCTGAACTTCGCGAACTCCGCCTGGGTCCGCTCCAGCCCGCCGCCCAGCTTCAGATAGCGGCCGTCCGGCTGGGGGAAGAAATTGCTGATCGGCCGTTCGAGCACGCGATAGCCATGTTCGACCAGCCGCATGTCGCTTATCACCTTGGGGTGGAGCAGGCTGACGGTATAGCTTGCCACCGAATTGCGGAAGCCGGGGTGGAACTCCTCCGTCACGGCGGCGCCGCCGACGATGGCGCGGCGTTCGAGGATGCGCACCCGGTATCCCGCCCGCGCCAGGTAGAAGGCGCAGACCAGCCCGTTATGCCCGCCGCCGATGATGACCGCGTCATAGGCCCCGGTCATGCCGCCCGGCTCCATCCAGGGGCGGGGGCGCGACGCAGCCGGGCCTGCGGAATGATGCGCCGCATCCGCGCGCAGAAATGGCGGAGCGCCACCTCCTGCGTCGAAAGGGGGCCGACGGTGAAGCTGTCGGAGGAAAGGCCCGCCTGCACCCGTTCCAGCAGGGCGCGGTCCTCCGCATTCACGCGCCGGTTGATCCGCCAGTTGAGGTAGCGGGCGGCCTTCATTTCCCGGCGCTCGTCAGGGATCGCATAGGCAACCTCCCGGATCAGCGATCGGGTGGGGGACAGCGGCAGCCACTGCATGAAGTCCACCTGGTCGGGATATATGTCGAAGGCGATATTGGGCCACAGCCTGAAATAGGTCCAAAGCCGCTGCCGCTCATCCCCCAGATGCGGTATGCGCGGCAGGAAATGCTGATAGGCCCGTTCCGACAGCTTGGCCGATGGCCGGCGCAGGATCGGCGCGCTCATCCGGTCGGCATGGGCGGCGGCCTCCACCCGATAGCCCGCCCCCATCAGCCGCCGCAGTCCGGGATGCGCCACGGCGACATGCAGCGCGTCGGCATAATTGTCGCCGACGATCTTCCAGTTCACCGCACGGGGGCGCAGCGTCACCCGCCCCATGGCCCGCAACTCGCCGAAGCGGTGGGCCGCGATCTCCTGAACATAAGGCACCATCATCTCCGCAACGGAGGGGCCGCCGTCATCCTCCAGCCTGACGAAGAGAAAGCCGTGGAAATTCTCGACCTCCACGGCGTGGAGGCCATGGCGGGCGCGGTCGAGGCCGTAGCTTTCCTCCAGCGGCACGCCGGACAGCCGGCCCCGATCGTCATAGGTCCAGCCATGATAGGGACAGGTGAGCGTCCTGGCGCAGCCCGCGGCGGCGTCGACGATCCGCGCGCCGCGATGGCGGCAGACATTGGCGAAGGCGCGGACGAGACCATCCCCGCCCCGCATCAGGATCACGCTTTCCCCGATATAGTCGAGCAGGCGGAAATCGCCGGGGGCGGGGATGTCGCTTTCATGCGCCACGATTTGCCAGGAGGGGCGGAATATCCGGCGCCGCTCCAGATCGAAAAATTCGGGATCGCGATAGGTCTAGGCCGGCAGGCTCCATGCCGCGTCCGGATCCTCCCCTTGCCCATCATCCGTCACTATCGCGCGCCTGCCCCAGCCGATATATTTTACGCATGTATAACATACGGCGCCTTTCCGGCAATGGCGGCGATCGGATCGGTCCTGGGGCCGATCGACATTCAGCCCATGGCGACGGGGGTCGGGACCGGCCGGTCCATCGCCTCAGCCCGCCGCCGCCAGGCGGGCCTGGGCGTCCGCCGCGCCGTAGCGGCGGGCGAGCACCGCGCAGGCCATCAACTGTATCTGGTGGAACAGCATGACCGGCAGCAGGATCGGCCCCACCGCGCCGGCGGGGAACAGCACCCCGGCGATGGGCACCCCCGTCGCCAGGCTTTTCTTCGATCCGCAGAATTGCAGCACGATCGCATCCTCCCGCGACAGGCCCAGCAGCCGTCCGAGCAGGAGGGTGAAGACCAGCACGACCCCCAGCATGGCGATGCAGGCCGCGGCCAGCAGCAGCAATTCGCCGCGCGACACCGTCTGCCACAATCCCTCCACCACCGCCGCGCTGAAGGCGGCATAGACCACCAGCAGGATCGACCCGCGATCCACCCGCCCCAGCATCGCCCTGTGCCGGCTGACGAAGCCGCCGATCCATGGCCGCGCCAGATGGCCGACGATGAAGGGCAGCAGCAGTTGCAGCACGATGTCCTCGATCGAGGAGAGCGAGATCAGGCCGCCCGTCCCGCCCCTTTCCATCGTCAGCGCGACCAGCAGCGGCGTCAGCGCGATGCCCAGCAGGTTGGAGAAGGATGCGCTGACCACCGCCGCCGCGACATTGCCCCGCGCGATGGCGGTGAAGGCGATGGAGGATTGCACCGTGGAGGGGAGCAGCGTCAGGAACAGCAAGCCGGCGCGCATCGATGGCGGGATCGCCGTCGCCTGCTGGGTCGCCAGGCCGATCAGGGGAAAGACCGCGAAGGTCGTTCCCAGCGTCGCCAGGTGCAGCCTCCACGCCCTGGCGCCGTTCCAGATCGCCTGCCGCGACAGCTTCGCGCCGTGCAGGAAGAAAAGCAGGACGATGCCCGCGTCCGCCGCCGCCCCGGCGAGGCCGGCGGCCTCCCCGCGCGCGGGCAGCAGGGACGCGAGCGCCACGGTGCCGATCAGCAGCAGCAGGAAAGGGTCCAGTATCTCGCGCAGGCGTTGCATGGGTCGCCTTTAGGCAGGACGGGCGGAAAAGGATAGACGCGCCCGCGCAGATGCGCCAACAGTCGCGACGAACCACAAGGCCCGTGCAAGGGCGGAAGAACAGCAAGGAGGCTCCGGTCGTGAGCGAAGGGATAGCCATTGTCGAGAACCAGGGCGTCATCGAAATCCACATCGACCGTCCCGACAAGAAGAACGCGCTGACCGCCGACATGTACCGCGCCATGACCGCCGCGCTGGCGGATGCGTCCGCCCGGGACGAGATCGGCGCCGTGCTATTCGCGGGGAAGGGTGACGCCTTCTGCGCGGGCAACGACCTCAACGACTTCATGTCCGGCCCGCAGGGCGGGGAGGCGGCCTTCGCCTTCATCCGCGCCATCGCCAATTTCGGCAAGCCGGCGGTCGCCGCCGTGCAGGGGTTGGCCGTGGGCGTGGGGACGACCATGCTGTTCCATTGCGACCTGGTCTATGCGGCGCCCGACGCGCGCTTCACCATGCCCTTCGTCAATCTGGGGATCGTGCCGGAGGCAGGCTCCAGCCTGCTGGCTCCGGCGACGATGGGCTATGCCAAGGCGGCGTCGATGCTGCTTCTGGGCGAGCCGATGGATGCGCAGACCGCCGACCATGCGGGCTTCGTCACGGCGATCGTTCCGGCCGATGCGCTGCTGGACCATGCCCGGAAGAAGGCTGCGCTGCTGATGACCAAGCCGCCCGGGGCGCTCGCCGCGACCCGCCGCCTGATGAAGGGCGATCCGGCGGTGTTGAACCAGCGGATCGAGGAGGAGGCGCGGCTGTTCAGGGAGACGCTTGCCTCCGACGAGGCGCGGGAGGCGTTCGCCGCCTTCTTCGAGAAGCGGGCGCCGGTGTTTCGCCGCTAGGGTGTGTGGGGATTCAGTTCAGGGCGCGGCGAAAATAGTGGATTTCGAGAACTGGCGCGCAGCGTACTTCAGTACGTGAGCACCGGAAGCGCAGAAAGCCGCTATTTGCAGCCCGCCATGGACTGAATCCCCACACACCTAGTCACCTGAATCTGAAGTTCGGCTCATTGTTTTTTGGCAGAATCGTTTGACGGCGGCGAGGATTTCGTCGGCGGATTTGACCCATTTGTAGGGCTTGGGGTTTTCGTTGTGCGCCGCGATGAATGCGGTGATGTCGGTCTCAAGTTCAGCGGTTGATCGGTGGACACCGCGCTGCAACTGCTTGCGGGTCAGTTCTGCAAACCATCGTTCGACCTGATTGATCCAGGACGCCGAAGTCGGTGTGAAGTGAGCATGCCAATGCGGGCGGCGTGCGAGCCAGGCCTTGATCTTTGGCGTCTTGTGGGTCGCATAGTTGTCCATCACGAGGTGGACGTCTGGCCCCTTGGGGATCGCGGCGTCGATCCGCTTGAGGAAGTCGAGGAACTCGGTTGCCCGATGGCGCTTGTAGCATTTCCCGATCACGGCGCCGGTGGCAATGTCGAGCGCGGCGAACAGGGATGTCGTGCCATTGCGGACGTAGGTATGGGTGCGCCGCTCAGGAACCCCCGGCGCCATGGGCAAGACCGGCTGCTCGCGATCCAGCGCCTGGATTTGCGATTTTTCATCCACGCACAGCACGATCGCCCGGTTCGGCGGCGACATGTAGAGCCCGACTATGTCCTGCACCTTGTCGACAAATAGCGGATCGGTGGACAGCTTGAATGTCTCGGACCGGTGCGGCTGCAGGCCGAACGCGCCCCAGATCCGGCGGATGGTGGTGTGTGACAGCCCGGACTTGGCGGCCATGGAACGGATCGACCAATGCGTGGCGTCCTTGGGGGTCGTGTTCAGCGTACGCTCGATCACCTGAGCTACTTGCGTGTCAGATACTGTTCGTGGCCGACCCGCACGATATTCGTCAGTCAGTCCTTCAATGCCAGCCTGCACGAACCGGCGGCGCCATTTGCCAACCGTGTGCTCGTGAACGCCCAGGCGTTCGGCGACTTCCTTGCTCTGCAGCCCTTCTGCACAAAGCAGGACCATCCGGCATCGATCAGAGAGTGAACGCGGCGCTTTGTGGCGGCGGACCTGAGCTTCGAGAAAACGCCGGTCATCTCCGCTCAAGACAACCAAATCCGCCCGTCTGCCCGCCATCACATTAACCTCCGTCTGATCTACAAGGGCTTATACAATGAAGCTTACTTCAGTTCCAGGTGACTAGGCCGTAAACTCACAATGGCGGGGATTTGATTTAACGCGCAATGCCCTGAGGCCTGCCGAAGCGGATTTCGCTGACGATCACGGCGGCGACCACCAGCGCGCCGCCCAGCAGGGCGCTGGCGGGCAGGCGGTCGCCCGCGATCCAGCCGATCAGGCCCGCCCAGACTGGCTCCCCGGCATAGATCAGCGTGGCGCGGGTGGCCGACACGCTGCGCTGCGCCCAGTTCATCGCGAGCTGGATCAGCGCCGTCATCAGGCCCAGGCCGCAGGCCGACAGAATGACGATCCAGGAAAAGGGCGGGATCGCCTCTCCGGCCGGGACCATGCAGGCGAAGGCGAGCAGCGACGTCACCGCCAACTGGATGAACGTCACCCGCGCCACGTCGACGCGGCCCGCCCACAGGCTGATGAAGATGATCTCCAGCGCGATGGCGAGCGTGCTGATGAGCGTCAGCGCCTCCCCCTGGCCGAGCGACAGCCCGTCCTTCGGCGCGGCGATCAGCAGCAGGCCGGCGAAGGCCAGCGCCACGCCGATCCAGCTCGCCAGGCGCGGCCGCCTGCGCAGGACGATCCATTGCAGGATGGGCACCAGCGGCACATAGGCGGCGGTGATGAAGGCGGATGTGCTGCTGGGGATCGTCCGCAGCCCCCAGGTCTGGAGCGTATAGCCGGTGAAGATGCCGACGCCGATCATCGTCCCCGCCAGCCATTCCCGCTGCGTGACGCCGCGCAGGACGGGCCAGGCGAGCGGGAGCGCGATCAGCGCCGCCGTGCCGAAGCGCAGCCCGACGAAGAACAACGGCCCGCTGTGCCGCATCGCCTGGTGCACGATCAGGAAGGTGCCGCCCCACAGCAATGTGATGCCGATCAGCGCCAGTTCCGGGCGTCCGATCATCAGTCGGGAGGGGGCGGGATGTCGGGACGCGGCGCACATGCCGTCGCTGGTGCGGCCGATGGACGCCAAGGTCAAGCGCCGCGCCCTTCGCGGGCCGTCACTCCTTGCTGATGTCGTTGCCCGCGCGTTCCATGGCCGCGCCGACGTCCTGCTTGGCTTCGCGCGCCTCCCGCTCCGCATCGCGGGACGCATTGTCCATGGCCGCGCCCAGTCGGTCGGACCCTTCGCCTATCGCATTGCCCGCCGCGTCCAGGCCCCGGTCGATCCTGTCGCCCGCCCGGTCGACCGTGTTGCCGACGTCGCTGCCGATCGCGGAGCCGGCATTTTCCAGATTGTCGGCCGCCTTTTCCGAACAGGCCGACGCGCCGAGCGTGGCCAGCGCCGACATGGCGGCCAGGAATTTTGTGCGCATGGATTCACCCTTGTCTTGCCTTCAACACAGGGGTGATAAGCGCTCCCGCGGCGATAAGGTTGCGCGACGGCCCTTCACCGGCCGCGCAGGCCGAACACCATGGACCTGTCCTGATCGGGGATCAGCCCCTCCAGCACGCGCCAGAATCCGGTGACGGAGCCTTGCCCCGCCTGGGCGTAGGCGGCGGCCATCTTTTCCCGCAGCGCGCGGAACAGCTCCGCCTCCAGCGCGACGCCGGCGGGGCTGAGCCGCAGCAGTTTCTGCCGCCGGTCGCTGGCGCCCTGCCGCGTCTCGATATAGCCCTGCTCGATCAGGTCGTTGAGCACGCGGCCCAGCGACTGCTTGGTGATGGCGAGCAGGCGCAGCAGGTCCTTCACCGTCAGGTCGGGCTGGCGCGAGATGAAATAGAGCGCGCGGTGATGCGCCCGGCCCAGCCCCTGCGCGGCCAGCCCCTCGTCGATCGAGCGGGTGAGCGCGGAATAGCCGAAATAGAGCATCTCTATGCCCCGCCGGATCTCATCCTCGCGCAGGAACAGCGGCGAAGCGGGCGCGATCTGGGATGTGGGGGCGGGGGTCGGGGAATGGGGCGCGGACATGCCGGTCGGTTCCAGGCTGAGAGGAAGGGGCGGCGCGCATATTGGCGGTTCCGGAAAATAATGACTAGGCTGTATCGACATTCAGCCCTGGCGGCCTGCAAATCGCGCTTTTCTGTGCTTCCGGTGCTCACCTACTTTGAGTAGGCTGCGCGCCGGGTCACGGAAAATCACCATTTTCGGCTCGCCATCTTCTGAATGTCGATACAGCCTTAGGCTTTCCTTTCGCGCAACAGGCGCTATATGGCGGTCCGCGCCGGCGGTGTCCGGCCCATGCTGGGGCGTAGCCAAGCGGTAAGGCAGCGGTTTTTGGTACCGCCATGCGCAGGTTCGAATCCTGCCGCCCCAGCCACTATTTTGGCCCATTATGACCAACAAGGTCTCCCCGCGATGCGACGCGCTGCGGATTCGGGTCGCTAGTCCTGTTCCGGCCTGGCATGGACGAGGCCGTTCAGGAAAAGATCGACGACGGACGCCACGAATTGGCGCCGCTCTTGCGCATCCGGCGGGTCGCGCAGGCCAAGCATGACGTGCAGATGCATGTTCCCGCGGATCATGCTGACGAAATGATCGCCCGCTACGGCGCAATCGTCGGTCTGGATCTCTCCGCGCGCCTTGGCCGCCCTGAGCACGTCCGCGAGCGTGGCGCCCGCGCGTCCCGGGCCGAGATCATAGAAGCGCCGCACGAGTTCGGGAAAGCGGGCGCATTCGGTGATCGCGATGCGGTAAACGCCCAGCAGGGCAGGTGACATGTAGATGTCGATCAGCCGGCGCCCGAAGTCGAGCAGCACCTCCTCAAGTTTCTGGCCCGCCGCATTGTCGATCGCCAGCGGGGCCAGCGCCTGGCCGGCCTGTTCGGAGACGATCGCGGCGAACAGCCCCTCCTTGTTGCCGAACTCGGCATAGATGTTGCGCTTCGAACCGCCCGTCCGCTCGATGATGTCGTCGATGCGCGTCGCGGCATAGCCCTGTTCGAAAAAGATCTTCGCCGCAACGGCAAGCAGCTCGTCGCGACCGACCTTGATGCGGCCCCGGCCCGGCGTCTGGCTCACTGGCACGTCTCCTTCCCTCGCCTACGCCATTGACTGGTAATTGGGATTACCCTATGGGTCAATGGTAATTCCTATTACCGGAGATTTCATGGCCAGCGCTGACGGGAAGAAGATTGGCATGCTGCTATGCGTCGCGGCCGCGAGCGTCGCGCTGGGCGCGTGGGTGTGGGGCGGCAGCGGCGCGGATATGTCGTTTCGGTCGCGGTGAGGGACAATCAGGCCGTCCGGCCGGGCGATATTTTGTTCCGCATCGACGATCGCGACTATCGGGCCAAGCTGGCGCAGGCCGAAGCCAATGTGAAGGCAGCCCAGGCGCGGCTGGCGAACAGCGGCGAAGACATACGGTTGCAGCATATCCTGGTCCGTCAGGCGGCGGCGCAGCGCGGCGCGGCGGTCGCCGACCTGGGTCTTGCGCGCAGGACGAGCGATCGCCGTAACGAATTGATCGACGGCGGCGCCATCAGCCAGGCGCAAGTCGACGAAAGCGAGACGGCGCGATCGCGCGCGGAGGCGGGCGTCTCCGTCTCGACCGCTGCAATCGATGCCCAGCGCCAGCGTGTCGAGCTTCTGGGCACGCAGCGCCAGGCAGCCGTCGCGGCCCTTGCGCAGGCGATCGCCGCGCGCGATCTGGCGCGCATCGACCTGGAAAATACGGTGGTGCGCGCGCCGATCGCCGGCGTCGTGGGCAATCGGCAGGTTCGCGTCGGTCGGCTCGTCGCGCCCGGCGCTTCGCTGCTCGACATCGTTCCCGTTGCCGATCTCTACGTCGTCGCCAACTTCAAGGAAACGCAACTGGAGCACATCCGCCCCGGACAGGGCGCGCGGATACGCGTCGACGGCTATCCCGACGTCGTGATCAAGGGCGTCGTCGACAGCCTCGCGCCCGGCAGCGGATCGGCATTTGCCCTGATCCCCACGGACAATGCGACGGGCAATTTCGTCCGCGTCGTGCAGCGCGTGCCGGTGAAGATCCGAATCCAGCGCAACCCGCTTCCCGGACGGCTGGTCCCAGGCCTGTCGGCACGGGTCGAAGTCGAGCGGGGCGCAAGGTCATGACCGCCCTCGCTGCCCCGGCGGCGGCGCCTTTTAGGGCCGCGACCGGCCGGCTCCTCGTCGCCGGCATCATCCTTTCCAGCCTGACGGAAGCGGTCGCGGGCACGTTGCTGGCGCTGGGCCGCGCCGACATCATCGGAGACACCTCGGCCACGCCCGACGAGTTCGCATGGCTCGACGTCGGATATACCGCGTTCAAGTTCATCGGCTTCGCCTTCGCGCCCTGGCTCCTGACCCGCATCGATCCGCGCCGGTCGCTTTTGGTGGCCACGCTGGCGATGGGCGCGGCGTGCGCGGGGGCGGCGTCGACGGCCGAGCTCGATTTCCTGATCGTCCTGCGGATGGTTCAGGGGATCGCCGGGGCGACCTTGCTGATCAGCGGACAGGCGATCCTGTTCTGGAACTTCCCCGCGGCGCGCCAGCCGATCCTGCAGGCGATGTTCGCCATGGGATCGGTCGTTGCCCCGGCGACCGCGGCGCCCCTGTTCGAAGGATGGCTGGTCGACAATCACGACTGGAGGTGGATTTTCTTCGCGATCCTGCCGCTTTCCCTGGGCGCTGCGGGCTTGCTGCTCATCGCCGATCCGACGCCCGCCCGGCCCGCGCCGCCGCGCCGGCTGGACTGGGTCGGCCTGCTTGGGCTGGGCATGGCGCTGTCCTGCGTCACCTATGTGCTGACCCAGGGAAGCCGATGGGACTGGTTCGAGGCGAGCCGGATCGGCTGGATGACCGCTGTCGCCGCGGCCGGACTGCTGCTGTTCGCGGTCCGGCAATATCGCGTGGGGAGCGCCGGAATTCTCGATCCTTCGGCCTTCAGGACGGCGGATTTCGCCTTTGCCTTCTTCGTCAGCTTCATCGCGGGCGCGGCGCTGTTCGGCAGCGGCTTCGTGATTCCGGCCTTCGCTGTATCGGTGCTGGGCTTCACGCCGACCGAGGCGGGCGCGCTGCTGCTGCCGAGCGGCGGCTGCTTCCTCGCGACGCTGCTGCTCGCCGCCTGGCTGATGCAGGCCCGCGGAGTGCCGCCGGTGGCGACGGTGCCCTTCGGCATCCTGTCGATCATGACGGCTATGTGGATGCTTTCCGGCTCGAACGGCCAAAGCGGCGCCGCCGACATGATGCCGGCGGTCCTGCTGCGCGGTTTCGGCCTCGGCTTCCTGTTCCTTTCCATCATGCTGATCGCGTTCGGCAAATTGCCCCCGGCCAGCGTCGCGTTCGGCATCGGCATCTTCAATATCGGGCGCCAGCTCGGCGGGCTGATCGGCGTCGCGGCGCTCCAGACCTCCATCGATGACGGGATGGTCCATAACCAGGCGGTGCTGGGTGCGGCGATCCATGCGGGATCGCCCGCGCTCGCCGAACGGATCGGGGCGACGACCGACCTGCTGGTATCGCGCGGCGTCGAGGCGAGCGTGGCCGCGAAGGCCGCGACCGCGATGGTCGGCCGCGCGGTCGGCGGGCAGGGCGCGGTGATCGTTTTCGACACCGCCTTCACCCTCGTCGCCTTGCTTTTCGTCTTCGGCGCGCCGTGCATCCTGGCGTTCAAGATCCTGCTCGCCAAGACGATGGGGAAACCGAAATCCTTTCCAGCAGAGGCAAGATCATGAAGAGGCAGCGACCCGTGAAAATCGCGCTGGCGGCGGTTCTCGCCGCCGGTCTGGCGGGCTGCGCGGCGGTCGGCCCCGACTATCGGCGTCCTGAAATCGCCGTCGGCGAAAGCTGGGTCGGGCAAGCGAGCGGGGAAGCCGTCGACGGCGCCTGGTGGCGCAAGTTCAATGATCCGTTGCTGACCGAGCTTGTCGAAGCGGCGATCGCGGGCAACAAGGACATGGCCGAAGCAGGGGCGAGGCTGCGCGAGGCGCGCGCCAATCGCGACGCGGTCCACGGGCGCGAACTGCCGCAGGCCGGGGTTTCGGCGATCGCGACCGAAAGCCGGCTCAGCGAAAATGGCCAGTTGCCCGTCGGCAAGGTTCCGGGGCTGGGCCGCGGCCTTTCGATCTACGATGCCGGTTTCGACTCGTCGTGGGAGATCGACCTGTGGGGCGGAACGCGCCGGGCGATCGAAAGCGCCGAGGCGCGCGCGGAGGCGGCCGAGGAGGCGCGGCGAGGGACGGTCATCCAGGTCGTCGCAGAGGTTGTCCGCTCCTATATCGACCTGCGCGCCGCACAGGCGCTGCGCGCCAACGCGGTCGTCGAAGCGCGGGGGCAGGGCGACATAGCGCGGCTGGTCGGCGAGCGGCTGCGCGTCGGGGCGGCTTCGCGTGCCGATTTCCTGCGCGCCGAAACGCAGGCGCGGTCGACCGCGGCGACGATCCCCGCCCATGAGAGCGACGAAGCGGCGGCGGCCTTCCGTCTCGCGCTTCTCGTCGGGCAGCCGCCCGAGGCGCTGCATGAGCGGCTGAGGCGGGTCGCGCCCATGCCCGCGGCAAGCCTGGACGTCGCCGCCGGCCTGCGGTCTGACCTCCTGCGCCGTCGTCCCGATGTTCGCCTTGCCGAACGCGGCCTGGCCGCGGCGACCGCCGATGTCGGAGTCGCGACGGCGGAGCTTTTCCCGCGCTTCTCGCTGATCGGCGGCATCGGGCTGCAAGCGCGGGAGCCGGGCGATCTCCTTTCCGACAGCAGCCTGCGCTTTCAGTTCGGCCCGTCGCTGCGCTGGCCGATCTTCTCTGGCGGGCGCATTCGTGCCCAGATCCGCGCGGCGGACGCTCGTGCCGAGGCCGCGACGGCGCGCTACGAACGGGCGGTGCTGACCGCGCTCGCCGACAGCGAGACGAGCATCAACCGCTACGCCTCGGCGGGCCTTGTCGGCGTCGAGCGCGCCGCGGCGCGCGACGCCGCAGCGGAGGCGGTCGAACTGGCGAGGCGACGGTACGCGGCGGGCGAGGAGGATCTGACCGCCCTGTTGCAGGCGCAGCTTGCCTACAGTGCGGCCGATCGCCTGCACGTGCTGGCGCAGGCGGCGCGACTGCAACAACTGGCCGCGCTCTACAAGGCGCTGGGCGGCGGCTGGGAAGCGGTCGGGAACGGGCCGGCCTGACGGCGCGAGGCATTTTGCGCCGCGTGGCCGTCCATCCCGTCACGCACGGCGCGCCGGCCGGATCTCTCCCTTGTCGCCTCAACGTCCTGCCGGGCTATGCCGACATGCCGTAGACCTGGCCGCCATTGACCATCAGCAACTGGCCGTTCACCCAGTTGCTCCAGGGCGTGCACAGCATGAAGATGGCGCCTGCCGCTTCGGCGGGCGTGGCCGGGCGGCCGAAGGGAACCGATGCGGGGATGCTGTCGACCGCCTTTTGCGAAAGGCCGAGCTGGATGCGCTCGCCGCCGAGTTCCAGCACATTATCCTCGCTTCGCAAGCCGCCCAGCCGCGTATCGACCGAACCGAAGCCCACCGCATTGACGTTGATCAGATGTTCGCCCCATTCCTTCGCCAGCGACTTGGTCAGCCCGACCAGCGCCGCCTTCGCCGCGGCGTAATTGGCCTGGCGGACGCTGCCCATCACGGCGGTCGAGGCGACATTCACGATCTTGCGGAACACCTCCCGCCCCGCCGCCCGTTCGGCCTGGGCTGCCTTGATCATATGCGGCGCGGCGGCGCGCAGGATGCGGAACGGCACGGTCGCGTGGATCGCGAGCATCCGGTCCCATTCCTCGTCCGTCATCCGTTCGGCGCGGGCATTGAGGACATAGCCGGCATTGTTGACGATGATGTCGATCGCGTTCCAGCGGTCCATCGTCGCCTCTATCAGCGCCTCCGCCATGCCGGGCTGGACGAGGTCGCCGGCGAAGACCATCGTTTCCCCTTCCAATTCCCGCGCCGTCCGCTCGGCCGCTTCGCGATCCGCGTCGCAGATCACGACGCGCGCGCCATGCTGGCACAGCAGTTCGGCCGTGGCGCGGCCGATGCCCCGCGCAGCGCCCGTGACGATCGACACCCTCCCTTCGACTATGCGCTCCATTCCGTCCTCCCTGCCATGGAACCGCCCCTCAAAGAAGCAATCCGCCATCCACCACCAGCGTGTGCCCGATCACATAGGAGGCGAGGGGCGAGGCGAGGAACAGCGCGGCCGACCCCAGTTCCGAAGGCTGTCCCATCCGCCCCAGGGGAATCGCGGCAAGAGTGCGGTCCAGCCGCCCGGGATGGTCGGTGGTCACCTTCGTCAGCTTCGTCGCGACCATTCCCGGCGCGATCCCGTTGACGCGGATGCCGTCCGGCGCCCAGGCCTGGCCCAGGGTCCGGGTCAAGCCGATGGCGCCCGCCTTGGACGCGGCATAGGCCGGATTGCCGCGGTTCGCCTGATAGCCCGAAATCGAGCTGACGATGATCAGCGATCCCGCGCTGTCCCGAAGCGCCGGGCGGAAGGCGCGGGCGCACGCCATCAGGCTGTCGAGATTGACGCCCATCACCCTGTCCCAGCCGTCGCGTTCGAATTCGCCGCGCCCATATACCACGGTGCCCTGGCACAGGACGACGACGTCGACCGCGGGAATGTCGCGCGCCGCCCGTTCCACGCCGTCCCAGTCGGCCGCATCGACCTGGCTGTAGAGCAGTCCGGCCAGATCGCTGCCTTCGGACGCGGAATAGTCCGCCGCGTCCGGCCGCGTGCCCCAGACCAGCACCTGCGCCCCCGCGTCGAGGAAGGCGCGGGCGATGCCGTTGCCGATGCCGCTCGACCCGCCCACGACAAGCGCGGTCTTCCCCGTGAAGTCCAGCGGGTTGGCGCCGGTCACGCCATGGCCCCCGCGCCGTGGCGCTCCGCCGCGCGGGCCTGCTGCTCATGGCGGATATAGGCGGGGAACATGTCGCCGCACGGTTCGACATTCTTCAGGATTTCGCGGGCGAGCGTCACCTTGTGGACCTCCGTCGGGCCGTCGGCCAGGCCGATGTGGAAGGAGTTGATGACCCATTCCGCAAAGGGCATCTCATGGCTGAGGCCCAGCGATCCGTGGATATGCAGGGCGCGGGCGGCGATGTCGTGCAGCAGCTTCGGCATCGCCGCCTTGACCGCCGCGACATTGGCCCGGATGGCGCGCCAGTCATGCCCCTGGTCGGCAAGCCATGCGGTTTCCAGTATCAGCAGCCGGAACTGGCGAAGCTCTATCCAGGAATCGGCGATCTTCTCCTGCACCATCTGCTTCCTGGCCAGTTGCTCCCCCTTGGTGAAGCGGGAGACGGCGCGTTCGCACATCATTTCGAACGCGCGCGTCGCCTGGGCCAGGGTGCGCATCGCATGGTGCATGCGCCCGCCGCTCAGCCGGACCTGCGCCACGACGAAGGCGTCGCCGCGCCCGCCCAGCATATTGTCCGCCGGGACGAAGACCCGGTTCCAGCGCACATGCGCATGCCCGTCCTCCGGCTCGCCGTAAAAGCCGTAGTTCCGGACGATCTCTATGCCGGGGGAATCGGCCGGGACGATGAACATCGACATCCGGCGGTGCGGATCG
This sequence comes from Sphingobium indicum B90A, assembly GCF_000264945.2. Lineage (NCBI taxonomy): Bacteria > Pseudomonadati > Pseudomonadota > Alphaproteobacteria > Sphingomonadales > Sphingobiaceae > Sphingobium > Sphingobium indicum. Next base: position 268,140 of record NZ_CP013070.1, read on the forward strand.
GCGTCGGGATCGGTCACCGCCATGACGATGTAGAAGGCGGCCCAGCGGGCGTTGGAGGCGAACCATTTTTCCCCGTCCAGCACCCATCCGCCATCCACCTGCGTCGCGGCCATGCGCATGACCAGCGGGTCCGCCCCGCCCTGCGGCTCCGTCATGGAGAAGCAGGAGACGATCTCGTTCGCCAGCAGCGGCTCCAGATAGCGTTTCTTCTGCTCGGGCGTCCCGTAATGCGCCAATATCTCCGAATTGCCGGTGTCGGGCGCCTGCGCGCCGAAGACGATGGGGCCAAAGCGCGAGCGGCCGAATTTCTCGTTCATCAGCGCCAGCTTCAGCTGGCCATAGCCCTTGCCTCCGAGGTCCGGTCCCAGGTGGCAGGCCCACAGGCCGCGCGCCTTGACCTTCGCCTGCAGGGGCCGGACCAGCCGTTGAAATTCCGGATCGTGGATGTTCCACTGGCTGCCCAGCAGATGGTCGAGCGGTTCGACCTCTTCCCTGACGAAATGATCGATCCAGTCGAGTTCGGGTTGAAACCCGGGATCATTGGCGAAACTCCAGCTCATGGCAGCTCCTGGATGCGGCCGAGGGCCCGTTGGAAAAGATTGATCGAGGTTTCGTGCATCCAGCGCGCGACGCCCATGTCGGCCAGGCCGCCGCAGGCGCGGGCGTAGCTGCCCTCCTGCAATATGCCGAGTTTGAAGCAGGCGAGGACGACGAACCAGTTGTAATGCGTCATGTCGCGGCCGGTGAGGGCGGCATAGCGTTCCACCAGTTCGGCTTCGGTGGGAAATCCCAGCCACGGTTCGACGGGCAGGCAGCCCGGATGGGAGCCGTCGGGGTCGGTCCAGGTGGCGAGCAGGCAGCCAAGGTCGATCAGCGGATCGCCGATCGTCGCCAGTTCCCAGTCGACGATCGCCAGCAGCGCCGCGCCGTCATGGGAAAAGAGGAGGTTGCCGACGTGGAAGTCGCCGTGGACGACGGCGGGCCTGAAGTCCCGCGGAAGATGGGCGTCCAGCCAGGCGGCGAGGCGTTCGGCGGCGGCAAGATCCCTGCGTCCGTCCCAGCCCGCATATTGATCGTAGCTGTCGAGCTGGCGCAGCCAGCGCGATGCCTGCCGCTCCAGGAAACCTTCCGGCCGGCCGAAGCCGTCAAGCCCGACGGCGGCGGGATCGACCGCCTGGAGCCTGGCCAGGGCGTCGACGATCTCCAGCCCCATGGCATGCTGCACGTCGGCGTCGCCGGCATGAAGATCGGGCATGCCCCGCGTCGCGGCGAAGCCGTCGACCGCCTCCATCAGGTAGAAGGCGGAACCGAGCGGCTCGCGATCCAGGCATGCGGCGACCAGCCGGGCATGGGGCACATCCGTGTCGGCAAGGGCGCCGAGCACGCGGATTTCCCGCTGGATCGTCTTGTCGCCGTCCAGATAGGGGTTGGGCGGAGGCCGCCGCAGGACATAGGAGCGGCCGTCCCGCACGAAGCGAAGCAGGATGTTCTGGGTGCCGCCCTGGAGCGCGACGGGATGCTGCAACGGCCCCCGGCCCAGGCCCTGCCCGTCCATCCACGACCTCAGCCGGTCGACCGGGACCAGGCGTTCCTGATCCCCGGCCCAATCCCCGGCCCGGTCCCCGGCTGCGCCTGGCGGCGGCGTTTCGGACGGGAATCTCACCGCTTGCACATCCTCTCCTGCCTTTTCGGCCGCACCTTGGGTCCGCACCTTGGGTCCGCGCCGGGCCTTGGCGGCTCCGGCGGCTGGAATGGAGCGTAGGAGAGAGCCGCCAGCCAGTCCAATACGGAATTCTTGTGCTGGTGATAGGCAAGCCCTATCAACGTCCCCAGGCAGGCGGTGAAGAAGCCTATGGATCTGGATGCACGACCATATCGCTATTTTGTCACGGTGGCGGAGAAGCTGTCCTTCCGGCGCGCCGCCGAAGCGCATAACATCTCCCAGCCCGCCTTGTCCGCGCAGATCAGGGAACTGGAGCGCCGACTTGGCTTCCCGCTGTTCACGCGCACCCGGCACAATGTGGAACTGACGGCGCAGGGAACGCTGTTCCTGGACAATGCCCGGCGCATCATCCTGGAAACCGCCCTGATCGGCCGCGCGGCCGAGGAAATCCGCCGCGACTGGCTGCGCGTCGGGATCGCGCACCACATGGCGGGGATTCCCGAACGGAACGCCCTGGTCGACAGCTTCCTCGCGGCGCGGCCGGACAACAGGCTGCGCATCCATGGCCGGGCGCCGGCCCAGCTCTATCAGGAACTGGCGGACGGCATGATCGAGGTGGCGATCAACCTGGAAGTGGCGGGATCGGGCGCATCGCGTTCCGCCGTGGAAACCGGGATGGCGGACGAATTTCCCCGCATCGTGCTGGGCAGGCGGCCCGTGGCGCTGGCCGTCCCGCCCGGCCATGCCTTCCATGGCGCCGACGCGGTCGCCCTGTCGCAGCTTGACGGATGCCGGATCGGATCGCTCAGCCGCGCCCATGGCGTCCGCCTGTCGGAGGTGATCGCCAGGGGGCTTCGCCAGGCCGGGGCCGAGCTTGTGAACCTGCCCGAAGGCGATGCGCCCGCCCTGATCCGCTATGCCCCGATCTTCGGCATCCCGGTCATATCGCTGGGATGGTTCGCCATGCCGGAGGAAAGGGAGGGCGGGCGATTGAAGCAGGTCGCGGTCGAGGGGTTGGGCATCGAGACGGAACTGGTCGCCATCCGCAGCCGTCGGCCGGCCCGCGCCGCCGTCGATCGTTTCTGGGATCTCATGAAGGAAGGCGCGGGCGATGCGGCCGGGGCGCTGCCTCAGGCGGGCGTCACGCCGGTTCGACCGTCAGAACGGACCCTTCCGCGCCCGTCACCCTGACCCTGGCGCCCACCGGCGCGTCCGGGCCGCGGCAGGACCAGACGCCGTCCCCCACCTTCACACGGCCCCGGCCATTGTCGATCGGCTCGACCACGGTGACGACCTCTCCCACCAGCCGGGCGGCGCGGTCGTTGAGCAGCGGGTCTTGCGAATCCACCGGATTGGCCGTGTACCAGCGCCGCCCGCCCCAGACCGACAGGAGGCAGAGGCCCGCGAACAGCAGCAGTTGCAGCGGCACGGAAATCGGGAAGGCAAGCGCGACAAGGCCCGTCACCGCGGCCGCCAGCGCGACCCAGATCAGGAACACGCCCGGTATCACCACCTCGCCCATGGCAAGCAGCGCGGCGAAGACCAGCCAGCCCCAATGATCGTCCAGCATGGCGAGCCAGCCGGTCATGCCCGCGTCCATCACGCCGGCCCCTGTCCGAACGGGCCGCGGCGGGTCGGCGCGGCGGGCGGCGTGGGAGGCGCGCCTTCGCCCAAGGCCTCCTTCGCCAGCGCGCCGATGCCGCCCAGCGTGCCGATCAACTGGGTCGCCTCGACCGGGAAGAGGATCGTCTTGGCGTTGGGGGAGGTGGCGAACTGGCTCACCGCCTCGACATATTTCTGGGCGATGAAATAGTTGATCGCCTGCGCATTGCCGCTGGCGATGGCTTCGGAGACCATCTGCGTCGCCTTGGCCTCCGCCTCCGCCTCGCGCTCGCGGGCTTCGGCGTCGCGGAAGGCGGCTTCGCGGCGGCCTTCGGCTTCCAGTATCTGGCTCTGCTTCTGCCCTTCCGCCTTCAGGATTTCCGATGCGCGCAGGCCCTCCGACTCCAGGATCAGGGCGCGCTTTTCGCGCTCCGCCTTCATCTGGCGGCCCATGGCGTTGACGATGTCGGCGGGCGGGCGGATGTCCTTCAGCTCCACGCGGGTGATCTTGATGCCCCAGGCGTTGGTGGCGTGATCGACGACGGAGAGCAGGCGGGCATTGATCTCGTCGCGCTTCGACAGGGTCTCGTCCAGGTCCATCGACCCCATCACCGTGCGCAGGTTGGTGGTGGCGAGCTGCATGATCGCGACATAGAGTTCCGACACTTCATAGGCCGCCTTGGCCGCGTCCAGCACCTGGAAGAAGACCACGCCGTCGACCGACACCATGGCGTTGTCCTTGGTGATGATCTCCTGCCCCGGAATGTCGACCACCTGTTCCATCATGTTGATCTTGCGCCCGACGGCGTAGAAGAAGGCGGGGTAGAAGTTGAGGCCGGGGCGCGCCACTTCGGTGAAGCGGCCGAAGCGTTCGATGGTATATTGATAGCCCTGGCGCACGACCTTGACGCTCACCGCCAGGTAGAACAGCACCAGTAATGTCACCGTCAGCGCGAATGTCGTCAGCATGCCTGCACTCCCCCAGAAATCCGCTTGGACTATGACGCGAAATCATGAATGGGGAAAGGCAAAGGAGTATCGTCATGTTGTTGCGCCACGCCCGATCGCTGCTGTTCCTGCCCGCGTCCAACCCCCGCGCCATCGCCAAGGCGCGGACGCTGCCCTGCGACATGGTGATATTGGACCTGGAGGATGCGGTGCCCGACGACCGCAAGGAGGACGCGCTGGGGAACGCCGTCGCTGCGGTGGCGGAGGGTTTCGGCGGACGGCTCTGCGCGGTGCGCATCAATGTGGAGGGCGCGCCGACGCACGGGCGGGAGATGGTGGCGCTGAAAGGCTCCGCCGCCGATTATGTGGTGCTGCCCAAGGTGGAGAATGCCCGCCAGGTGAAGGACGTGTTCAGCGTCTGCCAGAAGCCGGTGATCGCGATGATCGAGAGCGCGGCGGGCGTGCTGGCGGTGCAGGCGATCGCATCGGCGGAGGGCTGCGCGGGGTTGTTCATGGGGAATAACGACCTGCGGCAGGATCTGGGGATACCGCCCTCGGCCGGGCGGGAAGGGCTGGCCCTGTCCCTGCAGTCCGTCATGCTGGCGGCGCGGGCGGCGGGCATCGCCGCGTTCGACGGCGTGTTCAACCGGCTGGACGACGAGGCCGGCTTCGAAAGCGAATGCGCGGCGGGGCATGCGCTGGGCTTCGACGGCAAGACGCTGATCCACCCCAGCCAGGTGCCGGTGGCCAATCAGGTGTTCGGTCCGGACCCACAGGCGGTTGCCGATGCGCGGCGGCTGATCGAGGCGGCGACGGGCGGGGCCGAGCGGTTCGAGGGACGGATGATCGAGAGCATGCATGTCGAGGAAGCGAGGGCGCTGATCGCCAGGGCTGACGCGGTGTCGGGTTAGGCGGTGTCGACAAACCTGGAGTGGGGGAAATGGCCAATGCATGACATTCCCCTCCCGCAGGCGGGAGGGGCTAGGGGTGGGCGCGACCCCGGACTTGATCCGGGGGAGCTTCTGACTTGGCCGTTGCAAAACAACGCGGATGTTGCGCCAGCCCACCCCCTAACCCCCTCCCGCCTGCGGGAGGGGGAATGACAGGAAACCACCCAAAATCAGCCATTCGGCGCGTTCTGCACTTGTCCGCGTCGTTTCACTTCGCCGGCTTGCGGAAGCGCAGCGTCATCCGGTCGCTTTCCCCTATGGCGAGATATTTCGCCTTGTCGACTTCTCCATGGCGCAGCGTCGGGGGCAGCGTCCAGACGCCCTTTTCCCAGTCGGCGCTGTCCTTGGGATTGGCGTTGATCTCCGACGATCCGGCATATTCAAAGCCGGCCGCTTCTGCGAGGCGGCGGACGGTCGAGACCTTGAGGTAGCCGCTGGTCTTCTCCCGCGCCGTGTCGCGCCCTTCGGGCAGGCGGTGGTCGACGATGCCCAGCGTGCCGCCCGGCTTCAGCAGGTCGTAAAAGGCCTTGAACGTCGCCGCTTCCGTCCCGCCCATCACCATATTGTGGACATTGCGGAAGGTCAGCAGCGTGTCGACGCTGCCCGCCGGAATGAGGCCGGTCTGGTCCGGGAAGGGGACGACCTTCACCTTGCCGTAGACGTCCGGCTTTGCCGCGAGGAACGCCTTGTAGCCGTCCAGCGAGCGGCCGGTGGGCTGGAGCGCGTAGAAGGTGCCCTTTTCATGCAGCAGCGGCGCCAATATTTCCGTGTACCAGCCGCCGCTGGGTGCATATTCGACGACGGTCTGGTTCGGCTGCACCCCGAAGAAGGCGAGCGTTTCGGCCGGATGGCGATAGGCGTCGCGGGCGACATTGGCGGGGGTGCGGCTGGGCGCGGCGATGGCGGCGGCGATCGGATCGGCCGCCTGGTGATGGTGCGCATGCTGGGCGGCGAGGGGAAGCAGCGGCAGGGACAGGCCGGTCAGCAGCAGGGCGGCGCGGGCTAAGCGGTTCATTGGCATTCCTCTTTTCCTGGGGATGTCCGATGTGCCCGCGATGCAGGCCGCGCGCAAGCGTGCCGGCGGGAAAATCCGTCCGCCTGCAACAGATTGTTACGGAATGCGCTTTGCGGGCCGGTGCCTACAGGCAGGCTTCCAGGAAAGGCTGGTCGAAGCCGAACTGGCGCGCCTTGTCCAGCGTATAGGGACGCAGGCCCATGGAGCGATATTCCCCGATGATCTTCCCGCTGTCGTCCTCGTCATGATATTCGAACTTGAACAGTTCCTGGGTGACGATGACGTCGCCTTCCATGCCGATCACCTCAGTCACGTTGGTGACGCGGCGCGAACCGTCGCGCAGGCGCTTCACCTGTACGATCAGGTCGACCGAGTCGGCGATCTGCTTGGAAATGGCTTCCTTGGGAATCTTGATGTCGCCCATCAGGATCATGTTTTCCATACGGCCCAGGCACTCGCGGGGCGAGTTGCTGTGCAGCGTGCACATGGAACCGTCATGGCCGGTGTTCATCGCGGCGAGCAGGTCGAAACACTCCGCGCCGCGGATTTCGCCCAGGATGATGCGGTCGGGGCGCATGCGCAGGGCGTTCTTGACGAGGTCGCCGATGGTGATCGCGCCTTGGCCCTCCAGGTTCGGCGGGCGGGTTTCCAGCGGCAGCCAGTGCGGCTGTTGCAGGCGAAGCTCCGCCGCGTCCTCGATGGTCAGCACGCGCTCGCCGGGGTCAATCATCTTGGAGAGGGCATTGAGCATGGTGGTCTTGCCCGAGCCGGTGCCCCCCGAAATCACGATGTTGAAGCGGCAGGCGCCCGCGATCTTGAGCGCCGTGCACATCTTCTGGCTCATCGCGCCCCATTGGGCGAGCATGTCGAGCGTGATCGGCTTGGCGGAGAATTTACGGATGGAGATGGCGGTCCCGCGCAGGGACAGCGGCGGCACGATGACGTTGACGCGGCTGCCGTCGGGCAGGCGGGCGTCGGCCAGCGGCGTCGTCTGGTCGACGCGGCGGCCGACCTTGTTCACGATGCGCTGGGCGATCTGGAACAGATGCTCCTCGTCGCGGAACTTGATCGGCGCGATCTGGAGCTTGCCCTTTTTTTCGATATAGGTCTGTTCCGGGCCGTTGACCATGATGTCGCTGACGTCGGGATCGGCCAGCAACTCCTCCAACGGGCCGAGGCCCAGCAGCTCGTCCACCAGCACCTTTTCCAGCGCGAACTGTTCGCGGCGGTTGAGGGTCAGCTTCAGTTCCGCCAGCACCTCCATGATGATGGGCCGGAATTCCTCGGCCAGTTCATCCTTGGTCAGCGTGGCGGCGGCTTCGGGGTCAACGCGCTCCAGCAGGCGGGGGAGAACCTGCTCCTTGATCTTGTGGACGGAGGCTTCGAAACCCTGCGGCCCGGCATCCGCGGCATGTTCGGCATTGGCGCGATCCGACAGGCGCTGCATCGCGTCGGCGTTGCGCTGCATCTGGCTGGTGGGGGCGGAGAGCGGGTCTAGCGGCGCTTCCGGAGGCAGGGCCGTCATGTCCAGGGGGGGGAATTGATCGCCGCCCTTGGCCTCTTCCCTGGGCGCGCCGCCTTGCATGGGGCGAGCAAGGCCGAAGCCGGGCTTTATGCCCGAAGGTCCATTTTTACGTCCGAACGCGCTCATGATTCTCCGCCGAAATGATGTGCATCAGCCATGCCTGTTAAAGGTGAATAGCGCGGAAACTTTGATAAATGGCTAATGCGGCGGGGATGGCGGGGCCGTGGCGACGCCTGGTTCGGCTTCGCATGATCAGCGCCGAATCGAAGCGGATTTCTTTCGTTCTGATGGAGCCGCCGACCAAAAAAGGCCACGTTCCGATGAGGAGCGCGGCCTTTTTGGGATCAGCGGGGCGGTCGGGCTGTCGATCGGCCTGTCAGCCGGCATGCTCCGCAAGGACGGTGAGGCCCTTTTCGTTGACTTCGGCAAAGCCGCCGCGGACCGGGATCACCTCCGGCGCGGCGCCGGCGCTGGCGAAAACCTGGATCGCGCCGTCGCGGACGGTCGACATGAAGGGCGCGTGGCCCTCCAGCACGCCGAAGTCGCCATCGGTGCCGGGGACGACCACCTGATAGACCTCTTCCGAGCGGACGAGCTTTTCCGGGGTCACGAGTTCGAAATGCAGTGCCATCTTTGACTCTCCCCCCTCCCGCAAGCGGGAGGGGCAGGGGGTGGGTGCGATTGCGCAAGCAATCGCCTGCAACGCTTCGGGATAGGTGGCTCCCCCGGATCAAGTCCGGGGTCGCTGCCCACCCCTGGCCCCTCCCGCTTGCGGGAGGGGAACAGGTCGCTCTTACGCCGCTTCCGCAGCCAGCTTCTTCGCCTTTTCGATGGCTTCGTCGATGCCGCCGACCATGTAGAAGGCGTTTTCGGGCAGATGGTCATATTCGCCTTCGACCACGGCCTTGAACGACTTTACCGTGTCCTCGATCTGGACGAACTTGCCCGAGATGCCGGTGAAGACCTCCGCGACGTGGAAGGGCTGCGACAGGAACTTCTGGATCTTGCGGGCGCGGGCGACGGTCAGCTTGTCCTCTTCGCTGAGCTCGTCCATGCCCAGGATCGCGATGATGTCCTGCAGCGACTTGTACTTTTGCAGGATCGCCTGGACCGCGCGGGCGGTTTCATAATGTTCCTGGCCGACGACGCGGGGTTCCAGAACGCGACTGGTCGAGTCCAGCGGGTCGACCGCCGGATAGATGCCCAGTTCCGAAATGGCGCGGTTGAGAACGGTGGTGGCGTCAAGGTGCGCGAAGGAGGTCGCGGGCGCCGGGTCGGTCAAGTCGTCCGCGGGGACGTAGACGGCCTGCACCGAGGTGATCGAACCCTTGTTGGTCGAGGTGATGCGCTCCTGAAGGGCGCCCATGTCGGTGGCGAGGGTCGGCTGATAGCCCACGGCCGAAGGAATGCGGCCGAGCAGGGCCGACACTTCCGCGCCCGCCTGGGTGAAGCGGAAGATGTTGTCGACGAAGAACAGCACGTCCTGGCCTTCCTGGTCGCGGAAATATTCCGCGATGGTGAGGCCCGACAGGGCGACGCGCGCGCGGGCGCCCGGCGGCTCGTTCATCTGGCCGTAGACCAGCGCCACCTTGGACCCTTCGGAGATCGCGTTGCCGTCGGCGTCCTTGGCGATGACGCCCGCGTCGAGAAATTCGTGATAGAGGTCGTTGCCCTCGCGGGTCCGCTCACCGACGCCCGCGAAGACCGAGGTGCCGCCATGGCCCTTAGCGATATTGTTGATCAGTTCCTGGATCAGCACGGTCTTGCCCACGCCCGCGCCGCCGAACAGGCCGATCTTGCCGCCCTTGGCGTAAGGGGCGAGAAGGTCGATGACCTTGATGCCGGTGACGAGGATGCTGGCGTCGGTCGACTGGTCGACGAATTCCGGCGCCTTGGCATGGATCGGGGCGGAGAGGGTGGTTTCCACCGGGCCGCGCTCGTCGATCGGCTCGCCGACGACGTTCAGGATGCGGCCGAGCGTGGCCGGACCGACGGGAACGCTGATCTGCGCGCCCGTGTCGGTCACTTCCTGGCCGCGGGTCAGGCCGTCGGTCGAGTCCATCGCGATGGTGCGGACGGTGTTCTCGCCCAGATGCTGGGCGACTTCCAGCACCAGGCGCTGGCCGTTGTTGCTGGTTTCCAGAGCGGAAAGAATCGCGGGGAGCGCATCCGGGAAGGTCACGTCGACGACGGCGCCGATGACCTGCGAAATGCGGCCTACATTGTTGGTGGTTGCCATGACTGCTTCCTTGCGTGCGTGATCTTTAAAGGGCTTCTGCGCCCGAGATGATTTCGACCAGTTCGGTGGTGATCGCGGCCTGGCGGCTGCGGTTATACTGGATGGTCAGCTTGTTGATGAGGTCGCCTGCGTTGCGGGTCGCATTGTCCATGGCGGTCATCGACGCGCCCTGTTCGGATGCGTTGTTTTCCAGCAGCGCCTTGAAGATCTGCACCGTGACGTTGCGCGGCAGCAGGTCGTCGAGGATGGCTTCCTCGCTCGGCTCATATTCCACCGTCGCGCCGATGGCGTCGCGGTCGGCGTCGGCCGGGATCTTGACCGGGATGATCTGCTGTTCGGTCGGAATCTGGGCGAGGGCCGACTTGAACTGCGAGAAGAAGAGGTGCGCGACGTCGAACTTGCCGTTCAGATACATGTCGGTCAGTTCGCGGGCGATCTCCTCGGCCTGGGCATAGCCCGGTTCCTTGACGCCGGTGGTGTCGAACTGGGCGACGATCATGCCGGGGAAGGTGCGGTTGATGACCGGGCGGCCCTTGCGGCCGATGAGGTAGAAGCGCACGGTCTTGCCCTGCGCGATCAGTTCGTCGGCCTTGGCGCGGGCGGCCTTGACGATGTTGGCGTTGAACGCGCCGGCAAGGCCGCGGTCGGAATTGGCGACGACCAGCAGATGAACATCGTCCTTGCCGGTCCCGGCCAGCAGCGGGGACGCGCCTTCGCCCGAACCGCCCGCGATCTTCGACGCCAGGCTGGCGACGACCGCTTCCAGGCGGCTGGAATAGGGGCGGGCGGCTTCGGCGGCGGCCTGCGCCTTGCGCAGCTTCGCGGCGGCGACCATCTGCTTCGCCTTGGTGATCTTCTGGGTCGATTTCACCGACCCGATGCGCAGCTTCAGTTCCTTGAGGCTAGCCATAGTTCAAACATTCCGAGCAAGGGCCAGGCGGCCCGCGAGACCAAAGAAACCGACGCCCATGGCGCCTTCGAACCAGCGCATCGCGCTGCTCTGCCCGACCTTGCGCCCCGCCTTGGTGGCGAGGACGGCGAGAAGGGCGCACCAGAGGAAGCCCAGCGCATAGACGATGGCGATCAGCAGCATGCCCTGCCACGGCGCGTCCGGGCCGGTGCCGACGAATTGCGGCAGCGCGGCGAGGAAGAAGATCGCGACCTTCGGGTTCAGCACGGTGCTGACGAAACCCTGCATGAAGGGCGATCCGCCGATGCGCATCCGGGGGGCTTCCGAAGCCGGGGCGGGCTTGAGCGCGCCGCGAACCATCTGCAGGCCGAGCCAGGCGAGATAGATCGCGCCCGCGACCTTCACCGCCATGAACAGGCCCGGCACCGCGTTCAGCACGCTCAGGAAGCCGAAGCCGCACAGCGCCATGTAGAACAGCCCGCCAAGCTGGATGCCGCCGATGGCCGCCATCCCCGCCCTCAGCCCACGGCGCGCCGCGTGGCCGGCCACCAGCATGGTGTCCGGTCCCGGCAGCAGCACCAGACCGATCGACATCACGGTCCAGGCAAGGAGGGAATGGGCGGTGAGCATTATCGCGGCTTCATTCTTCCTTTTCTCGTCATGCCAGCGGAAGCTGGCATCTCTTGCCTCCAGGGTCGTCCTATCCGGCCTGAGATCCCAGCTTTCGCTGGGATGACGGGGGTTGTGCGTTACGCGAAGGTCTTGCCGAAGCTGTCCAGCGCGGCCTTCAGCTTGCCCTTGGCGTCATCGCCCAGATCCTTGCTGTCGCGGATCGCGGCCAGCACGTCGGCATGGTCGTGGCGCAGATAGGCCAGCATCAGTTCCTCGTAGCGGGTCACGTCCTTGACCGGGATGTTGTCCAGATAGCCGTTGGTGCCCGCGAAGATCGACGCGGTCTGCTCCTCGAAGGGGAGGGGCGAGAACTGGGCCTGCTTCAGCAGTTCGGTGAGGCGCGCGCCGCGATTCAGCAGCTTCTGGGTCGAGGCGTCCAGGTCCGAACCGAACTGGGCGAAGGCCGCCATTTCGCGATATTGGGCCAGCTCCAGCTTGATCGAGCCGGACACCTTCTTCATCGCCTTGGTCTGCGCGGCGGAACCGACGCGGGACACCGACAGGCCGACGTTGATCGCCGGGCGGATGCCCTGGTAGAAGAGGTTGGTTTCCAGGAAGATCTGGCCGTCGGTGATCGAGATCACATTGGTCGGGATATAGGCCGACACGTCGCCCGCCTGGGTTTCGATGATGGGCAGCGCGGTCAGCGAGCCGGCGCCGTTGGCGTCGTTCATCTTCGCCGCGCGCTCCAGCAGGCGGCTGTGCAGGTAGAACACGTCGCCCGGATAGGCTTCGCGGCCCGGAGGACGGCGCAGCAGCAGCGACATCTGGCGATAGGCGACGGCCTGCTTGGACAGGTCGTCATAGACGATCACGGCGTGCATGCCGTTGTCGCGGAAGAATTCGCCCATGGTGACGCCCGTGTACGGGGCGAGATACTGGAGCGGAGCGGGTTCCGAAGCGGTCGCGGCGACGACGATCGAATATTCCATCGCGCCATTTTCTTCGAGCTGCTTCACGATCTGCGCGACGGTCGAGCGCTTCTGGCCGACGGCGACGTAGATGCAGTAGAGCTTCTTGCTCTCATCGTCGCCCGCGTTGATGCCCTTCTGGTTGATGAAGGTGTCGATGGCTACGGCGGTCTTGCCGGTCTGGCGGTCGCCGATGATCAGCTCGCGCTGGCCGCGGCCGACGGGGACCAGGGCGTCGATGGCCTTGAGGCCGGTCTGCACGGGTTCGTGCACCGACTTGCGGGGGATGATGCCCGGCGCCTTGACTTCGACGCGCTTGCGCTCGGTGTAGGCGATCGGGCCCTTGCCGTCGATCGGGTTGCCGAGGCCGTCCACGACGCGGCCCAGCAGGCCCTTGCCGACGGGCACGTCCACGATGGTGCCGGTGCGCTTGACGGTGTCGCCTTCCTTGATCTCGGCGTCGGAGCCGAAGATCACGACTCCGACATTGTCGGCTTCCAGGTTGAGCGCCATGCCCTGCACGCCATTGGCGAATTCGACCATTTCGCCCGCCTGGACGTTGTCGAGGCCATGGACGCGGGCGATGCCGTCACCCACGGTCAGCACGGAACCGACTTCGCTCACCTGCGCTTCGGTGCCGAAATTGGCGATCTGGTCCTTGATGACCTTCGAGATTTCTGCGGCGTTGATATCCATGTTCAGCCTTTCAGCCTTTCATCGCGTGGGCGAGACTATTCAAACGGGTGCGGATGGAGGAATCGATCATCTGGCTGCCGATCTTGACGACCAGCCCGCCCAGGATCGCGGGATCGACCCTGGCGTCGAGCGCGACGTCGCGGCCGACGCGGGCGCGCAGGCCCTGTTGCAGGGCGCTGACCTGTCCGGCGTCGAGCGGATGGGCGCTCGTCACTTCTGCGCGGACCTCCCCCTTGTGATTCGACAGCAGCGTTTCATAGGCGCGGATGATCGCGGGCAATTGCGAGAGGCGGCGGTTCTGAGCCAGCACGCCCAGGAAATTCGTGGTCAGCGGATCGAGACCCATGGCGGATGCGACGGCGGCGATCGTCTTGCCTGCTGTATCGCGGCTGAGGACGGGGCTGTTCACCAGCCCCTTGAAGTCCGCCGATTCGGCCAGTGCCGCCTTGAGCGCAGCAAGGCTCGCCGCGACGGTGTCGAGCGTCTTGCCGTCGCGGGCCAGATCGAACAGCGCCACCGCATAGCGGCCGCTGAGGCTGGCCTGAATACCGCCGGTCGTCTCCACGCGCTTACCGTCCTCCACTTGATACCCGGCCCTGATCCGCCGGTCATGCAAAAAGGGGGCGCGGTTCTGTTCGTCCCGGTCCCCTGTTGGGGGGCCGGTTAGCAGTGGGATTGTGACTATGCAAGCCATGGAACGCGATTCGACCGTCAGTATGAAATCATTGCGATTTGACGGGGTTTCCATATGCGCCGAATCGCGGATCGGCGGCCCCCGCCTTCACCCTTCGCCCGGCGTCAGCCGACCCTTTTGGCAATGGTAGACGATCCGTTCGTTGGGCTGGGCCGGGAGCAAGGCGGAAAGATCGTTCCGCAAGGCGGCGATTTTCGCGAGCAGGGCGGAATCGCCCCCGCATCCCTTGATGGCGCCGCCGCCAAGCGCGCGGGCCTTGGCCATGGTGTCGATGTCGGGCAGCCAGCGCTGGACCCGAAGCGTGCCGGTCACGGGCTCGAAGCGGCTGACGGTGACGTAATTATGATCGTCGGGAACCGCGGCCCGCTGCCAGCCGGTGCCGGAGGAGACATATTGGGTGTCGCCGTCGACGCAGCCGCCCTCCGCCCAGTGGAAGGCGATGTCGTTGGGCTGGGATATGGTGAGGCGGCTGCGGTTCATGTCCACCCGGCAGACATTGTCGCCCGCCCAGGCATAGGCGTTGTTGCCCGTGACGCTCACGTCCTCCGGCAGCTTGATCCGTTCCTCTATGCTGGAGAAGCTGGGCTTGAGGAAGAACAGTCCGATCGCCGCGAACAGCAGGACGCCGCCGCCCGCCAGCCACCAGGTCGCGCGCCTTTCCCGGCCCTGGCTGTAGAGCAGGCCGCCCGCGCCCAGGCCAAGCACCGCCAGCGCCAGCAGCACGGCCGCGCCCGCCATCGCGTTCTCCCGGGCGGAGATGACGTCGCGTTCGGCCGTGTCGCGGGCCTTGTCCAGCGCGGCTTCGCGGGCGTCGGCGCGGGCGCGCTCCGACTGTTCGCTGCGCGCCTCCTCCCGCTGGGTGAGGGCGGCTTCGGCGGCGTCCGCCTCCGCCATGGAGCGGCAGGGGACGATGGTGTGCAGCGAGGAAACCCCCGCCTGCCGCAGGAAGGAGGCGACCTCCCGCCAGGACACGGCGAATCCGAATTCCGCGTCATTGCCGTCGGAGACCGACCCGAAGCTGTTGACCCCCAGCACCCGGCCGCAATCGTCCACCAGCGGCCCGCCGCTGTTGCCCGCAGCCAGCGGCGCGGTGTGCAGCACCGTGTCGAAATTCCGGCTGGCCCGGCCGGAGGAGACATTGCCGCTGGTCTTCACCGTGCCGAGCGGTTCCACCAACTGCTTGAGGCCAAGGCCCTGCGCGCGGTCCACCGTGCCGGGATAGCCGATGGCGGTCACATGCTGCCCGTCGCTCACCGCCCCGGCATAGAAGGTGCTGACGGGCAGCCGGCCTTCCTCCAACTGGATCAGCGCCAGGTCGTTGCCGGGCGAGAAGGCGATGATCCGGCCGCCATAGGTCCTGGTCCCCTCCGAAGGGATGACGCCGATGACGAGATCCTTCTCCTCCCGCGTCAGTTCGACCACATGGGCGTTGGTGACGATCTTGTCCGGCGCGACCGCGAAGCCGCTGCCATGGCCGACGAAATAGGCTTCGGAGCCGTTGGTCGCGACCAGCACGATGCGGACGACGCCGCGGGCGGCGGCGGCGATGTCCTGCTGTTCGGCGCGCGCGCCCGTCGGTCCGGCAAGAGCCAGGAGGGCGGCCAGCAGAGGGGCGAGGCGACGGAACAGTGCGACCATGATTGGCGGCATTCATATGCGATGGTGGGATTGAGGCAATGCGCAAAAAGCGCGAAACCGCTTTTTGACCGCAAGCGGCGGGAAGCCTGGTGCGTCGGGTGCGGCTATCGCCTATTCATGAGCGAGATGAGACAGATCGACGCACCGATGCAGGCGATGCCCGACGCCGATGCCTGCTGGAATGCCTTTCTGAGGCGCGACCGCGGCTTCGACGGGCGGTTCGTGGGGGCCGTGCTGACCACCGGCATCTATTGCAAGCCCAGTTGCGCGGCGCGGCATCCCCGGCGGGAGAATATGATCTTCCTGGCCGATCCGGAGGCGGCGCGGGCGGCGGGTTTCCGCGCCTGCTTGCGCTGCCGCCCCGACGAGGTGGGGCGCGACCGGCTGGCGGTGGAGGCGGCCGTCGCCTTCATCGCCGCCGCGCCGACGCCGCCCTCGCTGGAGGAGGTGGCGGCGCATGCGGGCTATGCGCCGCATCATTTCCACCGCCTGTTCAAGCGGGAGACGGGGATGACGCCCGCCGCCTATGCCCGGTCGCTGCGCGCCGAGCGGCTGAAAAGCGCGCTGGAGGAGGGCGGCAGCGTCACTGGCGCGATCTATGAGGCGGGCTATAACGCGCCCAGCCGCGCCTATGCCGATGCGGAGCGGCATCTGGGCATGACGCCCAGCGCCTGGAAGGATGGCGGCCGGGGCGCGGCGATTCGCCATGCGGTGGTGCCGACCGGCCTGGGTCCGGTGCTGGTGGCTGGCACGGCGCGGGGGCTGTGCCGGATCAGCTTCGACGAGGATGAGGCGGATTTGCGCCGGCGCTTCCCGAAGGCGGAGATATTGCCCGCCGATGAGGGGCTGGCGGCGCTGGCGGCGCGGGTCGCGCGGCTGATCGACGATCCGGCGGAACCGCTCGACTTGCCGATGGACGTCAGCGGAACCGCCTTCCAGCAGGCGGTGTGGGCCGCGTTGCGCGCCATCCCGCCGGGCGAGACCCGGACCTATGGCCAGATCGCGGCGGCGATCGGCAGGCCCGGCGCGGTGCGGGCGGCCGGGACGGCCTGCGGGGGCAATAATCTCGCCGTGCTGATCCCCTGCCACCGGGTCTTGCGCAGCGACGGCAGCCTGGGCGGCTACGCCTATGGGACGCAGCGCAAGCGGGCCTTGCTGGAGCGGGAAAAGCGCGGCTGAACCGCCGCTTTTTCGCTTTTCTTTCAGGCTGCTGTCGGCGGGAATATGCCGCTGCGTCCCGCCTGCTCGATCCGCTGGCCTATTCGCCGCACCCGTCGGGCATGCGCGACGCGGCGCTGGAGCTCAAGAGGCAGTTCGATGCGGAGGCGGCGAAGAGGAAAGGCCCCTCGGCCGCGCGCTGATCACATGAAGCTGTAGGGGTCGACGTCGACCGCGACCCGCGTGCCGGATTTCCAGGTGAGATTGCCCAGCCATTCGCTTATGGCCCCCTGCACGTCGACCTGCCGGGCGGCGTGGATCAGCAGGCGATGGCGATGCCGCCCGCGCAGCACGGAAAGCGGGGCGGGGGCGGGTCCATAGACGCGCATCCCGTCGATCGAGGGGGCGGATTTGCCGATCAGCCGGGCGACCTCTGCGGCTTCGTCGGCATCCTCGCTGGACACGATGATCGCGGCGAAGCGGCCGAAGGGCGGGGCGTTGGCGCGGCGGCGATTCTCCGTCTCGACTTCGTAGAAGCGCTCCGAATCGCCCGCGATCAGGGCCTGGATCACCTCCGCCTCCGGCATGCGGGTCTGGATGAAGACGCGGCCCGGCTTCTGCCCTCGCCCGGCGCGGCCCGCCACCTGCACGATCTGCTGGAAGGTGCGTTCCGACGCGCGCAGGTCGCCGCCCTCCAGCCCCAGATCGGCGTCGATCACCCCCACCAGCGTCAGGTTGGGGAAATGATAGCCCTTGGTGACGAGTTGGGTGCCGATGATGATGTCGACCGCGCCCGCCTCCACCGACTTCACGAATTCCGCGACCTTGGCGGGGGACCAGAGCGTGTCGGAGGTGACGATGGCGGTGCGCGCCTGCGGCCAGAGCGCCTTCACCTCGTCCGCGATCCGCTCCACGCCGGGGCCGCAGGCGACCAGGCTGTCCTCCTCCTTGCATTCCGGGCAGAAGCGGGGGGCGGGGACGACATGGCCGCAATGATGGCAGGCGAGGCGGTGGGTCAGCCGATGCTCGACCATCCAGGCGCTGCAATTGGGGCATTGGAAACGATAGCCGCAATGGCGGCACAGCGTCAGCGGCGCATAGCCCCGGCGGTTGAGGAAGAGCAGGCTCTGCTCGCCTCTTTGCATGGTCTCGTCGATGGCGCGGACCAGCGGGGGAGCGATCCAGCGGCCGCGTTCCGGCGGGTCGGTCAGCAGGTTGATGCCCTCGATCTCCGGCATTGTCGCGCCGCCGAAGCGGGAGGGCAGCTTGATCTCCTTGTAACGGCCCAGTTCCACCTGATGCCGCGTCTCTATGGCGGGGGTGGCGGAAGCGAGGATGACGGGGAATTTCTCGATCAGGCCGCGCATCACCGCCACGTCGCGGGCGTGATAATGGACCCCGTCCTCCTGCTTGAAGCTGGCCTCATGCGCTTCGTCGACCACGATCAGGCCCAGATTGGGATAGGGCAGGAACAGGGCGGAGCGGGCGCCGACCACCACCGACGCCTCGCCCGCCGCGATGGCCCGCCAGGCGCGCCGCCGCTCGCTCTGGCGCAGGCCGCTGTGCCAGTTGACGGGGACCGTGCCGAAGCGCTTTTCGAAACGCTCCAGAAACGGCTCGGTCAGCGCGATTTCGGGGAGCAGCACCAGCACCTGCCGTCCCTCCCGGACGGCGGCGGCTATCGCCTCGAAATAGACCTCCGTCTTGCCCGATCCGGTCACGCCGTCGAGCAGGAAGGGGGCGAAGGTCCGTTCCCTGACCGCGGCGATGAACTGGTCGGCGGCAGCGCCCTGCTTGTCGGACAGCAGCGGCGGGGCATGGTCGGGATTCGGCATGGGGAAGGGGGTATCGACGCTGACCTCCACCGCCTCGAACGCGCCCGCCTTGACGAGGCCGCGGATCACCGCGTCGCTGACCCCGCCGATCAGCGCCAGTTCGCGGATCAGCCCCTGCCGTTCCCCGATGCGCTCCATGGCCTGCGCGCGTTGTTCGGTCATGCGGTCGGGAAGGTTGCCCGTGGCGCGATATTCGATGACGGTGCGCGCCCCCTCCAGCGCTGCCATCGACGCCAGCGTCATGCGCAGCACGGCGGCGATGGGGGCGAGATAATAGTCCGCCGTCCATTCGATCAGGCGGCGCAGCGTTTCGGGCACCGGCGGCGCGTCGACCGGCCCCACGATGTTGCGCAGGCGGTTGTCGCCCACGGTCTCGATTTCGGGAAAGCTGTCCTCGTCCCACACCACGCCGACGATCTGGCGCGGACCCAGCGGCGCGACGACGATGCTGCCGGGCTGCACGCTCATCCCATGCGGCACCCGATAGTCCAGCGGCCCCAGGGCGGCGTTCAGCAGGATGACACGGGCGCGCGAACTCATGGCCCCTTCCCTAATGGCAGGGGCGGGCGAGGCAAGGCAGAAGCGTCAGATCTTCCAGCTCAATGTCAGCCAGGGGATGTGCGCCACCGCATCGGGGCGGCCGTCGCGGAATGTCTGCTGCCGCATGTAGAGCAGTTGCGCGTCCAGCGCCTTGCCGATCGGATGGCGCAGGCCGATCTGGTTGCGCAGGACGGCAAGGCCCAGCCTGTCGCCGGGGCGGGCGCGGTTCAGGTGGAACATGAATTCTGCCGCCGCGATCAGCGTCCACCGCTTCGCCGCGTCGAGCGGCACCGAAGCCTGCGCCCGCTGCCGCAGCCGCCAGCTTGCCCCGTCGGCCGTATCGAAGAAGCGCTGCTCGATCCGGGTACGGCTCATCCAGACGCCTTTCGTCAGCGTCACCTGCTGGAACAGCCGCATCTCCTGTTCCGGCCCGGATCGGAAATAGGCGAGCCCGCCGCCGACCTGCATCGCCTTTGCAATGCGATGGTCGATCAGGACGCGCACCGTCTGCTGCTCGCCATTGGAGGAGGCCTTGCGGAAACGCTGGCTGAGGTCGAGCGACACGATGTCCGCATCGCTTGCCTGCACGACCAGCGATTCGGTCATCCAGAACTGGTTTTCCGGGTTGGCGGCAAGGGCGGGCGGGGCGGCCAGCAGGCCGACGGGGATCAGCGCGTCCGATATGTGGCGGGGACGCTGGCGGCGGGGCATGGATCGGTCCTTTGGAAAGGTGCCGCCGTCATAATGTCGCGCCGTGCGGCAGGTAAAGGGGCTGCGTCCGGCAATAATGGCTAATCCGTCAGGGAGCGGCTAAAGGGAAGGCGATTCGACCTTTCCTCCGCCGGAGCAGACCCCATGAAGTTCTTTGTCGACACCGCCGACACCAACGAAATCCGCGATCTCGCCGCCACCGGCCTGCTCGACGGCGTGACCACCAACCCCTCGCTGATCCACAAGTCGGGGCGCAAGTTCCTGGAAGTGGTCGAGGAAATCTGCGGCATCGTGGATGGCCCGGTCTCGGCGGAGGTCGTCGCGCTCGACCATCAGACGATGATGAAGGAAGCCGCCGTCCTGCGGAAGATCGCCGGCAATGTCTGCATCAAGGTGCCGCTGACCATCGACGGCCTGAAGACCTGCAAGGCGCTGACGGGCGAGGGCGTGATGGTGAACGTCACCCTCTGCTTCTCCGCCAACCAGGCGCTGCTGGCGGCGAAGGCGGGCGCGACCTTCATCTCGCCCTTCGTCGGGCGGCATGACGACAATGGCTTCGACGGCATGAAGCTGATCGAGGACATCCGCCTGATCTACGACAATTATGCCTTCGCCACCGAAATCCTGGTCGCCAGCGTCCGCCACCCGATCCATGTGCTGGAAAGCGCGAAGATCGGCGCCGACGTGATGACCGCGCCGCCCTCCGTCATCAAGGCGCTGTTCAACCATGTGCTGACCGAAAAGGGCATTGCCGGCTTCCTGGCGGATTGGGAAAAGACCGGGCAGTCGGTTCTGTAATTCCGGCATTTGAACTGCGCTCCTGCCTGCGCAGGAGCGCAGTGGCGTATCTTTTCCGTCGCAACTCCTGGCCGGGCGGTTCATTCTCTTCCCAAAGGAGAGAGCCGATGTTCGTTGCGGTCTATTGGTGGCGCGTCCACCCCGGCAAGGAGGATCAGTTCCGCAAGGCCTGGCGCCGGGGAACCGACCTGATCCGCGAGAAATATGGCAGCTACGGTTCGCGCCTGCACCGGGACGCCGACGGCCGCTTCGTGGGCTATGCCGAATGGCCGGACGAGGCGACCTGGCGCGCGGCGTTCGACCGGAAGATGGTCTATGACGACCCCGAAACCCGCGCCGCCTTCGTCGACGCCATCGCAGAAGTGCCGGCCGACGCCGATCCCATCTTCACCATGACGGTGACGGACGACCTGCTGCTGCGCTCGGCAGGAGGCCGGAGGAATGAGGATTTTCCATGATTACCCTTTGCGAACGGGCTGAGGGCGTCGATGCTGCCTCGGACGGGGACATTCCGTGATTTCGGGAATTGGCCAGTTGCGGTCATTAGTTTCCCGTCACCCCGGGCTTGACCCGGGGTCCCGCTTTCTTGTCTGAGTGCCGCGCCTCGTCCAAGACAGCGGGACCCCGGATCAAGTCCGGGGTGACGAATAGGGGGAGGGGTGACGAATGGGGGAATGACGGCAAACACCCAGATCACTCAGCATCAACGCCGTTTAATGTTCGTCCAGTTTCGCCAGAAGGTCGAGCATGTCGTCGGGAACTGTCCCGCCGCCTGCGCGGAAGGTCGAACGCAACGCATTGCCGATGCCCTCATAGGGCTGCGGCACGCCGATGTTCAGGACGCGGCGTATCGCGCCGTCCTGAACCCGGGCCGACCGGCTAAAGGGTTTTCGTTGCATTTCCATGGTGGAATAACTGCCCAGCCGCGCAAAAGTTTCTGGCGTTCGTCACGATGGCACGCAATATCGGCTCCATTATGGGAGATTCATGGTGACGGACCGTCTGGCGGTCGCGGCGAGGATCAGGGCGCATTCGCCCTTCCTGGCCCGGCAATGGGATCGCTTTCCGGATGTCGCCGATCTGGTCGGGAGCGGGGACTTCGAGGGCGCCTGGGCCGCCGCGCAGGGGGTGGCGGCGCCCGATGACGGCATCGCCCGGTCGCTGAGGCGCAGGCGCGGCGCGGTGGCGCTGGTGACGGCCGCCGCCGATCTGGCGGGCGCCTGGGGGCTGGACCGGGTCACGCGCACCCTGTCGGACTTTGCCGACCAGGCCCTGGAGGAGGCGCTGGCCGCCGCCATGGCGGAGCGCTATCCAGATGCGGAGAAGCGCGGTTTCGTCGTGCTGGCGCTGGGCAAGCATGGCAGCCGGGAACTGAACTATTCATCGGACATCGACCCGATCCTGCTCTACGACCCCAGGACGCTGCCCCATGGCGAGCGGGAAGATCCGGCGGACGCGGCCGTGCGCATCGGCCGGCGGGTCAGCGAACTGCTGAATGCCCGCGACGGCGACGGCTATGTGTTCCGCGTCGACCTTCGCCTGCGCCCCTCTCCGGAGGCGACGCCGATCGCCCTGCCGGTGGAAGCGGCGATCGGCTATTATGAATCGACCGCGCTCGGCTGGGAGCAGGCGGCGTTCATCCGGGCGCGACCGGCGGCGGGCGACCTGGCGCTCGGCGATTATTTCATGCAGGCGATCCGCCCCTTCGTCTGGCGGCGCAGCCTGGATTTCGGGGCCATCGACGCGATCACCGACATTTCGCGCCGCATCCGCGACCATTATTCGCAGGGGCAGGCCTTCGGGCCGGGATATGACCTCAAGCGCGGACGCGGCGGCATAAGGGAGGTCGAATTCTTCGCGCAGGTGCATCAGCTTATCCATGGCGGGCGCGATCCCTCGCTGCGGTCGGGCAATACGCGCGAGGCCTTGCGCGCCCTGGCGGCGGCGGGCGTGTTCGAAGCGGAGGTCGCCGCGAAGCTGGACGAAGCCTATGTCCTCTTCCGCACCGTCGAGCATCGATTGCAGATGGTGGAGGATCGCCAGACCCATGAACTGCCCAAGTCGGCCGAGGCGATGGACAATGTCGCGCGCCTGCACGGGCTGGAGCATGGCGGAGCGCTGCTCGACCTGCTGCGCCCGCATGTGCAGTGGGTGGGCGGCAATTACGACCGGCTGACCCCTGCGGCTCCCGGCGAATCGCTGTCGCTGGACGAGGATCGATTGAAGGCGCAGCTTGCCGAACTGGGCTTTGCCGATCCGGAAACGCCGCTGGCGCGGATAGCGCGCTGGCGTTCGGGCACGGTCCGGGCGCTGCGCAGCGGCGCGTCGCGGGAGGCGCTGGAGCAATTGCTGCCTGGGCTGATGCGCACGCTGGCGGCGGCGCCCGATCCGGCGCGGGCGCTCAACCGGCTGGACGACCTGATCGGGCGGCTGCCGAGCGCGATCAACTTCTTCAAGCTGCTGGCGGCGCGCCCCGGCCTTGTGGAACTGCTGGCCGAACTGCTGAGCCATGCGCCGACGCTGGCCGACGCGCTGGGGCGGCGGGCGGAGCTGCTCGACGGGCTGATCGACACCTCCGCCTTCGACCCGCCGCCGCCTGTCGGGATATTGGCCGCCCAGTTCGCACGGCTGGAGGAGGGGGAGGATTATCAGGCGCTGCTCGACCGGGTGCGCCAGCGGGTGAACGACCGCCGCTTCGCCCTGGGCGCGCAGATCATCCGGGGCGGCGATCCGCTGGAGGCGGGCCGGGGCTATAGCCGCGTCGCCGAAGCCGCGATCGAGGCGCTCACGGCCGCCACCGTCGCGGAGTTCGAGCGCGCCCATGGAAAGGTGCCGGGCGGCGAGATGGTGATCCTGGCGCTGGGCAGGCTGGGCGGCGGGGTGCTGACCCATGCGTCCGACCTCGACCTCGTCTATCTCTTCACCGGCAGCTTCGAAACCGAATCCGATGGGGCGAAGCCGCTGGGCGCGACGCAATATTTCAACCGGCTCGGCCAGCGCATCACCAATGCCCTGTCGGTGCAAACGGCGGCGGGGCCGCTGTACGAGGTCGACACCCGCCTTCGCCCCTCCGGCGCGCAAGGCCTGCTGGCGGTCAGCCTCGACAGCTTCGCCCGCTACCAGCGGGAGGAGGCCTGGACCTGGGAGCATCTGGCGCTCACCCGCGCCCGCCCGGTCTTCGGATCCGACGCGGCGCGGGCGGCGCTGGGCGCGATCCTGACCGAGACGCTGGAGCGGCCGCGCGATTTCAACGAGCTGGCGCGCCATGCGGTGAAGATGCGCGGCGACATCGCCCGGCACAAGCCGCCCGCAAGCGATCTGGACGTGAAGCTGGTGCCGGGCGGGCTGGTCGACCTGGAATTCCTGATCCACGTCACCCAGTTCCGCCATAATATGGCGTTCGACCCGGATTTGCGCGCCGCGCTGGAGCAACTGGCGGCGGCCGGCCACCTGCCGGGCGAATTGATCCCGGCCCACGATCTCATCACCCGCTTTCTCGTCGTTTCCCGCCTGGTTTCGCCGAAATCGACCGAGCCTCCGCACGCCACGCGGCCTCTGGCGGCGCGGGCTTGCGGCGTCGAAAGCTGGGATGCGCTGCTTGAAAGCTACGGCGAGGCCCGGCAAAGGGTGGGTGACGCATGGGCGGCGCTGGCCGCGCCCTTCAAGGAGGAATGACGATGCTGGACGTGGGCGATGCCGTGCCGGAAGTGACGCTGAAGGATGCGGACGGCGCGGATTTCACCCTGGCGCGCTACAGGGGCAAGCCGCTGGTCGTCTATTTCTATCCCAAGGCGGACACGCCCGGCTGCACCAGCGAAGCCAGGGATTTCACGGCGCTGGCGGCCGAATTCGCGGCGTTGGGCATGCCGGTCGTCGGCATATCGAAGGACAAGCCGGCCAGGCTCAAGAAATTCGCGGAGAAATATGGCCTCGCCGTCACGCTCGCCTCCGACGAGACGGGCGCGATGTGCGAAGCCTTCGGCACCTGGGTCGAAAAGTCGCTCTATGGCCGCAAATATATGGGGATCGAGCGGGCGACCTTCCTGGTCGGCGCCGATGGGAAGATCCTGCGCGCCTGGCCCAAGGTGAAGGTCAAGGGGCACGCGGCCGAAGTGCTGGAGGCCGGACAGGGCCTTTGACGCTGCCCCTTTCCATCGACAGCGTGGGCGCGGCCTGCGCCCATGTGCTGCTGACCCCCGATCCGTTGGCCAAGCTGATGGCGGCGCGGGCGGCGGCGCGGAACTGGCAGCTGGGGCGGCTGGCGCATCGTTTCGACGCCGTCATGCCGGAACGGCCCGCGCGCCCCGAACTGCCCGAACTGCTGCCGCCCAACCGCATGCCCAAGCGCGGCAGGATCGGTTCGGAACGGGCGCGGATCGCGATGCTGCACGCGCTGGCCCATATCGAATTCGTGGCCATCGACCTCGCCTTCGACCTGATCGGGCGGTTCGGAGCGGAATTCCCGCGGGAATTCACCGGCGAATGGATGCGGGTGGGCGCTGACGAGGCGATGCATTTCGCGCTGCTCCACCGGCGGCTGCGGCAGTTCGGCAGCCATTACGGCGCCCTGCCGGCGCATGACGGGCTGTGGCAGGCGGCGAGCGAGACGGCGCATGATGCGCTCGCCCGCCTGGCCATCGTGCCGATGGTGCTGGAGGCGCGGGCGCTGGACATCACGCCCGCCACCATCGTCCGCTTCCGGGACGCGGGGGACGAAGCGTCGGCGCGCATGTTGCAGCGGATCATGACCGATGAAATCCGCCACGTCTCCGCAGGGACGACATGGTTCGGCCATGCGACGAAGCGAATGGGGCTGAACCCCGCAAATCATTACCAAATCCTTGTGAAACGCCACTTTCGGGGGGCGTTGAAGCCGCCGTTCAACGACTCGGCGCGCCGACAAGCCGGTTTAACGCGGGAATTTTACACTCCGCTTGCACAATAAGCCGCGACATGTCCTCTTGCGGACAGCGGGTGGCGGCATCAGCCGCATTTTGTAAACGTGGGGATAGGCCGAGGGGCGCAAAGCCTCCGGTCGAGAGTCGGGGTCGGCATGTTGGTTCTACAGTTTGAAAATGCGCGCGTTGCGCGATGGTTCCGTTCTGCACTTAAAATTGCCGGAGCGATGGGCATGGCAGGCGCGCTCTGCGCCGCCGTCCCGGCCCAGGCCAAGGCGGACGAGGACGATCCCTATGGCGATGCGTCGGAAATCAACACCGGCGCGCTCGGCCCGGCCGATGTCGGCTTTTCCAACCTCTTCTCCAGCCTCCAGCGGCTCGACGGCCAGGCGAAGTCGGCCAATTACATCCCCTCCGGCCGTCCGGTCGAGAAACTCTCCCTGACCTCCAATTTCGGCGTCCGTTCCGACCCGTTCAACGGCGGCGCCCGGATGCACAAGGGCATCGACATCCCCGGTCCCACGGGCACCAGGATCTACGCGACCGCCGACGGCATCGTCAGCCGCGCCGGATGGGCCAGCGGCTATGGCAACCTGGTCCAGATTTCGCATGGCGGCGGCATGGAAACGCGCTACGGCCATATGTCGAAGCTGCTGGTCTCCCCCAACAGCTATGTCCATCGCGGCCAGTTGATCGGCCTCATGGGCTCGACCGGCCGCTCGACGGGCAGCCATCTGCATTATGAAGTGCGCGTCGACGGCCAGGCGATCAACCCGATCCCCTTCGTCGCCGGCCCCGACTATCTGGTGGCGATGAACACCAAGCCGCCGATCGCCATCGGCGGCCCGACCAAGGCCCAGGAAAAGGCGGCGGACTGAGCCGGCCGATGTCTCTTTCCCAAGGCCCGGCAGGCGAGAGCTTGTCGGGCCTTTTGCTTGATCCTATTTAAGCGCGATGACCGACATCGATCTCACATCCTCCGCCGCTGCCCGCGTGGCCGCCATAGCCGCCAAGCAGGGCAAGCCCGCCATCCTGCGCCTGGCTGTCGAAGGCGGCGGCTGTTCGGGCTTCCAATATCGCTTCGGCCTGGCCGAAGCGGTTGAGGCGGACGACATCATGGTCGAGCGCGACGGCGTGACGCTGGTGGTGGACGATGTCAGCATCGATCTGGTGCGCGGATCGGCGGTCGATTTCGTCTCCGATCTGGGCGGCAAGGCGTTCAAGGTCACGAACCCCAACGCCACCGCCGGTTGCGGATGCGGCACCAGCTTCTCGATTTAAAATCTGTCCCGCCCTTGTCGGAGGGGGTCTCTCCTCTTTAGGGATGCGCGCAGGGAGATTTCGGCCATGCGCATCGCCACCTTCAACATCAACGGGATCAAGGCGCGCCTGCCGCGCCTGCTGGAGTGGCTGGACGAGACGCGCCCCGACATCGCCTGCCTGCAGGAGATCAAGACATCCGACGACACGTTCCCGGTCAGGGATATTGAGGATGTCGGCTATGGCGCGATCTGGCACGGGCAAAAGGGGTTCAACGGGGTCGCGATACTGGCGCGGGGAGAGACGCCGGTGGAGGTCCGCCGGGGCCTGGAGGGGGAGCCGGAGGACGAGCATAGCCGCTATCTGGAAGCCGATGTGAAGGGGCTGCGCGTCGCCAGCATCTACCTGCCCAACGGCAATCCGCAGCCGGGGCCGAAATTCGACTACAAGCTGCGCTGGATGAAGCGCCTGCGCGACCGCGCCGCGCAAATCTGGGCGGAGGAAGTGCCGGCGATCCTGGCGGGCGATTACAACGTCATTCCGCGCGACAGGGACGTCTATTCGGTCAAGGCGATGGCCGAAGACGCGCTGATGCAGCCCGAAAGCCGCGCCGCCTATCGCCGCCTGTTGGGCGACGGATGGACCGACGCCATCGCTTCCCGGCATCCGGCGGGCGGGGTATGGACCTATTGGGACTATCAGATGAACGCCTGGCCGCGCGACGCGGGGTTCCGGATCGATCACCTGCTGCTCAGTCCCGCCGCCGCCGACCGGCTGATCGACGCGCAGGTCGACAAGGATTTCCGAGGGCGGGAAAAGGCGAGCGACCATGCCCCGACCTGGGTGGAACTGTCGTAACCTGCTTTGACGACATTTTTCTCCCCTCCCGTAGACGGGAGGGGCCGGGGGTGGGTCGCCGCGCCAGCGGCGTCCTTCCCTAACCGAGAAGGCGGAAGCTCCCCCGGATCAAGTCCGGGGTCGCGCCCACCCCCTAACCCCCTCCCGCCTGCGGGAGGGGGAATGACGGCGAACCACCCTTCACCCCTTCGCCGCCTCCGCCACCTTGATGCCCGGCAAGGCCGCTGGATCGGCCATGTCCTGTCCGATCCACGCGCCCCCCTGGCGGAAATAAGCGACATGATGCCCGCGCTGGAAACTGGCGCCGTCCCAGACCACCACCTGCAATTCGATCTCGTCATGGCGGTGGACGTGCAGCCAGTTGAAGCTCTGCGGCTCGGCATTGCGGAGGCGGGTGGAGGTCGCCGTTCCCGCCTGGATCACCAGCGCGCCGCCGGCATGGGCCACCATCCTGTCCGCCGCCTCCGCATAGGTGCGGTGGAAATGGCCGGCCAGCGCGATGTGGATGCCTGCCTCGGCCGCCGCGCGCACGGCGTCCTCATGCCGTCCGACGGCCTCGCTCAATTCCCCGCCCTTGCCGATCGGCATGGCGAAAAGGGGGTGATGGGTGACGAGGATGCGCGTCTTTTCCGGCGCGACCGACGCGAAGCTGGCGCGAAGCATGTCCATCTGGTCATGGTTGATCCGCCCATCCTTGATCGTCAGCGACCGCGCCGTGTTGAGGCCCAGTATCGCGACCGCGTCATCCTCGAAAAAAGGGCAGAGGTCATTGCTGATATAACGCTTGTACCGGCGCAGCGGCGCTCCGAAGCGGCGCGCAAGATCATAGAGCGGAACGTCGTGATTGCCCGGAACGACCAGCAATTTCATGCCCGCCGCCCGCAGCCGGTTGAGCCAGGCGGCGGCTTGCCGGAACTGTTCGGGCCTTGCGCGCTGGGTGAAGTCGCCGCTGATGACCACCAGGTCCGGGCGATGCCGCTGCAGCCAGGCTTCGGTGGCGGCGACGATGCGGGGATCATGGGCGCCGAAATGGACGTCCGACAGATGAGCGATGCGGGCCATCACCCATGAACGGGCAAGCCGCTTTATGGTTTCGGACCTTGCGGCGCAGTTGCGTGTTGTTGAGGCATGGGAACGACATCGCCGCCCGCCAAGGATCTGCCCCGTGAGGCGGTGCTGATCGTCAATGTGCATTCCCGCCGGGGGGAGGCCCTGTTCAAGGACGCCAGGACCAGGCTGGAGGAAGCGGGACTGCGCCTGATCGCCGCGCATGCGGTGAGGGAGCCGGAACGATTGCAGGAAACAGTGCGCGATGCCGTCGCGGACGGCGCGCCGATGGTGATCGTCGGCGGCGGCGACGGATCGCTTTCCGGGACAGTCGACGAACTGGTGG
The DNA here is from genome assembly GCF_000264945.2 of Sphingobium indicum B90A. Taxonomy (NCBI): domain Bacteria; kingdom Pseudomonadati; phylum Pseudomonadota; class Alphaproteobacteria; order Sphingomonadales; family Sphingobiaceae; genus Sphingobium; species Sphingobium indicum. The sequence goes on from NZ_CP013070.1 coordinate 297,054, forward strand.
GCAAGGATTGCGTCTTCGGCGTGTTGCCGCTGGGCACCGCGAACAGTTTTGCGCGCACCCTGGGCATACCGCTCGACCTGGAGGGGGCGGTGGCGGCCATATCCAGCGGCCGCCGACGGCGCATCGACCTGGGCATGATCGACCGGGACTATTTCGTGAATGCGGCCTCGCTGGGCCTGTCGCCCCGGATCGGGGAGACGGTGCCGCACAAGCTGAAGCGCTATCTGGGACGGATCGGCTATCTGCTCTGGGCGGTCAAATGCTCCATAGGGTTTCGCGCTTTCCGGCTGATGCTGGACGATGGGATCAGGCAGCGCCGGATGTGGGCGACGGAGGTGCGCATCCTCAACGGCCCCTATCATGGCGGAGTGGAACTGTCCGACCAGGCCGCTGTGGACACGGGGGAAATCGTGGTCCAGGCGGTGGTGGGCCGCAGCCATGCGCGGCTCGCCTGGGACTGGTACGCCAAATTCTTCAAGCTGCGCGACCGGGACGCGCAGACGGAGGAGTTTCGCGGCAAGGCTTTCCGGATCGAAACGGTGCCGCCGCAGCGCATCTCCATCGACGGCGAGGTGCTGGCGAAGACGCCCGCGACAATCAGGATCGCGCCGGGAGCGGTGGATGTGGCCGTGCCCTGAGCGAGACAATTTAATTGCCCGGAAATGGCCCAATTGCAGGCGTCAAATCCTCCCTGCGCGAAGCATGGGGAGGGGGACCAGCCGTAGGCTGGTGGAGGGGAAATTCGAAGATCGCGCCATTTCCCCTCCACCATGCTTCGCATGGTCCCCCTCCCCACCTCCCGATGGGGAGGAATAGGATAGGTCCGCTAACCACGCAAATCGACCAGCCGGTAAATTCCGAATTCGACCGCCGACTAGGGTGTGTCGGGATTCAGTTCAGGGCGCGGCGAAAATAGTGGATTTCGAGAACCTCGAAACGAGGCGCGTGACTCGTTTCGACGCAGCGTACTTCAGTACGTGAGCACCGGAAGCGCAGAAAGCCGCTATTTGCAGCCCGCCATGGACTGAATCCCCATACGCCCTAAAGCGCCTTCTCATATAGCTGATAGACCTTGTTCACCTTGCTCTCGATGGCGTCGGCGATGGCGTTCATGCCCTGATTGTCGTCCAGCACCCAGCCGATCTCGCCCCTGGTCGCGCCATAATTGGCGATGGCGGCGCGGCGGATATATTCGATCATCATGAAGGCGAGCTGGCTCGCCAGGCGCGACGATTGCAGCCGCTGCACCACGCCCATCAGCGGCACCCGCATGGTCCGCACCTGGGGCTTGCGCAGCCACCAGAGCAGCTTCGCCCAGCCGAAGGGGAAGAGCGAGCCGTTGAGCGGCGCTATCGCCTCATTGAGGTCGGGCAGCGTCATCATGAACGCCACCGGCTCCCCTTTCAGTTCCGCGATCATGATCAGGTCGTTGAACACGATGGGCTTCAACTGCTTGCCGAAATGCGCGACTTCCTCGTCGGTGATCGGCACGAAGCCCCAATTATTGCCCCAGGCGTCGTTCAATATGGCCAGGATGATCGCCGCCTCGCTGTCGAATTTCGACTTGTCGACCTTGCGGATGCGGATGCGTTCATTCTTCTCGCCCGACTGGACGATGCGCTGGATCAGCGGCGGGAAGGGCTGGGTGATGTCCAGTTCATAGGTTTTGAGCTGCTTGACCGGGCTATAGCCCGCGCCTTCGACCATGGCCTGATATTCGGGCCTGGCATGGCCCATCATCACCGTCGGCCTGTGGTCGAAGCCCTGTATCAGCAGCCCCGGCTCCTCCCATATGGACAGCGAGATCGGACCCAGGGCGCGGATCATGCCCTTGGCGCGCAGCCATCCCTCCGCCGTCGCGATCAATGCCGCGCCGGTTTCGGCGTCCTCCGCCTCGAACAGGCCGAAATTGCCCGTGCCCGGTCCCATGCCCTGTTCGGCGGGCTGGGCCAGCGCCAGATGATCGAGGTGGGCCGACACGCGCCCGACCACCCTGCCGCCGCGGCGCGCCAGGAAATATTGCGCCTCCGCATGACCGAAAAAGGGGTTCTTGCCCGGCGTGATCAGGCTGTAGACCTCATCCTTCAGCGGCGGCACCCAATGGGGATCGTCGGCATAAAGCCGCCAGGGCAGGTCCACGAAAGCCTTGCGGTCCGCCTTGGACATGACGGGGGTGATCACCAGTTCGTTATTGGCCACGGCGGGGGGAGCTTTCGCAAGAGCAGGGGAGTTGGATCAGGACGGATCGTCGCTTGTTTCGGGAATGTCAATCGGGACATGAACGGATCGGATCGGGATGACGAAATCGTCATGTTGCTGCCCCAATTGCAGCGCATTTACCCTTTAGGAACCACGGTATGACTGTGCACGATCCCCTTATTGCAGCCGCGTCGCGGACGCGAAGCGCGATCCCCGACGATGCGGCGATGCTGCGCGCGGCGGCCGACCTGACCCGCGAACTGTCGACGGCGCGGCCCGCCATCTATTGGCCCGACATGCTGGCTTCGGCCATTGTCGGCTATGCGGCGCTGGCCGGGGCGATCCTGACCGACAATAGCGCGCTCATGCTGGCGTTCGGACTGGCGGCGATGCTGGCGCTCTATCGCGCCGCGAGCTTCATCCATGAACTGACCCATATCCGCAAGGGCGCGCTGCCCGGCTTCCGCTTCGGCTGGAACCTGATCGTCGGCATTCCGCTGATGATCCCCAGCTTCATGTATGAGGAAGTGCATACGCAGCATCATGCCCGCACCCGCTACGGCACGGCGAGCGATCCGGAATATCTGCCGCTGGCGCTGATGAAGCCCTGGTCGCTGCCCTTGTTCATCCTGGTGGCGTCGCTGGCCCCCGTCGGCCTGATCCTGCGCTTCGGCCTGCTGACGCCGCTCGGCCTGGTCGCCCCGCCGCTGCGGCGAAGGATCGTGGCGGAATTTTCCGCGCTTTCCATCAACCCCGCCTATCGCCGCCGCGCGCCGGAGGGGGATTTCGCTCGCCAATGGGCCTGGCAGGAAGCGGGCGCCAGCCTCTTTGCCCTGGCGTTGGTCGGCAGCGTCTTCGCCTTCGGGTGGAAGCCGCTGCTCACCTATATCGCCGTGCATGCGGGCATGACCGTCATCAACCAGCTTCGCACGCTGGTCGCGCATCTCTGGGAAAATGAGGGCGATGCGATGACCGTCACCGCGCAATATCTGGATTCGGTGAACGTGCCGCCGCCATCGCCCTTCGCGGCGATCTGGGCGCCGGTGGGCCTGCGCTATCACGCGCTGCACCACCTGCTGCCGAGCGTGCCCTATCATGCGCTGGGCGAGGCGCATAAGCGGCTGGTCGCAACGCTGGCGAGCGATTCGCCCTATCATCGGGGCAATTACCCCGGCATGTGGCCGCTGGTCGGGAAGATAGCGCGTTCGACGATGGGGAAGCGCTAACTCCAAATGTGCTCCCGCGAAGGCAGGAGCCCAGTTCCGCCGTTTCGGAAACAACGCGACGCCTGGGCTCTCATGAGCGCCTCCGCAGGAGCGGGGAGTCGAGCTACTATTCTTCCGTCCGGAACAGCACCGTTTCGCCTACCAGCAGGAACAGCAGGAACGGCGCCCATGCCGCCAGGAAGGGCGGATAGGCCCCCAGATTGCCCATGGCGAGCGAGAAATTGTCCGCCACGAAATAGGCGAAGCCCAGCGCCATCCCCAACACGGCGCGCACGAACAACTGCCCCGACCGCGCCAGGCCGAAGGCGGCCACGGAACCCAAAATCGGCATCAGCAGCGCCGACAAGGGCCCCGACAGCTTGTGCCAGAGGCTGCCCTCCAGTTCGGCGGTGGGGCGGCCGGCGTCGTGCAGGTCGCTGATCGCCGCCTGCAACTGGCTGAAGGTGAGCGCGTCCGGATCGACCTTCGCCAGGGTGAACTGATCGGGCCTTATGTCGCGGCCGAAGCGGACGGTGCCGATCTGCCGTTCCGTCCCCCGCGCCACGTCGAACTGCCGCGCATCCTCCAGCACCCAGCTTCTGGTCGAAGCGTCATAATGGCCCCTGGGCGCCTGGACGATGGTGGTCAGCGTGTTGTTGATCCGGTTGAATATCTCCACCTTGCGGAGCTGGACCGCCGTCCCCCGCCCGGCGACAATGGCTGCCGTCACCAGATTGTTGCCGTCGCGCACCCATGGGCTGGCCTTGACGCCGGTTTCGGGGGGCAGGGGGCCGTAATCCACCGCCTGCCAGGCGGAAAGCCGGGCGGTCGACCGCGCCACGATCCGCTCGTTGAAGGCATAGCTGATCAGCGCCACGCCCAGCGCCGCGGCCAGCAGGGGCGCCAATATCTGATGCGCCGACAGCCCCGCCGCCTTCATCGATATGATCTCGCTGTTCTGATTGAGGCTGGCCAGCATGATCAGCGTGCCGAGCAGCACGGAAAAGGGCAGGAACCGCGCCACGATCTGCGGCGCGCGCAGGGCCACATAATGCCACAGTTGCGCATCGCCATTGCCGGCATAGGCCAGGATGTCGCCCGATTCGCCCAGCAGGTCCAGCGTCTGGAGCACCGCGACCAGCATCGCCAGCACCGCGAAGGTCCGGGTCAGGAACAGCCGCGCCATGTACCAGCCAAGCTGGCGCGAGGGGAAGAAGTTGAACTGATGCATGGGTCAGGCGGCTCCTTCCGCCAGGGTTTCCGCCCTCGGCCGCCGCCGGCGGACAAGGCCGATCAGCCGCAGGAACTGCTTGGCGATCTTGGCGAAGGCATATTCCAGCGCGGCGATCGGCTGGCCGCCGGGCCGGTGCGCGATCACATGGTACATCCACAGGATCAGCCCCGCGAACAGCAGGAACGGTCCCCATAGCGCGATGATCGGGTCGATCCTGCCCAGCGATCCCACGCCCTGCCCATATTCGTTGACCTTGTGATAGGTCACGATGAACACGATGGAAAGGAACACGCCGAGCGCGGAAGTCGACCGTTTCGGCGGAATCGCGAAGGCGAGCGCGGCCAGCGGCAGCAGCAGCATCATCGCCACCTCCACCATGCGGAAATGGAAATTGGCGCGGATTTCATTGCGCAGCTTTTCGGGCGTGGCCGGATCATGGCCGATCGTCACCAGTTCGGGGATGGTCTTTTCCCGATCCACGTCGCGGCCGCGAAACCGCTCTATCTGCGGCAGGTCGATGGGCAGGTCGTGGCTGGAAAAGGACAGGATTCGCGGCGATTTATACTTGGGCGCATCGTTTACCAGCACGCCGTCGCGCAGGCGGAAGATGATGGTGTCGGGGTCGTCCGTCGCCAGAAACTCGCCCTGCGCCGCCGTCACCGCCACGGTCTGCCCGTCCTTGCCCACGGCGCGCACGAAGATGCCCTGGAGGTTGCGCCCCTCGTCCAGGCTGCGCTCTATCCGCAGGGTCATGCGCTTGCCCAGATTGGTGAACTCGCCCACCTTGATCGACGCCCCCAGCGCGCCCGACCGCAGCTCGAACCGCAACGCCTCATAGGCATGGCGGGACAGCGGCTGGACGAAGCCGACAATGCCGAAGTTCAGCAGCGCCAGCGCGATCGCAAACATATAGGGGACGCGCAGCAGCCGGCCGTAGGACAGGCCGACCGCCCGCATCACGTCCAGTTCCGACGACAGCGCCAGCTTCCGGAAGGCGAGCAAAATCCCCAGCATCAGGCCGATGGGAATGCCCAGCGACAGATATTCGGGCATCATGTTCGCCAGCATTCGCCATACGACGCTGACCGGCCCGCCCTCCGCCGCGACGAAGTCGAACAGGCTCAGCATCTTGTCGAGCACCAGCAGCATGGCCGAGATCACCAGCGTCCCCAGCATGGGCAGGGCGATCAGGCGGGCGAGATATCTGTCGGTGGCGGTCAGCATTTCTCTATGTGGTCGTCCCATCACCATGATTTGGCCGCAAACCCCGCCCATATGCGAGTCAGGCAAGTTGCGGGGCGAACAGGGGCTCGCCGTCCGGTGTCACCGGGCGGCTATAGCTTCACGGAGTTGGATGGTCATGTTCAAAGTTGCAATGGGTCTGATGTCGGCAGGGGCGTTGTTCGCCGTCGCGCCGGCCCTGGCCCATGGTATGGAGATCGGCAACGACCTGGAACGCTGCTCTGCGGACGCCAAGGGCCCGGCGGTTCTGGTAGACGTGCGCGGCTTTGCCGCCTCGACCGGCAAGGTGCGCGTGCAATCCTATCCCGCCACCAAGGCCGCATGGCTGGCCAAGGGCGAATGGCTGGGCCGCATCGACGTGCCGGTGAAGGCCAGCAATGGCGCCATGCGCTTCTGCATGCCGGTGCCGCAGCCCGGCCGCTACGGCATCGCCGTGCGCCACGACCGCGACGGCAACGGCAAGACGGATATTTCGCGCGACGGCGGCGGATTTTCCAACAATCCGTCGATCAACATCTTCAACCTGGGCAAGCCGGGGGTCGAAAAGGCCGCCTTCTATGCGGGGCCGGGCGTGACGAAGATCACCATCAACCTCAAATATATGTGATCCCCCGCCATGGTCCGCGTCGCCCTTCTGTCCAATCCCAAGTCCACGGGCAACCGGCAGACGCTTCCGCGCGTGCGCAGCTATTGCGCCAGCAATCCCGACATCTTCCATTATGAGGTGGAGCATGTCGAACAGATCGGCCGGGCGCTGCAGACCATCGCCCGCGTCGATCCTGTCGTCATCGTCATCAACGGCGGCGACGGCACGGTGCAGGCGGCGCTGACGGAACTGTACCAGGGCGAGCATTTCAAGGGCCGCGTGCCGCCGATCGCGGTGCTGCCCAACGGCAAGACCAACCTGATCGCGCTGGACCTGGGCATCCATGGCGATCCGATCAAGGCGCTGGAGAGGATCGTCCAGATCGCCAAGGCGGGCGTCGACGACCATGTCGTGGCGCGGGAGCTGATCGCCCTGTCGGACGGGCAGGCGGAAAGCCGGCCGGTGCTGGGCATGTTCCTGGGGGGGGCGGGCCTAGCCGACTACATGCTCTATTGCCGCAACCAGATCTATCCGCTGGGCCTGTCCAACGGCCTCAGCCATTTCCTGACGGTGATCGCGGTGCTGGTGTCGCTGATCTTCGGCATCCGCGCCCGATTCCTGCCGCAATCCAGCCGGCCGGTGCGCATATCCCTGATCCGCGACGGGCAGTTGGCGGGGCGCTTCGCGGTGCTGATCGTGACCACCCTGGAACGATTGCTGCTGGGCGTGCAGCCGGGGGACAGCCGGCGCGGCAATATGAAGCTGATGGCGGTGGACCAGAGCCTGTCCGCCCTGCTGCGCCTGTTCTGGGCCAGCATCACCAGGCGCGTCGGCAAGTCGCAGATGCAGGGCATCCATCTGGAACAGGGCGACGTCATCCGCATAGAGGGCGACCATAGCAGCGTCATATTGGACGGCGAACTGTTCGAGGCGTCGGAAGGCAGGCCCATCGTGCTGCGTTCGACGCAACCCGTGCCTTTCCTGAGGTTGGCGGCGTAAGGGGGCGATCGGCCGTCATTCCCATCCTCGCCGCCGCGCGCTGCGCCTGCGGAGGATTTCATATGGAAATCCGCAGACAAGCCTCCAAGTTTTCCTTTTCTCGGCGAAAGCAGCGGTTGCCAAACGACCGGCATCGCCCTATTGAGCGCACAGCATCAAGAGTTGGGGCGACGCCCAACGCCAACCTGCCGATCCGGGCAAGGTGGCACTCCGTCAAGGAGGATGTGGCCGATCCGGCAACCAAGCGGACCCAAGCCACATCGTGAAGCGTCGCTCCGCAACGAGGAATGACGTGACGTGCCGATCAAGATAGCCGACGACCTGCCCGCCCGCCGCACATTGGAGGCCGAGGGCGTGGTCGTCATGCGCGAAGCCGATGCCGTCCGGCAGGACATCCGTCCGCTCCGGATAGCGCTGCTGAACCTCATGCCCGACAAGATCAGCACGGAGACGCAGCTTGCCCGGCTGCTCGGCGCGACGCCCCTGCAGGTCGAACTGACGCTGGTGCGGATCAGCGACCATGTGTCGCGCAACACCTCCGCCGATCATATGGCGTCCTTCTACCGGCCGTGGAGCGACGTGCGGGACGAGCGGTTCGACGGCTTCATCATCACCGGGGCGCCGGTGGAGCAGCTTCCGTTCGAAGCGGTAAGCTATTGGGACGAACTGCGCGCCATATTCGACTGGACGCAGACCCATGTGCATCGCTCGCTCAGCATCTGCTGGGCGGCGCAGGCGGCGCTGCACCATTTCCACGGCGTCGGGAAACATGCGCTGGACCGCAAGGCCTTCGGCCTGTTCCGCCATCATGTCCATGTGCCTTCATCGCCGTGGATGCGGGGCTTTTCGGATGATTTCATCGTCCCCGTGTCGCGCTGGTCGGAAGTGCGGCGGGAGGATATTCCGGCAGGGCGGGGATTGCAGATATTGGCCGAGAGCGAGGAATCGGGCCTGTGCCTGATCGGCGATCCGGGGCGCGGTTTCCTGCATATGTTCAACCATCTGGAATATGACACGCTGACGCTGGCCGAGGAATATGCGCGCGATGGGGCAAGGCAGTTGCCCGCGCATTATTTTCCCGGCGACGATCCGGCGCGGACGCCGCAAAACCACTGGCGCAGCCACGCGCATCTGCTGTTCGGCAACTGGATCGACGAAATGTACCAGACCGCGCCCTTCGATCTCGACGCGGTGGGGCAGGCGGCGGCGCTGTCGGCGGCTTGACGCCCCTTTGCGCGGATGGAGCCTGGAGCGGGCGGACCGATGCCGCCCCAAGCTGCTCCAGCCGCTAACGAAGGACGCCCTTGGCGATCAGGCCGCGGGCATAGCGCCATTGGAAGAGGGCGACGATCAGGATCGCCGCCGGGAAGATCGCGGCGGTGGCGCCCTTCACCGCCAGCAGGTCGGTCCCGATGAAGCTGTAGCCGAACTGCGCGATCACGGCGATGACCGAGAGCAGGAAAAGGGGCGCGGCGGCAGCCTTGCGCAGCAGCAGCAGGATCGCGCCCAGCGTGCCGCCGCCGACCGCGAGGGCATAGGCCGTCCAGGCCCAGCCGGGCATGGCCGCGAAGATGCGGGCGGTATAGGGATCGGTCTTCGCCAATTGGTCGAGGTCGGCGGTATATTGCATGATGAAGGCGCCGACCCCCATCAGGTTCCAGAGCAGCAGCAGGATTCCGACGATGCGGAAGGATCGTGGCGCGGTCATGGCTGTTTCCCCCTTTGGGCGGGCGATTTGCGTGGACACCCGCCCGATGGATCATAAGGGATGGCGGGCTTTGGCGAAAGAAGGGACAGGGCATTGGCGCAGGAGGCTTCGGCCGCACCGATCATCGTGACGGCCCTCATGGGCGCGGCCGATTTCGGCTGGGCCGAAGGGCTGCGCCGGGCGCATTTTCCGCCCGGGCGCAACCGGGTTCCGGCGCATGTCACGCTGTTCCATCATCTGCCGCCCTCCGCCCTCGATGAAGTGGCGCGGCGGTTGAAGGCGCTGTGCGCGGGGCCGCCGCCCGCCGCCCGGCTGGCGGAGGTGATGCTGTTGGGGCGGGGCGTCGCCTATCGGGTGGAAAGCCCGGAACTGACGGCGTTGCGCGATGAACTGGCGGAGGCCTTTGCCGGGCTGCTGGTGCCGCAGGACCAGGGACGGCCGCGCTTTCACATCACGGTGCAGAACAAGGTCGAACCGGCGGAGGCGAAGGCGCTGGCGGACGAATTGCGGCGCGCCTTTCGCCCCAGGCCGCTCGCCATCGCGGGGCTTGCGGCCTGGCATTATCGCGGCGGCCCGTGGGAATTGGCGGTGAAGGCCAGCTTTCGCGGCTGACCTTCGGTCCGCTCAGGCGAGGCCGACTTCCTTGAGCGGTATGGTGGCGTCGGCAAGCTGCGCCTGGTCCAGCGCCGCGCCGGAAAGGACATGGGCGCGGCCCTGAACATAGTCCTTGACCGCATTGACGCAGTCGAGCGCGATCAGCCTGCCGCCCTTGAGATAGAGGACGGAGAAGCTGCGGGTCGCCGGATCGCCGCGCAGGATCGTCTGGTCGTGGCCGGTCGAAAGGCCCACGGTCTGGAGCTTCAGGTCATATTGGTTCGACCAGAACCAGGGCACGGCATGATAGGCTTCTTCCCTGCCCATGATGTGGGCCACGGCGGTCTTCGCCTGGTCATTGGCGTTCTGCACGGATTCCAGGCGGATCTGCGCGCCCCGTGCGAAGCTGTTGGCATGGGCGGCGCAATCGCCGACCGCATAAATGTCGGGCAGGCTGGTGCGGCAATATTCGTCCACGTCCACGCCATTGCCGCCCGCCGCGCCCGCCGATATCAGCGGGCCGGTTTCGGGGACGATGCCGATGCCGACGATCACCATGTCGGTCGCGATCCGCTCGCCATCCTGCATCAGCACGGCGGTGGCCTGACCGTCCGTGACCTCGATGCAGTCCATGCGCGCGCCGGTGCGCAGGTCGACGCCATGGGCGCGATGTTCCGCCTCGTAGAAGCGGGACAGTTCCTCTCCCGCCACGCGGGCCAGCACGCGGTCCAGCGCTTCCAGCAGCACCACCTTCTTGCCGAATTTCGACAGGACGGCCGCCGCCTCCAGGCCGATATAGCCGCCGCCGATGACGGTCACATGCTCGATCCGGTCGATCTTCGCCATCATCGCGTCGACATCGTCGCGGCGGCGGACAGCGTGGACATTGGGCGCGTCCGCGCCGTTGCAGGTCAACATGCGCGGGGAGCCGCCGGTCGCCCAGATCAGCTTGCCATAGCCGATTTCCCGGTCGCCCGTTTCCTTGGCCCCCGCCGTCACGAACTTGCCCACCGGGTCGACCGACTTCACGCGCAGGCCGAGCAGCATGTCGATCTTGCGCTCTTCCCAGAAGCTGGCCGGGCGGATCAGGATGCGGTCGAAGCTCTTGTCGCCCGCGAAATATTCCTTCGACAGCGGCGGACGTTCATAGGGCGGGTCCTTTTCATCGCCCACCATCGCGATCGAGCCTTCGAAGCCTAGCTGGCGCAGCGAGATGCCCGCCTGCGCCCCGGCATGTCCGGCGCCAACGATCAGAACGTCATAATAGCTCATCGACGCGCTATCCTCTCATTTTTCTGTTGCCGCGTGATTGGCCCGCTTTCGCGGGGCTGGCAAGCGGATATTGGCGGCCGGAACGAACCCGGCGGCCGCTGCGCTTCATCGGATCGCGCCGCCGATCATGCGGGCGAGGCGGGCGGAAAAGGCGCGGGGGTCGGCGGGAAGCTCTCCGTCGGCGATGCGGGCTTCGTCCAGCAGCAGGCGCGCCGCATCCTCGCGCAGGGCGCTGTCCTCCGCCAGCGTGCCGAGCCGGGCGATCAGGTCGTGGCGCGGATTGATCTCCAGCACCGGCTTGGCCGCATTGTCGAGCCGTCCGGCCCCGGCCAGCAGCTTTTCAAGCTGGCGGTCCATCGCATTGTCGGGCGCGACCAGGCAGACGGGGCTTTCGGTCAGCCGTTCCGATGCGCGGACATCGGACACTTCATCGCCCAGCACGCCCTTCACATAGGCGATGAAGCCGTCGACCTCCGCCGATGCCTGCGCGGCGGGCGTTTCGCCCTCTGCCAGCGGGATCAGGCTGAGGTCGGCCAGGCCCTGCGTCACCGACTTGAACGGCTTGCCCTGATAATCGACCCCGGCCGTGACCCAGAAGCTGTCGACCTGGTCGGTGAGCAGCAGCACCTCGATGCCGCGGGCGCGGAACCCCTCCAGTTGCGGGGAGGAGGCGAGGCGGTCGAGATCGGCGCCGGTGGCGTAGTAGATGGCGGTCTGGTTGTCCTTGATCGCCTCCACATAGTCCTTGAGCGAGCGCCAGCCCTCCCCAGCGGTGGATTTGAAGCGGGCGAGGCCGAGCAGCGTCTCCCGCCGGGCGAAATCCTCGTACAGCCCTTCCTTCAGGACGGCGCCGAAATTGTCCCAGAACTTCAGATAGGCTTCGCCATCCTTCTCGGCCAGCTTGTCCAGTTCGGACAGGATGCGGTTGGCGACGCCCTTCTGGATGGCGGCGAGGACCGGGCTTTCCTGAATCATCTCCCGCGAGACGTTGAGCGGCAGGTCGTTGCTGTCGACCAGCCCGCGCACGAAGCGCAGGTAGCGCGGCAATATCTGCGCCTCGTCGGTGATGAAGACGCGGCGGACATAGAGCTTCATACGCCCGGCCCGGTCCGGGTCGAACAGGTCGAACGGACGCATGGAGGGCAGGAAGGCGAGCACCGAATATTCGTGCAGCCCCTCGGCGCGGTAATGGAGAGTCAGCGCGGGTTCGTCGAACTGACCGGCGGCGCTGCGGTAGAAGTCGGCATATTCCTCCGCCGTGATGTCCGATTTCGGGCGGGTCCAGAGCGCCGCGCCGTCCGCGATCTGCTTTTCCTCCGCATCCGGCTTTTCCTTGAGGAAGATGGGGACGGGGACATGGCCCGACTGCGCCGTGACGATGCGCTGGGTGGTGAACGCCTCGGTGTAGCTGGCGGCGTCTTCCTTGAGGTGCAGGACGATGCGGGTGCCGCGTGCCGGAGCCTCCGCCGGGTCGACCGGCTGGATGGTGTAGCTGCCCAGGCCATCCGACGCCCAGTGCGCGGCGGTATCCGCTCCGGCGCGGCGGGAGAAGACGTCCACCTTGTCCGCGACCATGAAGGCTGAGTAAAAGCCGACGCCGAACTGGCCGATCAGTTGCGCGCCTTCTCCCTCCTTCGCGGCCGTGACCCGTTCCATGAAGGCGCGGGTGCCGGAGCGGGCGATGGTGCCCAGCGCCTCGGCTAGTTCGGCCTCGCTCATGCCGATGCCGTTATCCTCGACGATGAGGCGGCGCGCTTCGGGATCGAGCGTGACGGTGATGCGCGGCTGGCCATCGTCCCCGGCAAGCGCCGGATCGCTCAGCAGTTCGTAGCGCAGCTTTTCGCAGGCGTCGGCCGCGTTGGAGATCAGCTCGCGCAGGAAGACGTCCTTGTCCGAATAGACGGAGTGCACCATCATGTGCAGCAGCCGGGCGACGTCGGCCTCGAAGGAACGGGTTTCAGGTGCGGTGCCGGTCGTGGTGGTCATGGCGGTTTCGAAAGCTCTCCCCAGTTGAATCCGAACCGCCAGATGGCGGGGAAAGGGGCGGCTTTCAAGGCCTGGCGCCCCGCCTTCCCGACATGCGGGGGAAAGCGGGGGCGGGGAATAGGATCAGCCGCGCTGCAATTGCAGGGCCCTGGCCTGATAGCGCACCGCGAGTTCGGCATGGACGGCGATCATCGCGCCATTGTCTCCTCGCTGCTTGGCTTCGCTCGCCTTGCGGATTTCCTCCTTGGCCCGGGCTTCGAAATAGGACGCGTCGTCATGGCGGGACACGGGCTGTCTCCTTGTCTTTGCCTTGCGATCATAGCGGGAGCGGGCCGGACCGCCCATCACCCAGGTTAGTCGAAATCGGCCTTGTGGAGGCTGCCGTGCCCCTGGGACTGGCGGGGGAGCGGCGCGGCCAGCCTCCGAACCCGTCAGGCGGGCGTCAGTTGGATGACGCGGGGCTTGGCCGGTGGGAGGGCGCCATTTCCCGCCTCCTTCAACAATTCCTGCTTGCGCGCCAGCATCGCGTCGCGGAGCTGGATCAGGTCGACGTCGGTCTTGCGGCATTGCGCGAACATGCCCTCGCCGCGCATTTCCTCCTCATGGACATGGTGCTTGATCTCTTCGGACAGCACCTTGACCTTGGCATCGAAGAAATCGTCGGCCGGGTCGCCTTCCTCTATGTCGTTGACCAGCAGCTTGGCGCCGTCATGCTCGACATAGGCCTCGTCCAGCGTATCGTCCTCTATCCTGCCGCGAAAGGCGGGGTAGAAAATCTCCTCCTCGATCAGCGTGTGGATCTTGAGTTCCAGGCAGATTTGCCGCGCCAGAGTCTTCTTGCGCGCCGGCGATCCGGCCTTTTCGAATTGTTCGAACAGATCCTCCACCTTGCGATGGTCGGCTTTCAGAAGGGCGATCGCGTCGGTGAACTGCGGATTGGCCATGGTCTTCCTCCTCCTTGCACGGTCCTTCCGGTGGAAGTCGCGAGCCATGCGTCGGTTCCAAGCGAACCGTTCGCAAAAGCGGAATCGGCGGTCGAAGTGCGGATCGGGTCAGGTGGAAGGATCGTCCGCCGGTGGTCCGCCGCCTTCCCGCCGGCTCCTGGCGCCGACCTCATCCTGCCCGGCGCGGCTGTCCCCTTCCTCGCCCCGCCGCGTCATCGTGCGCGGGTCGTAATTGGACGGGATCGCGCCGCCGCTTTGCGGATCGCGCCGCGGTTCGCGGTCCAGCGTGTCGCTGGGACGGCGGGCCGCGCCTTCCGGCTGGTTCTCCGTCGAGAGGTTCGGGTTGCGTGTATGTTCGGTCGGGCGCGTCCGTATCCTGCGGGGCTTGTCCATGATCTTCTCCTGCGATGGTCCCGCCATGAGAACGAGGGCCGTCGGCAGCCTGTTCCTCCGCTTCCGCCGCGACTTATCCATGTTAGCGGACCGGCGCTTTGCCCCCTTTTCAGGCGATTGGCAGCGGAACGGCGGAGCGGATGAACTGGTTGCTGTCTGACCGTTCAAGGAGGTCAGCATGAGTGACGACGCACCGCTCACCACGGCGAAACAGGACGACGCGGCGGCAAGGGCCGCCGATGGGCTGGCGGAAGCGAAGGGCGACGATCTGAGCGGCAAGACCGTGACGATCGACCGCCCGCGCGAGGAGCTTTACGCCTTCTGGCGCGAGGTCCGCAATCTTCCGCTGTTTCTGGAGAATGTCGTCGCCGTGGAGCCTTTGGACGACCGCCGGTCCCGCTGGGTGGTGAAGGCCCCGGCGGGAAGCACCGTCGAATGGGTGTCCGCGATCACGGAGGATCGTCCGGGAGAAACCATCGCCTGGGCTTCGGAGGAAGGCGCGGACGTGCCCAATAGCGGGCGCGTCGACTTTCGCGACGCGCCGGGCGGCCGGGGATGCTGGGTGACGGCGACGATCCTCTACGATCCGCCCGGCGGCTTCATCGGCAAGGCCATCGCCAAGATGTTCCAGCGCGAACCGGCGATCCAGGCGCGCCGCGACCTGCGCCGTTTCAAGCAATTGATGGAAACGGGCGAGATCGCGACCGCCGCCCGCAACCGCCGCGAATATGAAGAGGAAGGCTCCTGATGCGCGCTCTCACATGGCATGGCAAGCATGACGTCCGGGTCGATACCGTCGACGATCCGGAAATCGTCAATCCCCGCGACGCCATCATCCGCATCACCTCCACGGCGATCTGCGGGTCGGACCTCCATCTCTATGACGGCTATATCCCGACGATGAAGGCGGGGGACATATTGGGCCATGAATTCATGGGCGAAGTTGTGGAGACCGGGTCGGGATCGACCCTGAAGAAGGGGCAGCGGGTGGTCGTGCCCTTCACCATATCCTGCGGAAGCTGCTTCCATTGCGGCAAGCACCAATATTCGGCCTGCGACAACGGCCTGCCCGCCGACAATCAGGACATTGCGCAGACGATCTACGGCCAGCCCATGTCCGGCCTGTTCGGCTACAGCCACATGACGGGCGGCTATGCGGGGGGGCAGGCGGAATATGTCCGCGTGCCCTTTTCCGATGTCGGTCCCATCGTCGTCCCGGACGGGGTCGACGACGACAGGGTGCTGTTCCTGTCCGATATCCTGCCGACCGGCTGGATGGCCGCCGAAAATGCCCAGATCGAACCGGGCGACACGGTCGCCGTCTGGGGCTGCGGCCCGGTCGGCCTGTTCGCGGTGCAGTCCGCCTTCCTGATGGGCGCGGAGCGGGTGATCGCCATCGATCATTTCCCGCGCCGGCTGGAACTCGCCCGCCGTTTCGGCGCGGAGACGATCAACTATGAGGAAAGCAAGACCTATGAGGCGCTGATGGAGATGACCGGCGGCATCGGCCCCGACGCCTGCATCGATGCCGTCGGGCTGGAGGCGCATGGCTTCTTCGCGGACAATGTCTGGGACCAGATCAAGGTGGCGACCTTCATGGGAACCGACCGCGCCCATTCGATCCGGCAGGCGATCCTCGCCTGCCGCAAGGGCGGGCGGGTTTCCATGCCGGCGGTCTATGGCGGCTTCGTCGACAAATTTCCGCTGGGCGCCTTCATGGAGAAGGGGCTGACGCTGAAGACCGGCCAGACCCATGTGCAGCATTATATGCCGGGCCTGCTGAACGCGATCATGGAGGACAAGATCGATACGACCTTCCTGATCAGCCACCGCCTGCCGCTGGAGCAGGCGGCGGAGGGCTATCGCATGTTCCACGACAGGCAGAACGAAGTGACCAAGATCGTCCTGAAGCCGGGCATGCAGCCCGCCCGGGACGCCTGAAAGGAGAAGCATATGGCTTCGCAGAAATTCGCGATCGTGACCGGTGCGTCGACCGGCATCGGCTTCGAACTTGCGCATCTCGCCGCGCAGGACGGCTATGACCTGCTGGTGGTGGCCGACGAACCGCTGATCCATGCGGCGGCGGACGACTTTCGGCGTCATGGCGTCGACGTGCAGGCGGTGGAGTCCGACCTTTCCACCATGGAAGGGGTGGACCGCCTGATCACCTGTACCGGCGGGCGGCGGGTCGACCTGCTTTGCGCCAATGCGGGGCGGGGTTTGGGCCATGCCTTTCTGGAGCAGGACGTGGCCGACTGGCGCCGGGTGATCGACACCAACATCATGGGCACCGTTTACCTGCTCCAGCAGATATTGCGGCCGATGGTCGCCCGGAATGCGGGCAAGGTGCTGGTCACCGGATCGATCGCCGGCTTCATGCCCGGCTCCTTCCAGGCGGTCTATAATGGCACAAAGGCCTTCATCGACAGTTTCGCCGATGCGGTCCGGAACGAGATCAAGGATGCCGATGGCGTCACCATCACCAACCTGATGCCCGGCCCGACGGAGACCGAGTTCTTCGACCGCGCCGAGATGCTGGACACCAAGGTCGGCGCGGACGAGAAGGACGATCCGGCCAAGGTCGCGAGGGATGGCTGGGACGCGCTGATGGACGGGAAGGCGCATATCGTGTCGGGATGGAAGAACAAGCTGCAGGCCGCTGCGGCGCACGTGACGCCGGCGGGCGTCCTGGCGGAACGGCACCGCAAGATGGCCGAGCCGGGCACCGCCGAAGAGGTGGAGGCGAGCGGCCGATCGGGCTGAAGCTCGCCTCTTCCGCCCGATTCAGCGCTTCGGCTTCAGCGCCTCCGCCAGGGAAACGGTCGCGCTGCCCCGCCGCGCGGGCTGCGCCTGGCTGGGGTCCGCCTTCCACCCGCTGAGATAGAGGACGGCCATCTGTTCCGCCGTGCGGCCGTCCTCGTCCGCCGCCGCCGCGAAATGCTCGGCCGCCCCGACCAGCGCGTCGCGTCGCAGCGCGGGGGGCCGCGAAGCCAGAACATTGCCGGCGCCCATGCCCCGCAAGTCGTGCATCAGCCGCAGCATATCGCCATAGCGCACCGTCAGCACATCGCCGTCCGCGACCGGCATGGTGAAGCCCGCCCGCGCCAGCAGGTCGCCCGCCGAGCGCACGTCGACCTGCGGATGGACATGCTGCCCGGCCCGGTCCCCTTCGCCCGCCATCAGCGCGGCGCGCAGCCGGGGCAGCGAACCCGCCCCCGCGAAGGCCGCCAGCATCAGCCCGTCGGGCCGCAATATCCGCCGCATCAGGATCAGCGCGCCGGGCAGGTCGTTGACGCTGTCCAGCGTGCCGCAGGCGATCACCAGGTCGAAACTGTCATCGGCAAAGGGCAGGGCGTCCTCGTCGGCCTGCACGCCGCCCTGCGCCCTGGCCGCCGCAAAGCCGGGATCGACGCAGACGACGCTCTTTCCCATCGCCTCCAGCGCCGTCCTGGCGCTGCCGTCCGGGCAGCCGATCACCAGCGCTTCCTTCAACTCGCGCTGCACGTCGCCCAGCCGGTCGAGCAGTTCGTCCAGCATCATGCGGTAGAGGAAGTCATGCTCGGCAAAGCGCGCCATCATCCGGTCGCGCCGCCTGGCGCGCAAGGCTCGGTCGAAGATGTCGGGACTGGTCATGGGGGCCTTGTGCATGGGCGAAGGAGCGGGAACAAGGGAGATGATGTCCCGCCTCCTCCTTCACAAGAGCGTTCCGCTGCTCAAGGCCGCGCTTCGCCCGTTGGCCGATTACGCCCTGCCGCCGCGCTGCCCCGGCTGCGGCGAGATCGTGGATGCCGACCATGCCTTCTGCCTGGCCTGCTGGAGCGGGATGCGGTTCCTGGGCGAACCCTGCTGCGCCCGTTGCGGCCTGCCGTTCGAATATGATCGCGGGGACGGCGCGGAATGCGGCGCCTGTCTGGCCGATCCGCCGCCCTATGACAGCGCGCGGGCGGTGCTGGCCTATGGCGATGTCGCCCGCGCCGTGGCGTTGCGGCTGAAATATGGACGGCGCATCGGCCTTTCCCGGCTGATCGCGAAGCAGATGGCGCGGCAGGTGCCGGCCATCGGAAATGCCGTCATCGTGCCGGTGCCCTTGCACCGTTGGCGCTTGTGGTGGCGCGGCTTCAACCAGTCGGCGCTGATCGCCCGCCACCTGGCGCGGCTGACCGGCCTGCGGGCGGACAATCACGCCTTGCTTCGCATCCGCCGGACCCAGCCCCTGCGCGGAATGACCCCGAAGGCGCGGGCGCGGGCTGTCCGCGGCGCATTCGCCCTTAGTCCGGGCCATGAGCTCAAGGGGTGCGCCGTTCTGCTGATCGACGACGTGCACACCAGCGGCGCGACGGCCGCCGCCTGCGCCCGGGCGCTGAAACGCGGCGGCGCGGCGAGCGTTCATCTGCTGTGCTGGGCGCGGGTGCTGCCGGACGGCGGCGATTGACAAACAGGCGCCGAACCACAATTTCGGCGATCGAGGAGTAAGACATGGCGAAGGTCGAAATCTATACCAAGGCCTGGTGCGGCTATTGCGCGCGGGCAAAGGCTCTGCTGAACGAGAAGGGCGTGGCGTTCGAGGAATATGACGTCACCATGGGCGGTCCGAAGCGGCAGGAAATGCTGGACCGCGCCAATGGCGGGACGACCGTGCCGCAAATCTTCATCGACGGCCGCCATGTCGGCGGCAGCGACGACCTGGCGGCGCTCGACCGGCAGGGCAAGCTCGACGCCTTGCTGGGGGCATAGGCCGGATGCGCGCCGCCATCTTCCAGATGACCAGCGGGATCGATCCCGCCGCCAATGCCGCCGCCATCGCGGACATGGCCGCGCGCGCCAGGGGGGAGGGGGCGGACATGCTCTTTACGCCGGAAATGGCCGGCTATCTGGACCGCGACCGGCAAAGGGCGGCGGCGACCCTGCGGTCGGAGGCGGACGACCCCGTCCTCGCCGCCCTAAGGGAGGCGGCGGCCAAGCAGGGCCTGTGGGTGCATCTCGGCTCCACGCCGCTCAAGGATGAGCGCAGCGACGGTCGGTGGGCCAATCGCAGCTTCATGATCGACGACAGAGGAGAGATTCGCGCCCGTTACGACAAGATCCACCTGTTCGACGTCGATCTGGCGACGGGCGAAAGCTGGCGCGAATCGTCGGTCTACGGGCCTGGCGAACAGGTTGTCGCGGTCGATACGCCCTGGGCGCGCATGGGATTGTCGGTCTGTTACGACATGCGCTTTCCCGATCTCTACCGGGCGCTCACCAATGCCGGCGCGACGGTGTTGCTGATGCCGGCCGCCTTCACCGTGCCGACGGGGAAGGCGCATTGGCACATATTGCTGCGGGCGCGGGCGATAGAGGCGGGCTGCTTCGTCATCGCCGCCGCGCAGACGGGCCATCATGCGGACGGCCGCGACACCTATGGGCACAGCCTGGTCGTCGACCCATGGGGGGACCTGGTGCTCGACATGGGCGAGCAGGCGGGCCTTGCCCTTGCGGAGGTCGACCTGTCGCGCATAGAGGACGTGCGCGGGCGGGTGCCCGCGCTCGCCAACCGGCGATCCCTGCCCATGGATGTGACGCTATCGTGATCGTTTTCGACCTCAAATGCGAATCCCAAGGCCATGTGTTCGAGGCGTGGTTCGGTTCCAGCGCCGATTATGAGGACCAGAAGGCGCGGGGGCTGATCGCCTGCCCCCTTTGCGGCGACGAGCATGTCGGCAAGGCGGTGATGGCCCCGGCCGTCGCGCCCAAGGGCAACAGCCGCCCGGAACCCATGCCGCAAGTCGCATCATCGGGCGACGCGTCCATCGTCATGGGCGCGGGCGAGGAAGCGAAGATGCGCGAACTGGTGCTGGCGCTGGCGAAGGCGCAGCAGAAGGCGCTGGAGGATTCGACCTGGGTCGGGCGCGATTTCGCCGAACAGGCCCGCGCCATGCATTATGGCGAGCAGGACCGCGCCAGCATCCATGGCGAGGTCGCGCTCAGCGAGGCGCGGGCCTTGATCGCGGAGGGGGTGGAGGTGGCGCCTCTGCCATTTCCGGTCATTCCCCCTGACGCGAAGAATTGACCGCGCCGCTCTCCCGCAATAGAGCCGTCACCGGGCACCCGTAGCTCAGCAGGATAGAGCATCAGATTCCTAATCTGAGGGCCACAGGTTCGAATCCTGTCGGGTGCACCATTTTCCGCTCCGGTGTTGGGACCACCTAACCGTGACCCTATGGCAACCATACGCTGACCGTGGCCCATTTTTCGGTAAGCGCCGGCGGCCGCTGTAGATAGGATCAG
The DNA here is from genome assembly GCF_000264945.2 of Sphingobium indicum B90A. Taxonomy (NCBI): domain Bacteria; kingdom Pseudomonadati; phylum Pseudomonadota; class Alphaproteobacteria; order Sphingomonadales; family Sphingobiaceae; genus Sphingobium; species Sphingobium indicum. Next base: position 317,683 of record NZ_CP013070.1, read on the forward strand.
TCGCGGACGCACAATCGGGAATGCGGTAGCTAACTGCCGTCCCGTTTGGTGAAACTGAACGTCCCAAAGGGCGAAACGCACTCCGAGATCAAACGTCTTCTGTCGATCGTCGATGCTTTTATGCGGTACCGTTTCGGCCGCAGCTTACACGAAAAGTCGCTTTGACCCTGTGACATACTCGACTGGCCTCTCAGCGATCCTGGTAGCAGGCGCCGCTGGTATCTGGATGGCCTCTGAGGGCGACGAGAAGTGAGCTCCTTAGCAGTTGTAGGCCGCACACGCCCTAAAGGGCTGATCACCTTCGTAGGAGGGGCATCGATGGGCCTGCGGCGTCCAAGCATCGGGTGCTTGCGTCGCAGGAACTCTCGGGTCTTTCCTCTCCCGATAGACCTTTATTGCGGCCCTCCAGGCCTCAACCTCCATCCGACGCGCTCCCGGTCCATCCTTCGGTCTTCAGGGCTTCTTTGATCCACGGCGCCACGACGCCAGCAGGTCCGGACATATACCAGTCCAGGTAGGAACTGCGATCGCGTCTGATGCCTGCCACGACAGAACCGGACTCGCGCCACGAGTATGAGGCCTCTTCTCCTGCAGGACCTTTCCACACCACGTTCGCGAGTGCTGACCACAGTGCAACGCCTGCGGCCTCGCCCTGCCGGACCCGATCCCCAACGGCGCGTTCCATCGCTTGCTCGAAGGTATCCTTGGCATTCTCAGTGATCATGCCTTCCGAACCCGCTTTGACCAGCATGGAACCCTGCGGTCTGGCCACTGAGCAATCTCAGATTCTGGATAGCCGTTGGCCAGAAGCCAGGCGGTCACGTCGTCCCCGAAGGACCGATCAAATTTCTTGGGGAACCCCCAGGCGTGGCCACCTGGCGGATCTAGAAAAACGTCGAAGTCCTCCTGCGGCTCGGAAAAATCGGTCATCTCAACCTCATAAAGTATGCGATCATGCCCTTCCAGATTACCACCAGCTCCTGGGCTGCGTGTCCTGGGCTTGCCGTTACCTGTGCAGTTCACGCGGCTCTCCTATGGATCCAGATGGCCCGCCTGGACGCTCTGAGATCGCGATGCGTGGTCAGGCCATTCAGCTTCAGTCGGATCCATCATCCGGCAAATCGTTGTTCGATATGAAGGTCGAGGCCCGTCGCCAGAGCGCTCGTTGGATAGGCATCTACCATCACGAGCATATCCGCAGTAGCTGCTGAGACTAAGACGTTGGCTAGAGGCGCGCTCCAATCGAAACCCAAACGAACGTTGGCAGCGTCCTCGAGGCGCGCTCCATGACGCTTCCGTAAGCGAGAGCGTACTTCCTCGAAGGTTGGTGCAATCATCGCAAAAAATATTTGGACGGTATGGGTGGCTTCAACTGAGCAGATGTCGCCGGTGAAAAGGCAAGCCGGCATCGTGTCCTCATTGGCTCCCAGGCTGCCATTTCGACTATCGTCACTGCCACTGAAGCCGAAGTCAGTAAAAAATGCATTCGCAGGAATGTCGTCTAACAATCGCGGATCTGCATCGTGGTCCAGTCCCAAGGAATGGAAGGCAATAGCGCGGCGGAAACCTTCAGGGCGCCGGCACGCTTCAAATGCAGACTGGCCGTCGAAAAGTTCTTTAGGCTCCATGAGCCAAGCAAAAGGATCACGGTAGCTTCGCTCTCGGACGAACCGGCTTGCCGTTTCGCTAGCGACATAGCAGAGTCGGGCGACAGCTCGATCGAACTGCTTTTTTCGCCCGCCTTTCTCGAGTTCGCGAAGCTGCTCCGAGTCTTGCTGAATCTCCCCGCGCTGAATGTTATCTGTCATACCACTCTCCCTTGTCTGCCCCGCCACCTATTTCGCAAACGTTACAATTCGGTATATCGCGATTCACCGATATAATCTGGATCCTATTGTGTGGAGCGTCCGGGGATGGCTATGGTGAGCGCTTGGGATCGTTCCGGGGGGGAAGGTCTCGCGGACTGGGATCGATGGAAAAAATCAACGCTTTGCAAGTGCTTTCGGCACTCTCGGTTGAGACGCGCTTTGACGCTGTTAAGCTGCTTTCGGTGGTAGGATCGGACGGGTTGCCAGCGGGCGAATTGGCCCGCCGTCTGGGCGTGAGACAAAATACGCTGAGCGATCATTTGGCCGTTCTCACTAGAAGTGGAATTCTATCGTCAGAACGTCAAAGTCGGTCCATCATCTATAGATTCAATCCGATGGTACTGCAAAGCTTGAACGCATTTCTTACGCGCGCACTGGCACAAAACTGATAAAATCCATTTGGTTTTTCATAGATACCAAATCACCCGGACTCCTTTCAGACCCAGTGATTTCACCGAATTTAAGAAAGTTGCAATCCGATGGGCGACAGGTGATCACGCCATTCAGCGCCGGTGACATTTCTCTTCAAATGGAATCTGGTGCCACCACGCCCGGTATTGAGAGGGGGGCTTTGCCGATGCGCTGTGTCTGAATGCAGAGCGCGCCGCCGTCACATGCTCAATGCAGGAATTGTTTGAGCCTCCTCGGGAACCCGGACGCACCGCGCTCAATGCCACGAATTTTCCAATCTGCCTGGCCCAGAATCTGGGCTGACCAGATTATCGTCTTAAGAGGGCGGGATCCTTCGGCAAGCAACGCCGGAAGGATGAAATTTTGTACGACTGGATTGTTATAGACGAGCTTACAGCGTCGCCACCGCAGAATTGGGATCGGATCTTGCTGCGATGGCGCATTCTCGCGCCTCATATTTGTCGAAACAATCTGACGAGGCGGGAAGTAGATCGCATTGCTGAAGCCGCGCAAATCTCTCGTCGTCAAGTTTATGCAGATCTGCGCAAATACCGGCACTATGTTTCTGGAGATCCGGTTAAGGGGCCTATGACGGGCGTTCATTACCATATTTGCCAAAGGCAAGAACAAATCATCGCCGAAGTGATCGAAAATATGCGTGGCGGTGCGAAGCTCCACGAAGTTATCAAGGAGATCGGCCGTATATGCGCGCGCCGCCAAGTGACTATACCTTCGGCAACTGCGATCGGAACGCGATTTGGCAAAGTTAGTGCCGCAGTAAACCTCAAAGGCAGGCTGATCACGAGGTGTGACGCGGTCCTTGATATCTGTGGGTTGCCAGTAGAGAGCCGTGATCATGACGGAAATGTGAGATCACTTCACCTGCTCACAATATTGGACACTCAAGATGGAGCCGTTCTGAATTATCGACTGTCGGTAGGTTTTCCTCCGCCGCGCGAAGTGCAAAATCTGATTGCTGCCTACGCAAAGGAAAGCCCGTCGTCGATCAGATTGCTCCTGACGAAGGCATTCGTCGACAGCGTGAAAATCCTCATCGCAGGCATCCCCGCTGGTGTGGTTCTAGATTATAGTCGGAATATCCGGGCGGGTAGGGCAATCAAGGCAGCGCTGGGCTCCCGTTTAGGCCGCGTCAAGTTGCGAATTGATCAGAAAACGTGGGCACATGGTTCTGTAATGCCGCCAGTTGACTTTAGCATGGCCGATGCCGTCATTCGCCGCCTTTTGAACCCGAAGACGGGCTCAAATAGCACCAATTCAATATCTGGCCCTTCATTGCATCAACTCACCCTAACAGATGTGGCCCAACTGACGGGCGAACGAATCGGGTTTCCACTGCATCCAGAACCGGGTTGAAGATGCTCTCGAGCTCGTCAGCCAATGCCGCTAGCTGGCCGGGCCTATCTTCTGATATATTCCCGGGGCTGGTGCCTCCACGATCTGCGTTATAGCTTTCAACAGCGCTGCCGATCAGACGGTGGGCCAGTTCTATATCGATCCCCGGCGATGCTGAGATTGGAGGATCTTGGTCCAGTCGGGATAGGCGTTTAAATCGAAACCTGCCAATTCGATCACCTACGAGTCGCATGATCGCTTCTCCATGCCGTCGCGGGCCACCTCCTACAAGTTTGATGATCGGCTTCGTTTCGCATGGAGATGAGCCCTCAAAGATCGAGTTGGCTAGTTCTTCGAGACCGGGCGGGATGACCCATAGGATTTCTTCGATGCCGGGTGCGATAAATTCGTCCGACAACCCAGCCATAGCTCGTTGGCTGAAATTGCTGAGGGCAAGCGTCAGACCCAAGCCAATGCCATCGCCCATCGTTAGTCCATATCCCAGGATCCGCCGCGACTGCCTGTCTATGATGAGGGTCAACACTGCGTAACGGTCTGAACCAAGCGCAGACACCGCAAGCTCGAGACAAATCTGATCTATAAGGATCTCAGCGCCGATCCGGGGTTGTGAGTGGGCAAAGGGCTGCTGCCTTCTGAGAATATGGACTCTACGCCTTATCGCCGATGCTCCAGGATAGTCGATGTTGTGGGTTGCGCACGCTGCGCGAACGAAGCCTTCCACCGTCGCCAACCGCGCATCGTGCTTGTGTCGCAAAAAGGACTGCAAAAGCTCTTCGACCTGAGGCTTCAGTCCATCTCTCGTGGGTGCCGCGCGCGCGACATTACGGTAGCCCGGCAGCAAGGCGCGAGAAGGCCCGAATTCCCGGACTTTTGCAATTAGGGCGTAGAATTGTCTTCCTGAAATTCCGATCTCATGTGCGATTGCCTCAGCATCCACTCGCATGCGGTCCGACTTGGATAAGAAGCGATCGATCGCCTCAAGTCGGGTCCGAACGATCTCTTGCTTTTCCCTGCTGTGCCCAGCCAACACCCCGAGTTCATCCTCGATGGTCCCAGACGGGGTCAGATAACGTGCAATTAGTGCTTCAAAACTCACCCAAGGACCGCCTCTCAGAAAATTTCACCGAAGGTGAGATGGAGTGCTGTACTAACTGATGCAGATTCATGTTGCAAGCGCTGCAGCACCGGGATATCCAGTGCAGCACTAACTGCTTCTCATAAAGCGGTTCTCATTTTTGCCAGGCCCGTCTGGTATTGCTGAGGTCCGGGTTCCGAGAAGCTGATGGGAGTGTAAAGCGTCGCTTTAACGAGCGCAGGGGGGTGTTCAATGAGCTTGATTACGTCGGTTAAGAATAATTCGTATCTATCGGTTCCTGATCCGCTAGCTTGTCTTCCCGCCCGGGCAGGTGAGTCCGGAGGACTATACCGTTACCATCCAAGTTGGACCGCATTTGGGGAACCGTACACGTCTTTGGCTGACCTGGCCTATCTGGGTAAGCCAACGTTGCGTTCGGTAAATTCGGCTAACTCGTACAAGATCACGCATCGCAGCAGCGGCAGCACCTTCGCGTATCTCAGTGTGAAAAACGGCCGAACGCAAACTGGGGAATCGCATTACGAATTGCAGTGGGCTCAGGAACTGGAAGTTGACCCTAATTATGTCGATTACCAGCTTCACGGCATGGAGGTGAACTGGAAACGCGGGGATCACACGGCCCGGTATACGCCTGACGCTGTAGCGCTTACGGTCGATGCGAAGGTCGAAGGTCATGAGGTCAAAGCGACCCGCAGCTATTTCCAGATGGGAACTTATTCCAAACTCATCGACAAAGTTGATCGAGACCTTGCCAGCTACGGTATCGCATTCAGGAAGGTGACTGGGGCGGACATCGAAGCAAATCGTCGGCGTCATCACAATATCACTACCGCCTTCCAGGAGCGATTTACCCACTTCAGCCTCCGACAGGAGGATGCAGTTCGAAATCTTCTGGAGCGCAACTCAGAGCAATCGTTCGCCCGCGTCTTGGAGGCGATCGATCGAGAGGCGCGTCGAGCTCGACCGATAGTCAGCGCGATGTTGTGCCGACGTAAGCTCGCTTACGATCTGAACCAGCAAATCACCAGCGAAACAGTCATTCGTTCGGTCGATCCAGTCGCGAGCTGCCCGCCAGACATTCGCGCTCTCTGAGACGCTGCGGGCCCAAAAGGCCAACTAAGCCCCAGTTATCGAAGCCCCGTCGGTGCATGATGCATCGGCGGCGGTACCTTCACGAGTATTAGCCATGCAATATCAATCGGAAACATTTCTACAACCCGTATCTGGGGCCGAGGCAGAGTTGTTGAACCAGGCGGCGGGCACTTGCTTTCGCGCCGGAAATAGAATGGTGCGCTTTGAGAAGGTGAATGAGGCTGGGACTGTCGAACTCCGCGACCTTAAGACTCTCAAGCTGCTACAGGTGTTTGACGATCAGGCAGGATCAAAAACCGAAATAACGCCTGAATGGCTTCGCGCCGCATATGCGCAGGGGCTGCTCCAGCCAGTTCATGAGCCCAAGAATGCATCCGAGCGCCAGAAGCGAAACCTACTTCTTGATCCCGAACTCGCCGATCAGAAAGACGCTAAGGCTCGGTGGAGGTACTCGCTGTGCTGGCGTATCATCGAAAG